>DYSB01000031.1 GCA_020726405.1 Acetofilamentum sp. | reverse complement strand
CCGCCAGTTCCATCACCCCGCGCTTGATTCCCTGCAGGTCGTCGCCGGAGGCCGGTAGCAGCAGCAGCAGGAACAGGTCGGTCAGATCGCGGACCTGGACCTCGCTCTGGCCCACGCCCACGGTCTCGACGATCACCACATCGAAGCCCGCGGCCTCGCAGAGGCGCAGGCTTTCGCGCGTCCGCCGGGCCACGCCGCCCAGGCTGCCGCCCGACGGGCTGGGGCGAATGAAGGCCTTATCCAATTGGGACAGGCCGCCCATCCGGGTCTTGTCGCCCAGGATGCTGCCGCCGGAGACGCGACTGGAGGGATCCACGGCCAGCACGGCCAGACGGTGACCGGCCCGGACCAGGCGCTGACCCAGCTGGTCGATGAACGTGCTCTTGCCCGCGCCCGGCGGGCCGGAGATGCCCAGCCGCAGGCTGCGGCCCGTGTGGGGGGCCAAGCGGTGCAGCAGCTCGGCAGCGGCCCGGGCATCCTCCTCCCGGCGGCTCTCGGCCAGGGTGATGGCTTGGGCCAGCCGCGTCCGGTTGCCCGCCAGCACCCCGCGTTCCAGTTCATCCAAGTCAGGATGACGCAATCGCCGCTCTGCCATCAGGTCCTCGGGTTGGGGATGCGGGCGTTCACCGTGGGGGAATGCTGCCACTGTCCAGGGGTTTTGTGCGCACGAAGACTCTAAGACTCAAAGGCGGTTGGCGTCCTGCGAAGAACCCCCGGTCTCTACTTCAGAGAGCAACCCGTCTTTGAGTCTTCGAGCCTTCGTGTTCTCCAGATCCAAGGGAAAGGCGCTGCAGTTCCCAAACATCGAACTCAGGCCCTCCGCTGCTCAAGCAGATCGAGGATGCTCAGCGCGGCCTCGGGAATCACCGTGCCTGGCCCGAAGATCGCCGCGGCGCCGTGGCTCAGCAGGAACTCGTAGTCCTGGTGCGGGATCACGCCCCCCACGATCACGAGGATGTCTTCGCGCCCCAGCGCCCGCAGTTCGGCCACCAGCTCGGGCAGCAGGGTCTTGTGCCCGGCGGCCAGGCTGCTCATCCCCACCACGTGCACGTCGTTCTCCACGGCCTGGCGCGCCGCCTCGGCGGGCGTCTGGAACAGCGGGCCCACGTCCACGTCGAAGCCCATGTCGGCGTAGGCCGTGGCCACCACCTTGGCGCCGCGGTCGTGGCCGTCCTGGCCCAGCTTGACGATCAGGATGCGCGGCTGGCGGCCTTCCTGCTGCGCGAAAGTCGCGCAGCGGGTCCGCACGCTCTGGAAGCTCTCCATCTCCTCCGCCTCCCGGGAATACACGCCGCTGATTGAGCGGATCACAGCCTGATGGCGGCCGTACACCTCCTCCAGGGCCAGGCTGATCTCGCCCAGGCTGGCCTGGGCCGCCACGGCCTGCACGGCCAGATCCAGCAGGTTGTCCGGTTCCTCGGGATGGGCCGCGCACCAGGTCAGAGCTTTGAGGGCCGCCTGGCAGCGGGCCTGGTCGCGCCCGCTCCGCAAGCGCCGCAGGCGCTCGATCTGCGCCGTGCGCACGGCCGAGTTGTCGACTTCGAGGATCTCCATCTCCTCGCGCTCCGTGCGGAAGCAGTTCAAGCCGACGATCACGTCCTTGCCCGAGTCGATCCGCGCCTGACGCCGGGCCGCGGCCTCCTCGATGCGCAATTTGGGCAGCCCGCTCTCGATGGCCTTGGCCATGCCGCCCAGCTCCTCCACCTCCTGGATCAGGCTCCAGGCCCGGGCCGCCAGGTCGTGGGTCAGGCGCTCCACATGATAGCTCCCGCCCCAGGGATCCACCACCCGGCAGAGTCCGCTCTCCTCCTGCAGGACCAGCTGCGTGTTACGCGCGATCCGCGCGCTGAAGTCCGTGGGCAGGGCGATGGCCTCGTCCAGGGCGTTGGTGTGTAGGCTCTGGGTGTGCCCGCCCGCCGCGGCCAGCGCCTCGATGCACGTGCGCGTGACGTTGTTCCACGGATCCTGCTCGGTCAGGCTCCAGCCGCTGGTCTGGCAGTGCGTGCGCAGGGCCAGGCTCTTGGGATTCTTGGGGTTGAAGGGTGCAAGCAGCCGTGCCCAGAGCAGGCGGGCGGCACGCAGCTTGGCCACCTCCATGAAGTGGTGCATGCCGATGGCGAAGAAGAAAGAGAGCCGCGGGGCGAAGGCGTCGATCTCCAACCCCGCGGCCAGGCCGCTGCGCACGTATTCCAGACCGTCGGCCAGGGTGTAGGCCAGCTCGAGGTCCGCCGTGGCGCCGGCCTCCTGCATGTGGTAGCCACTGATGGAAATGCTGTTGAAGCGCGGCATCCGCTGGCTCGTGTAGCGGAAAATATCGGCGATGATCCGCATGCTCGGCTGGGGCGGGTAGATGTAGGTGTTGCGAACCATGAACTCTTTGAGGATGTCGTTCTGGATCGTCCCCGCCAGCTTCTCGGGCGTCACGCCCTGCTCGGCCGCCGCCTGGATGTAGAGCGCCAGCACGGGCAGCACGGCGCCGTTCATGGTCATGGAGACGGACATCTGATCCAGCGGGATCTGGTCGAAGAGAATGCGCATGTCGAGGATCGAGTCGATGGCTACGCCGGCCTTGCCCACGTCGCCGGAAACGCGTGGATGGTCGCTGTCGTAGCCTCGGTGGGTGGCCAGGTCGAACGCGATGGAGAGGCCCTTCTGGCCGGCGGCCAGATTGCGCCGGTAGAAGGCATTGCTCTCTTCGGCCGTGGAAAAGCCCGCGTACTGCCGGACGGTCCAGGGCTGGGTGGCGTACATGGTCGGATAGGGGCCGCGCAGGAAGGGCGGCAGGCCGGCCGTGGAACCCAGGTGGGTCAGACCCTCCAGGTCGCGGGCATCGTGGCGGCCGGGGACCTCGATCTGCTCGGCGGTCAACCAGGGAGCCCGCGTGTCGCTGGCACGGGTACTGCGCGGCCGGCCCAGACCGCTGCCGGCGACCACCTGCCAGGGAGTGGTGCTGAAGTCGGGAAGGCGGCTCATGCGTGCTCCTCCAGGCGCTGCAGGACAGGAATCAACACTTCGGGCAGACTGGCTTTCACATGCAGAAAGCCCTGCACGCCCGCGGCGCGCAGCGCGTCCAGCTGGTTCGGCGGATGGCCGGCCAGCAGCAGCAGGGCTGGCGCGCGTCCGGCCGCCCGCTCCGCCGACCGCAGGGCCGGCACGAAGACCGGCAGCAGCTCGGGGTAGCTCTCGTCGCTGGAGCAGCAGACCACCACGGGCGCAGCCGCGCGCGCGGCGGCGGAGGCCACCTCCGCCGGGTCGACGTGGCCTTCGTCCTGGCCGCAGGTCAGTCCGGCCACGGCCAGGAAGCCGCGGCTGAAGTCTGCCCGGGCCTTGTGTTGTTTGAGCGGGCCGAAGGTCGCCAGCCAGACCGGCGGCTTCCCCGAGCCCGCCAGACGCGTACCCAGCTCGCGCAGGGCCTCCAGCTCCTCGGCCAGCCTGCGCAGCGGCGGGATGGCGAAGTCGGCGGCGGCCGGCGGCGGGACGGGTGTCCCGAGCCGGTCCCAGTCGGGCAGAGTCTCGCCCAGGTTGGGATAGGCGCTGGTGCCCACCAGGGTCTCCCGGCGCCGGGCCAGCCGGGCCTGCCGGCGCTCACCGGCTTCACGCAGCCAGGCTTGGGGCAGACCTTCGGCCAGGGCTGCCCAGTAACCGCCCGCGGCCTCCAACTCCTGGAAAAGCGTCCAGGCCCGCTCTGCCAGAGCCGCCGTGAGACTCTCCACGTAGGCGCTGCCCCGGGCGGGATCGGCCACCCGGGCCAGGTGGGCCTCGTCCTGGAGGATCACCTGGGCGTTGGCGGCCAGGCGCCGGGCCTGGGCGTCGGAGGCTCCGAGCCCTTCGGCCAGCGTGGGCAGGTGCAGGAACTCCGCGCCGCCCGCGGCGGCGGCGAAGCCGGCCAGCGCAATGCGCAGCAGATTGGTCCAGGGGTCGCGCCGGGTCTGGTGACGCAGGGAGCCCCGAGCGCCCAGCCGGATGGATCGCTGCTCCGGCGGCAGGCCCGCGACCTCCAGCCAGCGCGCGGCCAAGAGTCGGGCGGCCCGCAGGCGAGCCATGCTCTCGAACAAGTCGCGGCTGCTGGAAAGTTCATGCTCGCTGTGCTCCAACAGAGTTTCCAGCGCCACGCCCACGGCTTCCAACTCGCGCGCGGCCGCCGTCCAGGCGGACAGCCAGAGGGCCAGTTCCTGGGCCGAGGTGGCGCCGGCCTCGTGGGCGGCCACGCCGCTGATCCGCAGCGTGGCACGCGGGGCCGTGGGATCCTGCCAGAGCGTGGCCAGCTCGCCTGCCGCGGCGGCGGGATGACGGCCCTGGCGCAGGCCGGCGGAGGTCCAGTCGCACAGCAGGTGGTGCGCAGGCGGAATAGGCAGGGCGGCCAGCAGAGCCGCACCCCGGGCGGGTTCGGCGCCGCAGGCCAGCTCCAGGGACGCGGCACCCGGCTCCCAGCCCCGCACCAGTTCGGCCAGCCGGGCGGGTTCCAGCGCATGGCCCGTCGCCTCCAGCCGCTCCAAGCTAAGCGGTAGGCAGGTCTGGCCGCGCGCGGCCAGTTCCTGCAATTCCACGCGCAATTCGGCGGGCGTGGTGGACAGGCACTCCTGGCGGATTTCCCAGCTCCCGGGCCGCTCGGATCCGGATCCGGCCGGATCCACCAGGCGGACGTGCGGCAGGTGCTCCAGGTCTTCCAGCCAATAGAGCGTCTCCAGCGGCAGGCCGTCCTCGCTCTCGCCGCGCAGGCTGGCCAGGGATCTTCCCTTCAGACTCGCCTGGGCGCAGGCTTCCCATTCCAGCCGGCTAGCCGGGGCAAAATCGCCTTGCGGGACCCCGGCGCGTGCTGACTCCATGCGTGCTCCTCTGACAATTTCGCCGCCCCACTTCCGAAAGCTGGGAAGCCGGAACGCCGGACGCCCCCGGATGGGCGAAGAACTCCATGAGGGGCAAGGGCCACGTTAGCGGCCCCGGCCGCTGGATTTGGATTGGCAAGTCGCGTGCCGGTTTTGGCGCGGGCGCGCCGGGCGGATCCGCGCCGGCAGGTTCAGGCGTGGAGTTTCTTGAACTCGGCGAAGTTGTGGACCACCAAGTCCGCCCCGCGCCGCTCCAGCCACTCCTCGCTCTCCAGCTTGGCCAACAGGCGGGACATGGTCTCCCGGCTGGTGCCGGCCATGGAGGCCAGGTCGCGCTGCAGGGGCAGGTCGGTCAGCACCATGTCGGCGCCGTCGTCGCGACCCAGGTCGCGGCAGAGGTGGACCAGGGTGTTGATCACCCGGCCCCGGGCGTCCAGGCTGGAGAGGGAGACGAGCTGGGCATCGGTTTTGCGGATTCGCCCGGCCATCAGCTTGAGCAGCGAGATGGCCACTGAGGGATAGGTGTGCAGGATGTCGAAGAAGTCCTTGCGGCGCAGGCTGAGCAGCTCCACCTCGTCCAGCGAGGTGACCGTGGCGCTGCGCGGACCGCCGTCGATGATCGACAGTTCGCCGAAGAAGTCCGCCCCGCCCAGGATGGCCAGGATCACCTCCTCGCCTGAGACGTTGATGCGCGAGATCTTCACCCGGCCGCTGCGGATGATGAACAGCACCTGCCCCTCATCTTCCTCAAAGATGATCAGGTTGTTCTTGCGGTATTTCTTGGCGCTGAGGCGCTCGGCCACCCGCATCAGGTCGCCGTCCTCCAGATCCTCGAAGAGAATCACGCTGCGCAGGAACAAGGGGTCCGTCATCATCGCCGCCTCCCATGGGTCCGCTTGGCCGCCCGTGTCTTCAATTGCCGTCCCCGGACGCGCCGCCCAGCTCGAAGATCCGTTCGCGGACCGCGGGCAATAGAAAGGCCTTGTCCAGGTCCTCGCGCGCCAGGATGCGCGCCAGCACCTGGGCCCGTTCGAAGGTCCCCAGGCGACGATTGAGGATGATCAGTTCATCGGAGCGCGAGCGGCAGCGCCCGCTGCGGAAACTGCCGCGTTCCACACGCACACGCAGGCCCAAGGCGCGGGCCGCCTCCTCCAGTTGGGACAGGAGCAGGCGGTCCTCTTCTTCACGCTGGGTGCTGCGAGCGGCGTCCATGGGAAAAGGTAGCGCCCGCGCGCGCGGCCTCCAAGCTTGGCGAGTAGCTCAGAGCAGCTCATGCAGGCCTTCTTCTTTCAGCCGCTGGATCACCTGGCGGATCTCCTGGTCCTGGCTGAGCGGGCAGACCAGCAGGGCGTCCGGCGTGTCCACGACGATGGTGTCCCGCATGCCGAGCAGGACCACGGTGCGGCGGTCTGCCTGGACGTGGCAGTTGCGACTGTTCACGAACAGCGCCTCGCCCTGGGTCGTGTTGCCCTCCCCGTCGCCGTCCAGCATGCGATGCACTTCGGCCCAGGTGCCCACGTCGTTCCAGGGAAAACTGGCCCGGATCACCCGCACCTTGCCGGCCACGCGCGCGGCGGGTTCCATCACGCCCACGTCGATGGAGATCGGGCGCAAGCCCGCGTAGCAGGCGGCCAACTGCGCGCCGAAGTCCGGCTGGCCCGGCGCGCTGGACAGGGCGGCGACAGCCTCCCAGGTCTCGGGCAGCCAGACCTCCAGCGCGGCGATCAGCGCGTCGTTCTCCCAGACGAAGATTCCGCTGTTCCAGAGGAAGTCGCCGCTGCGCAAAAAGCGCAGGGCCGTGGCCAGGTTGGGCTTTTCGGCGAAGGTCCGCACCGGATGGACCCCGGCGCAGATTTCCTCCTCGCCGTGCTGGATGTAGCCGTAGCCCGTTTCCGGGCGGTCCGGCGCAATTCCCAGGGTGACCAGATGGCCGCCCTGGCAGGCCAGCAGGGCGCGCTCCAGCGTGCAGAGAAACTCCTCGGCGTCCCCTACGAAGTGGTCGGCGGGCAGCACGATGACCCGCGAATCGGGTTCCCGGTCGCGGATGAGTTTGGCGGACAGCGCGATGCACGCTGCCGTGTTGCGCCCCACCGGTTCGCCAATCACGTTCTCCGCGGGCAGCTCCGGCAGCAGCTCGCGGGTCCGCTCCACGTGGAGCGCGTTGGTGACCACCAATATGTGCGCCGCGTCAAGCTGGCCGCCCAGCCGATGGACGGTCTCCGCCAGCAGGGGTTCGGCGCTGAACACGGAAAGGAACTGCTTGGGGCGCTCCAGGCGCGAGAGCGGCCAGAAACGGGCGCCGATGCCGCCCGCCATGATCACGGCCCAGACGGAAGAGGTCATGGAATCCACTCCGGCAGCTGAAAGACGATTCCGCCCTGGATCCAGCCCGGCAGCACGTCCACCGTGTCGGCCAGGGCCTGCCAGGGCTCGGCGGGCTGATAGGGAACCAGGCGTCCCGGCGACCAGGCGCCCGAGCCGTCCCGGTCCTGGTAGAGGGCGAAGTGGACCGGGCCCACCGGGAGGCGGTCCAGGGTCTGTTCCAGGCCTGCGGTGCTCTCGCGCTCGGCGCCTCCACGGATCACCAACCGCCAGCCCACTTCAAGCGGGGCGCGGTTCCAATTCCACTGCAGGCCGCCTGTGCGTGGTGGATCCGCGGGAGCCGTGGGCACAGGCAGGCTGAACAGGGAATCCGGCCAGACCTGGGCGCTGCGCGTCAAAAAGCCGCGCTCGAAGCGCAGCTGGCCGCCCTCCCGGGCCGGCACCAGCTCCAGCCGGTCCGCCGCCCGGCGCAGCACACGCACGGCCAGGGTGTCCTGTTCCACCACCTGGCGGACCCGGGTGGCGTCGGGCAGCACGGCGTGGCCGCTGCGCAGGGTCAGCCGCCCGGCTCCCCAGCCCTGGGCCAGGGCCTGGGGGTTGACCAGCGCCTCGGTCAGCGGTCCGGCAGGCGGGCGCAGGCTCAGGCTGTCCGAGCCGTCGCGCAGACGCAGCGCGTGGGGCAGGGAATCCGCCGGCTCGGCCAGGTAGAGACGCCAGGCCTGCTCCTGGGGCGCCAGTCCGGCCAGTGGTAGGCGCCGGCCGGTGGAGTCCAGCAGTTCCAGCAGTTCCAGCCGCAGGCTGTCGGCGGCGTGGGAGTCGCGCAGGCTATCCGCCCAGTCCGCCAGGGCCGGGGCCTCCAACCAGCCACGGAATTCCACGCGCTCCCGGTCCAGGAACTGGCCGCCGTCCAGCGACAGGCTGTCCGTCCAGAGGTCCTGGGTCAGGCGCAGGAGCACGGGCAGCCGGGCCAGCGAGTCCGGCGCCAGCAGGGTCCGGCTGGGCAGGCCGGCGCGCTCGCTGCGGGGATCCCACCAGCCGTTGCGGTCCAGATCTTCCACGGCCAGGGCCAGCCAGCGACCGGCGGGCAGGCCCTCGAAGCGCACGCGACCCTGCTCGTCCGGGCTGCTGCGCCAGGGCGCCCGACCGAACGCGCGGCGCGGGCTGTCCGCCAGCGGCCAGAGCCAGACCTGGGTCAGCCCGTCATGGCCCGCCTCCTCCACGCGCAGTTCCAGGGAAAGGGTGTCCAGCTCCTCCCCCGTGCTGAACGGGATGCGCAGGGGACTGGGCAGGTGGTTGCCCGCCAGGTCACGCAGGCCGGTGCCCAGTTCCAGGGTCCAGGTGCGTCCCGCGGCCAGTGGCTTGTCCGGGCGGATCCAGAGGTGTCGGCCGCGCCAGTCCAGCTCCAGCTCGCCTTCCGGGCGCGGATTGAGCGAGAGCGCGGAGCGCACCGTGGCCCGGTCGACGTATTCGTTGAACAACAGGTGGAAGCGCTGATCTCCCGGCACACCCCGGGAGCCGGGCGCCGGGCTGAGCACGCGGACCTGGGGAGCATCGGCGTCGGGAGCCTCTCCGGGCGGCGGCTGGATCCGTGCGCAGCCGAGGACCAGCCCCACCGTCAACAGGAGGGCGGCCCGCCGGCCGGCGGCGCTCTGAGTCAGCCGCTTCATGCCTATGCGGTCTCCATCAGGTCGTCAGCACGCGGCGGAACCACTCGATGGTGGGGGGCAAGCCCTCGCGCAGCGGCACGTGCGGTTCCCAGCCCAGCTTCACCCGGGCCAGCGTGATGTCCGGACGCCGCAGCTTGGGGTCATCCTGGGGCAGGGGCAGTTCGCATAGGGTAGACGCGCTGCCCGTCAGGCGGATCACCTGCTCGGCCAGCTCGCGGATGGTGAACTCCTCGGGATTGCCCAGGTTGACCGGCCCGATGAAGCCGTCCTGGCGCATCATGCGCAGCATGCCCTCCAGCAGGTCGTCCACGTATTGGAAACTGCGGGTCTGGCTGCCACTGCCGTAGAGGGTGATCGCTTCCCCGCGCAGCGCCTGCAGGATGAAGTTGGAGACCACGCGTCCGTCGTTCTGGGCCATCCGCGGCCCGTAGGTGTTGAAGATGCGGATCACCCGCACGTCCACACCGTTCTGGCGGTGGTAGTCGAACATCAGGGTCTCGGCCACGCGCTTGCCCTCGTCGTAGCAGGAGCGCGGACCGATGGGGTTGACGTTCCCCCAGTAGCTCTCCGGCTGGGGATGCACGGCCGGATCGCCGTAAACCTCGCTGGTGGAGGTGTGAAGGATCCGGGCCCCCACCCGCTTGGCCAGGCCCAGCATGTTGATGGCCCCCATCACGCTGGTCTTCACCGTCTTGACCGGGTTGAACTGGTAGTGGATGGGCGAGGCCGGACAGGCCAGATTGAAGATCCAATCCACTTCCAGCAGCAGGGGCTCGGTGATGTCGTGGCGGATGAATTCGAAATTGCGGTCGTCCAGCAGCTCTTCCACGTTGGCTTTGGTGCCCGTGAACAGGTTGTCCAGACAAATGACCTCATGCCCTTCGCGCAACAGGCGGCGGCACAGATGACTGCCGATGAAGCCGGCTCCGCCGGTTACAAGAGTACGCATGGAACTCCCGTGTTGAAGGCGGACCCGCCGGTTACAAGAGTACGCATGGAACTCCCGCGTTGGAGGCCAGCCCCGCAGCCAACAGACGGCGGAGCCGTGGAGACTGAGTCTGACAGACTCCTAGGGCCGGCCGATGGACTGGTACTCGAATCCCAGCTTGCGCAGTTTCTCGGGCCGGTAGATGTTGCGCCCGTCGAAGATGATGGGCGTCTTCATCATGGACTTCATGCGCTCGAAGTCGGGCTCGCGGAAATCCGACCATTCGGTGGCCACCAGCAGGGCGTCGGCGTCTCGCAAGGCCTCGTAGTCGTCAATCGCGTAGCTCACCTTGTCGCCCAGCCGGCGCCGGGCCTCGTGCATGGCCTCCGGGTCGAAGACCTGAAAGCGCGCGCCCGATGCCAGCAGGCCTTCGATGATCTCCAAGGCGGGCGCTTCACGCATGTCGTCGGTGCGGGGCTTGAAGGCCAGGCCCCAGAGGGCGAACACGAGACCCGTCAGATCGTCGCCGAAGCGGGCCCGCACGCGCTCCACCAGTAGGCGCTTCTGCAGGGCGTTCACTTCCTCCACGGCCTTGAGGATGCGGAAGTCGTAACCGTAGTCCGCGGCGGTGTGAATGATCGCCTTGACATCCTTGGGGAAACAGCTGCCGCCGTAGCCCACGCCGGAATAGAGGAACTGCGAGCCGATGCGCGTGTCGCTGCCGATGCCCATCCGCACGTTTTCCACGTTGGCGCCCACCAGATCGCAGATCCGGGCGATCTCGTTCATGAAGGAGATTTTGGTGGCCAACATGGAGTTGGCCGCGTACTTGGTCAGTTCGGCGCTGCGCACGTCCATGGTGATGATCGGGTGGCCCGAGCGCACGAAAGGCCCGTAGAGTTCGAGCATGATCTCGCGGGCGCGCTCGCTGTCGGCGCCCACCACCACGCGGTCCGGCTTGAGGAAGTCGTTGATCGCCGCGCCTTCCTTCAGGAACTCGGGGTTGGAGACCACGTCGAATTCATGTTTGGCGACGGCGCGGATGGCCTCGTACACCTTGTCCGCCGTGCCCACGGGCACCGTGGATTTGTCCACCACCACCGTGTAACCGGTCAAGGCGGCGCCCACTTCGCGCGCGGCGGCCAGCACGTGCTGCAGGTCCGCGCTGCCGTCCTCGTCCGGCGGCGTGCCCACGGCGATGAACACCACCTGGGACTTGGCCACGGCCGGGCCCGTCTCCGTGGTGAAAGAGAGCCGGCCCAGCTTGACCACGCGGTCCAGCAGTTCCTTCAGGCCGGGTTCGTAGATCGGCAGCTCGCCCCGGTTGAGCATGTCGATCTTGCGCTGGTCCACATCCACGCAGACCACTTCGTTGCCGGTCTCGGCAAAGCACACGCCGGCGACCAATCCCACGTATCCCGTTCCAATGACGGTGAGCTTCATGCGGTGACTCCACTGATCAGTTGATTCGCCAGGGCCAGCGACTCGAACGTGCCGGCATCCGTCCACCAGCCGTCCAGGACCGCACTCTGCAGCGTGCCCCGGCGGATGTATTCGTTGTTCACGTCGGTGATTTCCAGCTCGCCCCGACCCGAGGGCTTGAGGGTGCGGATGATGTGGAAGACACCAGGGGAATAGAAGTAGATGCCGGTCACGGCGAAGGAGCTGCGCGGGTGGGCGGGCTTCTCCTCGATGCCCGTCACCACGCCGTCCCGCACTTCGGCCACGCCGTAGCGGGCGGGGTCCGGCACGTCCTTCACCAGCACCAGGGCCTCCGCGCCAGATTCCAGGAAGCGGTGCTGGGCTGCGTGCAGACTGGACTGGAAAATGTTGTCGCCCAGCAGCACGAGCATGGGATCCGCCCCCACGAAGCCCTCTGCCAGGCCCAGGGCCTGGGCGATTCCGCCCGCCTCGTCCTGCACGCGGTAGGTGATCCGGCAGCCGAAGGCCCGGCCGGAACCCAGCAGGTTGACCACCTCGCCCATGTGTTCCAGGCCGGTGACCACCAGGATGTCCTGGATGCCCAGCGCGAGCAGCTTTTTGAGCGGGTGGTGGATCATGGGTTCACGACCCACGGGGAGCAGGTGCTTGTTGGTGACCTTGGTCAGGGGATGCAGCCGGGAGCCTGTGCCGCCAGCCAGGAGGATGCCCTTCATGATGTCCCTCCAACTGGCAGCCCGCTGCCTCAGCCTAGCACAGCCTGACTGGGCCGGGATCCCGCGGGTCCGCCGCGGCACGCGCCGCAGTCCGCTACGGTCGCCGGTCGGAAGGTAAAGAACCGACCTCGCTCCTCAAGGGGTGACGGTGACCGGGGTCAGCTTCTCGCGGGCCTCCGGACGGCGCGCGGCGTCCCGACTGGAATCCGGCTCGTCGTAGGGCCGCTCAGCCAGCAGGCCCGTCCGGGCGGAATCCGTTGTCGGATCAAGCACGGGCACCGCCAGAGTGTCCACCACGGGCGCGGGTTCTGTCAGGCTGGCTGCGCTTTCCACCGGTTGGCCGGTGGGCGTCTGGCCCGACCAGCGGGTCACCAGGCCCAGTACCAACACGGCCACGGCGCCCGTGGCCACCAGGGCCAGGGGCCTCCACCAGAGCGGCGAGCGGCGGTCCACCACCAGGGCCACCGGCGCGGCGGCCTCGGCCAGGAAGGGATCCTCTTCGAAGCGACCGGCCTGAGGGTCCACGCCCTCCGAGCGTAGCCGCTCCAAGCGCTGGTGCAGGGACGCCTCGAAGCCTGTCGGCGCCACCTCAGTCAGGGAGCCCAACCCGGCCCGCAGCCGGCCGATCTCCTCGATCTGCTGACGACAGGCGGCGCAGCCGCTCAGGTGGTCACGCAGGCTGCAGTCCAAGGGATGCGCGGAACCTTGCAGGAGCCAATCCCACGCTTCGTTCGAAACCGTCTGGCAAGAAATCATGGGCGCTCGTCCTTGATCTGCTGGGATAACAGGATCTGCAGCCGGCCGCGGGCGCGGTTGATCCGGCTTTTCACGGTGCCCAGGGGCACATGAAGCATCTCAACGATTTCCTCGTAGGAAAGTTCCTCGATCTCGCGCAGCAGGATCACTTCCCGGAATTCGTCCGGCAGTTGGTCGATGGCGGCCCGCACTTTCTCAACGGTCATGTTGCGATGGACTTGGGCATCCACCGAGGGTCCGGGATGCGGCAGCTCGATGGCCCGCTCGGAGGGATCCCGCGGTTCCAGGTCCACGCGCGGCTCGCGGGCCTGCCGGCGCATTTCCGAGCGCACCAGGTTGGCCGCGATGGTGAACAGCCAGGTGGAGAAGCGCGCGATGTTGCGGTACTTCAGCTTGTGGCGCCAGAGGCGGATGAAGCTTTCCTGCAGGATGTCCTGGGCCAGCGGCGGATTGCGCACCATCTGCTGGATGAAGGTGAAGAGCCGATCCTTGTAGCGGCGCACCAGCTCGTCGAAGGCCAGCGGGTCATCCTCCTGGAAACGGAGCATGACCTCCTCGTCCGTCAACGGGACCAGCGGATTCACTGGGTTCTGCATAAGCGGACCACCAACTGGAATAAAATCTGCGCCGGCGGCAGCGCGCTTTCACCTTTCAGCCCCATGTCCGCCTCGAGGATCAGGCGCAGGGCCTCCTCCACCCGGGGCAGGGTCCAGCCGCGGGCCTGCTCCAGGTTCCGGCGCACCAGCCAGTCCTTCTGGCCCAGCCGCTCGCCGATCTCCCCCTCCCCCAGCCTCTGGTCGCGCAGCTGGCGCATGAACCAGTAGCGGCCCAGGCTCTTGCCCAACAGAGGCACCAGCGTGTAGGCGCTTTCCGGCTGGTGCAGCAGGCTCTGCAGAATGGCCAGGGCCGCGCCCGTCCGGCCCTCGTAGATCGCGTCCAGCAGCTTGAAGGGATTGGCGTCGGGCTCCATGCCCAGGGCCGTGGCCAGGTCCGCCTCGCTGATGGTGGCGCCGGGACCTGCCAGCAGGCAGAGCTTCTCCACCTCCTGACCCGCCATGCGCAGAGGAGTGGGCCCCAGCTGTTCCGCCAGCTGCTGGGCCTGCGGGGGAGGCAGTGTGCAGCCGGCCCGCGTGCAGGCGCTCTCCAGCCAACCGGCCAACTGATCGGGGCTGAGCGGGTTGAATTCGTAGACGTCGCCCAGCTCTTGGACTTTTTGCCAGACTTTGCGGCGCTTGTCCACGCTGGCGGCCAGCAGCAGCAGGCAGGTGGAGGACGAGGGCCGTTCCAGGTACGTGGCCAGGTCCGTCAGCAGGGCGGCTGGCGCTTTTTCGCAGCGCCGCAGCACCACCAGCCGGCGTTCGGCCATCATGGGAAAGGAGGCTGCCTGGGCGAAGAGCTCCTCGCGCTTCACCTCGTCGGCCTGGAACAGGTCGCGGTTGAAGTCCGCCATGGCCGGATCCGTCGCGTGCTCCCAGAACAGCTGGAAGGCCTCTTCCAGCAGGAATTCCTCTTCCCCGCAGAGCAGGACCACGGGCGGCAGTGGCCCGGTGGCCAGTTCGGCCGGGCTGGGCAGGCGGCGCCGGACGGCGGGCTTGCGGGGCGCGTTGGCGGCCCGGGCGGCGCTCATGGGTGGCTCCGGCTGCGTTCCACCGCGCCGAGGAAGGCATCGAGCAGGGCCTGCGTGCTGGGCGCCTGGGGCATGCGCTCCGGATGCCACTGAACCCCCAGGGCGAAGGACGCGCCGCGCAGGCGCACGGCCTCCACCACATCGGGCTCGCCCGCGGCGGTGGCCAGGATCTCGAGTTCAGCGGCCACCCGGCGCAGGCCCTGGTGGTGCGTGCTGGTGACCCGTGCCCCGTCCAGCCGGCGGCTCAGTGCGTCCTCGGGCCGAATGCCCTGGACGGCGTGCACCAGTTGAAAGGGATCCTCGCCGCCCGGGTGACCGGGACGGCCGGCCTGGCGCTCCAGGTCCTGCCAGAGGCTGCCACCCAGGCTGACGTTGAGCTGCTGCATACCGCGGCAGATCCCCAGCAGCGGCAGCCCCGCCGCCAGGGCTTCCCTCACCAGCGCGTGCTCCCAGCTGCTGCGGGCCCGTTCGTCCGCGCCAATGGGCTGGACCGTGCCACCGGGCTCCAGCTCGGTTTCGCCCCAGCCGGCCGGGTCCAGGTCGCTGCCGCCGGAGAGCAGCAGGCCGTCCACGCGCGCCAGCAGGTCGCGGGCCTCCGCCGGCCCGCCCTCGACAGGCAGCAGGACGGGAAGAGCGCCCGCACCGCGCAGCAGGGCCGGGTAGGCGGCGAGCAGGAAGTCCAGGCAGTGGCCGGTCTTGAAGGGCCGTTCTCGCGCGCTGTCGGAGCTGCGCTCCATGCTGATGGCGATCAGCGGCCGCATCAGAGCTTCCCGAACAGCAGAGCGACCACGCTGAGCAGGACGCAGTAGCAGGCGAACAGGGTCAAGCTGCGGCGCCGGATGGCGATCAGCAGCCACTGCAGGGCCAGATAGCCCACCACGGCGGAACTGATGAATCCCGCCAGCAGCGCGCCCAAGGGCAGGCCCGGCCCGCTGCCCGCGCCCAGCAAGTCCAGGGCCTCGAGGAAGGCCGCGCCGGAGACCGCGGGAATCATGATCAGAAAGGAGAAGCGCGCCGCCTCCACCGGGCGCAGGCCCACGGCCAGACCCGCCACGATGGTGGAACCCGAGCGGCTGATCCCCGGCAGGATGGCCAGGGCCTGGGCCAGGCCGATGGCCAGCGAGCGCCAGGGGCCATTGTCCTCGGGCAGGCGGTCGCCGCGCCGCAAGCGGTCCCCGATGAGCAGGATCGCGGCCGTGCCCAGCAGCAACAGGGCAACCAGGTGCGGGTCGCCGAACAGGGCGGTGATGGGGTCTTTCAAGGTCAGGCCGATCACACCCGCCGGAATGCTGGCCAGGAGGATGGCCAGCATCAGGCGCCGGCGTCGGGAGAGTTCGACCGGCGGGAGGCGCCGGGCCATGGCCGGGATCAGGGCCACGATCAGCTCGGCCAGATCGGCGCGATAGGCCACCAGCACGGCCAGCAGGGTGCCCAGGTGCAGAACGACTTCGAACAAGATGCTGGGATGCCCCGCGCTGAACAGGCCCAGGGCATGTTCCCCCAGCACCAGATGCCCTGAACTGGAGATGGGCAGGAATTCGGTCAGGCCCTGCAGAATGCCCAGGAGAATCGCTTCCAGCATCAACGCTTCCTTTCCGCCAGGGTGCGGCGGCCCAGCACCCGGTATTCATGTCCCGTCCAGCCCAATAAAAGCGGGCCTTCCGCCTGGGCCTCGCCCAGTTTCAGCGCGCCCGCGAACAGGCTGGGTTCATGCATGTCGCCCAACTCGCGTTCCAGGCTGCGCCCACTGCGCCGAGCCCGCTCGGCGGCCAGCAGCAGCAGGCGCACCGATTCGTAAGAGCGACTCTCCAGCGCGTTGGGGCCGCGGCCCTGTCGAGCCTGGAGCTGGCCGCGGAACTCCTGCCAGCCGGCCGCGCCCTGGGTTCCGGCCAGTTCCGCCACCTCCGCGGGCAGCCAGTCCGTCAGGATCAGCAGGCGGCCAGCCAGACAGGCCGGCACCCGGTTCCCCAGCGCCTCCAAGAGGCCCGTGTCGCCCACCACGTGCACTCCGGCCGGCGCGGCGGCCAGCGCCTCCGCCAGAGCCGGACCCTCGCGCGGGCTGCCCAGCACCAGCCAGACTCCCGGGGCACCCGAGCCGCTCTGGAAGAGCAACAGGTTCTCCAGTTGCCGTTCCAGATGGCGCGCGCCGAAGAAGTACCACTGCTTCTGGCCCAGCTCCGGGGCGGGCGCGCTGCCGGTCAGCCCGCTCTCAAAGCCGTTCACTAGGCGCATGGAGGCCCGGGTGGCCGGTCCCAGCGTGCCCACCTGGCCGGCCCGCAGGCTGTCCCGGGCCAGCTCCGCAGCCAGAGCGCCGACGCTGGCGGGATCCAGCCCGAAGTGCAGCAGGCGCCGGTTGAGACTGGCGGGCGCCGGACCTTCATAGCCCAGGGCCAGCACGGGAATGACCAGCTCCAACCCTGTGGTGGCGGCCAGATAGCCGGGCAAGCCTGGCAATAGCACGGCGTCCGCCGCCTGGTCCGCGCTCAGCACCAATTGTTCACGCGTCAGCAGGGGATCGGACTGGCAGTCCCAGACCACCAGCTCGCAGGGCGAGCCCGCCTCCCGGGCTTGCTCCAGCGCGCCTTCCACTCCCAGCTTGAGCGCCTGGCCCACGGCTGCGTCCGCGCCGCTCAGCGGCACCACCAGCAGCAGGCGGCCGCGGATCCCGCGGGCCTGCCGGCGGGCGCGCCACCAGTCCCGTTCGGCTCGGCCCTCCGTCTGCTCCAGCCGCAGGCGCGCGCTGTCCGTCAGGGCCTCGTCGGCCAGTTGGTCCAGCAGGCGGGCCGCCCGCCCGCTCCACTCGGATTCCGGCCGGCCGGCCGCCAGCCGCAGCAGGCGGGGCGCCGCGGCTTCCGGCCCCAACCGGCGCAGCACCCAGCGCGCGCTCCACCAGTCCGCCGCCGTCTGGCATGGACTGCAGGGCCAATCCTTCAAGAAGGCCGCCCGGGCCTCGGGCAGCCGGGGATCGTCCTCCCATTCCGCCCGCAGCCACAAGTCCAGGCAGGCCCAGCCGCCGCCGGCGTCCGTCGCTGCGGCCAAGCCCTGGTCCACCATGCTCCGCAGGACCGCGGCCTGGCCGGCGTCCTGCGGTCCGGCACCCTCCAGCGCCAGGGCCAGCGCCCGGGGCCAATCTGGATCCGGTTCCGAACCCTGGGCGGGGAGTCCCCTCACGTCGACCGCAAGCAGGAGACCCAGCATGCACAGCCACAGAACCGACGCGCGCCACATGCTCACTCCACGGTGACGGATTTGGCCAGATTGCGCGGCTGGTCCACGTCGCAGCCCCGCTTGACGGCCGTGTAGTAGGCCATCAACTGGAGCGGGATGGCCGCCAGGATGGGCAGCGTGATGGGCTGGGCCTCGGGGATCAGGATGATCTCATCGGCCAGCTCCGCCAGCTTGGTGTCCGCGCGGGTGGCCACCACCACCACCTTGCCGCGCCGCGCCCGCACTTCCTGGATGTTGGAGATCACCTTGTCGTAGTTGTCGTCCCGGGGCGCGATGACGATCACGGGCATGTTCTCGTCGATGAGCGCGATGGGTCCGTGCTTCATCTCCGCCGCGGGATAGCCCTCGGCGTGGATGTAGCTGATCTCCTTGAGTTTCAGCGCGCCTTCCAGCGCCACCGGGAAGAAGGGCCCGCGCCCCAGGTAGAGGGCATTGTTGTGGCCGGCCAGCTTCTCGGCGATGGCCCGGATGTGCTCGGAGGAATCCAGGATCTCCTGGACCCGGCCGGGCAGCGCGCGCAGTTCGTCCACCACCTGGCGGCCGTGGTTGTAACCCAGGTTGCGCAGCCGACCCATGTGCACGGCCAGCAGGATCAAGACCACCAGTTGACTAGTGAAGGCCTTGGTGGAAGCCACGCCGATCTCCGGACCGGCGTGCAGGTAGACGCCGGCGTGGCTCTCCCGGGCGATGGCGCTGCCCACCCGGTTGCAAATGCCCAGCACCAGCGCGCCCTTGCGCTTGGCCTCTTTCATGGCAGCCAGCGTGTCCGCCGTCTCGCCGGACTGGCTGATGGCGATCACGCAGCAGTCCTCGTCGATCACCGGGTTGCGGTAGCGGAACTCGCTGGCATACTCGACTTCCACCGGGATGCGCAGCATGTCCTCCAGGATGTACTCGCCCACCAGGGCCGCGTGCCAGGAGGTGCCGCAGGCCGTCAGGATCAGCCGCTTGCAGGCCTTGAGGCGGTCGATGACCGGCGCGATGCCGCCCAGCCGCACGCCACCCTCCTCGGGTAGCAGGCGGCCGGCGAAGGCGTCGCTGATGGTGCGCGGCTGCTCGAAAATCTCCTTCAGCATGAAATGCGCGTAGTCGCCCTGGTCGATGCGCTCGAGCTCCTCGGCCAGCTCGATGGCCTCGCGCTCCACGGGCTGCATGTCCACGGTGAAAACCGAGACATCCGTGGCTCGCACCACGGCCATCTCGCCGTCCTCGAGCACGATGAAACGGTCCGAGTGGCCCACCAGGGCCTGCTGGTCGCTGGCGATGAAGGACTCGTCCGCCCCCAGCCCGATGAGCAGGGGCGAGCCCATTTTGGCCACCACGATGCGGTCGGGCTCGTTCTGGTGCAGGACACAGATCCCGTAAGCGCCGCTGATCAACCCCAGCGCGATGCGCACGGCCTCGGCCAGGTCGCCGTGGTAGTGGCGCGCGATCAAGTGCACCAGCACCTCGGTGTCGGTCTCGCTGCGGAAGAGCACGCCCTCGGACTTCAGCTCCTCGCGCAGCGGCTGGTAGTTCTCGATGATGCCGTTGTGGATCAGCGCGATTTTGCCGTCCGCGCTCAGGTGTGGGTGCGCGTTGGCCTCGCTGGGTACGCCGTGCGTGGCCCAGCGCGTGTGGCCGAAGCCCACGTGCTCCGAGCGCGCCCGGCTCACCTTGAGGCTGAGTTGGCTGACCTTGCCGACGGTCTTCAACACCTGCAGGCCGTGCTCGCCCAACAGGGCCACGCCGGCGGAGTCGTAGCCGCGGTACTCCAGCCGCTTGAGTCCGTCCAACAGATAAGGCACGGCCGGTTTGGGGCCGATGTATCCCACGATGCCGCACATCTGATCATTCTCCTTGCTTGCCTACCCCCAGGCGGACGAATACGCGGGCGCGCTCGGCGACCCGGCCCCTTCCCAGACCCGGTCTGCTGCTGTCATTCCCATTCGATGGTGGCCGGGGGCTTGGACGAGATGTCGTAGACCACCCGGTTGATGCCCTTCACCTCGTTGATGATCCGGTTGGAGATCCGGCCCAGCAACTCCCAGGGCAGGCGGCTGAAATCCGCCGTCATGGCGTCGGTGGAATCCACCACGCGCAGGGCCAGGACGTTCTCGTAGGTGCGCTGGTCGCCCATCACGCCCACAGTGGAGACCGGCAGCAGCACGGCCAGGGCCTGCCAGGTGCGGTCGTACCAGCCGCTGCTGCGCAGCTCCTCCACCAGGATGTGGTCGGCCCGTTGCAGCGTGGCGATGCGCGCGGAGCTAACCGGCCCCAGGATGCGGATGCCCAGGCCCGGCCCCGGGAAGGGATGGCGCCAGAGCAGGCTGTGGGGCAGGCCCAGCTCCTCGCCCACGGCGCGCACCTCGTCCTTGAACAGCTCGCGCAGGGGTTCCACCAGGCCCAGCTTCAT
>DYSB01000229.1 GCA_020726405.1 Acetofilamentum sp. | reverse complement strand
TCGAATTGGCTCTGCAGTGAAATGGGACAGCAATGGCTTGCGCCAGAAAGGTGGAGCCAAAGAGGCGCTTTTTCTCAGCGTTTGGACTTCCTGCCACGGTGTAGTTGGTTCGCGCTTCGCGCTTCACCCAGGTTCTGGTTCAGCCCTGCGGGCTTCACCTCACGCATCCTAATCACCTGATGTATGTGCTGGACTCCTTCCCCCGTGCAACGGGGGAAGGTACGGCCGGTTAGGTCGGGATGGGGGCGTGCCCGTCCCCACAGTCAGCCCGTCTTCGAGCCTTTGAGTCTTCGTGCTCAAGCAGATCCTCGAACGTGTCACGCGCAACCTAGGCCAAGACCCATCTGACCCCTGTGTCCCTGTGTTGAGTGCTTTGCCCAAGAAAAAACCCGGCAGGTGCCGGGTCTAGGGATCAGATGAACAGGTGGCCTCAGGCCCGCTTGCGCTCCTGGCGGGCGGGCAGGGTGGCCGTGGAGCTCAACTGCGGCGTGGCGGCCTCGGGGATTTCGCGCAGCACCAGGCGCGGCCGGCGCTCGCGGCGCACGGTGGCAGGGGTCAGCAGGACCTCCTCCACGTCCTCGCGGCCGGGCAGCTCGAACATGGTGTCCTGCAGCGCCTGCTCCACGATGCCGCGCAGTGCGCGGGCCCCCGTGCGGCGCTTCTGGGCCAGCTTGACCACCTCGCGCAGGGCCTCCTTGGAGAAGGTCAGCTTCTGGCCCTCCATGTCGAAAAGGCGCTCGTACTGGCGCACGATGGCGTTGCGCGGCTCTGTCAGGATCTGCAGCAGAGCCTCCTCGGTGAGTTCGTCCAGCGCCGTCACCACCGGCAGACGGCCGATGAGCTCGGGAATCAGGCCGAACTTGAGCAGATCCTCGAACTCCACCTGGCGCAGCGTGTCGCCCATGGTCTTGTCCTCGAGGACCCCCTGGGCGGCGCCGAAACCGATCTGCTTGTGGCCCAGGCGCTCGCGGATCAGGGCCTCCAGCCCGTCGAAAGCGCCGCCGCAGATGAAGAGGATGTTCTTGGTGTTGATGTTGATCAGCTTCTGCTCGGGATGCTTGCGCCCGCCCTCCGGCGGAACGGAGGCCACGGTGCCTTCCAGCATCTTGAGCAGGGCCTGCTGCACGCCTTCGCCTGAGACGTCCCGGGTGATGGACGCGCTGCCTTCCTTGCGGGCGATCTTGTCGATCTCGTCGATGTAGACGATGCCCATCTCCGCCGCCTGCACGTCGTAATTGGCCGCGTGCAGCAGGCGCACCAGGATGTTCTCCACGTCCTCGCCCACATAGCCGGCCTCGGTCAGAACGGTGGCGTCGGCGATGGTGAAGGGCACCTGGAGGAAGTGCGCCAGAGTCTGGGCCAGCAGGGTCTTGCCCGTGCCCGTGGGACCGATCATCAGAATGTTGGTCTTCTGCAACTCCACGTCGTCGGCAACGTCCTGGCTGCGCACCCGCTTGTAGTGGTTGTAGACCGCCACGGAGAGCGAGCGCTTGGCGTCGTCCTGCCCGATGACGTATTCATCCAGCCGGGACTTGATCTCCCGTGGTGTGCCGAAATTCTCCAGCACCGGCCGCTTGCCGCGGTTGATGTTGCGCCGGACGATCTGCACCGAGGCCTCGACGCACTCGTTGCAGATGTTGACGTTGGGTCCCTGGATCATGATCTGCACTTCGTGGCTGGTACGGCCACAGAAGGAACAGATGGCGATGGGGTCCTTGCGGCGCCGCTCGTCGGCCATGGCTATTCCTTGTCCTTGCGCATGATGCTGGAGTGGGACTCGTAGACCTGGTCCACCAGGCCGTACTCCATCGCCTCGTTGGCGGACATGAAGAAGTCGCGGTCCGTATCCTTGGAGATTTGCTCCAGGGGCTTGCCCGTGTGCTTGGCCAGGATCTCGTTCAGGCGCTCGCGCATGAGCAGGATTTCCTTGGCGTGGATCTCCACCTCGGAGGCCTGCCCGTAAGCGCCGCCGGAGGGCTGATGGATCATGATCCGGCTGTTGGGCAGGGAATAGCGCTTGCCCGCCGTCCCCGCCGCCAGCAGCAGAGCGCCCATGGAAGCCGCCATGCCGATGCAGATGGTGGACACCTTGGGCTTGATGTACTGCATGGTGTCGTAGATGGCCAGACCCGCGCTGACGCTGCCGCCCGGGCTGTTGATGTAGAGGTTGATGTCCTTTTCCGAGTCGTCGGCGGCCAGGAAGAGGAGCTGGGCCACCACCAGGTTGGCCACGTGATCGTTCACGGCCGTGCCCAGGAAGACGATGCGCTCCTTGAGCAGGCGGCTGTAGATGTCATAGGCCCGTTCGCCGTGGGCCACTTTCTCAATGACGGTCGGAATCAGCACCGCTGATCCTCCAGCTTGCGCATCCGCTTAGGACGCGCTGTCCTCGGACCCTTCCGCCTCGGTCTCGTCGCTCAGCGTGGCGGATCCGCGCAGGAAGCCCAGCAATTTGCGCTCCTGCAATTCGATGGCCATGCGCTCCAGCGCGCTAGCCCGCTTCAACTGCAGGCGGGCGGCTTTTGGTTCCTGACCGATAGAGGCCGCGTAGCGGGCGATCTCCTCCTCCAGATCCTGCTCGCTGACTTCGAGCTTCTCGACTTGGATGATCGCCTGGCTCACCAGACTCCAGCCCAGGTTGCGCTCCACCTCTTCGTGGTAGCTGTGGCGCACGATCTCGTCGTCGATGGGGTTGTCCGTGCCCTTGCGTGCCTGTTCAATGAACGAATCCAACTGCTGGTGGATCATCTTCTCCGGCACTTGGACGGGATTGTTGGCCATCACCGCGGCGATCAGCCGGTTGTTCACGGCCGTCTCCAGCGAGCGCTCCAGCTGCAGGACCAAGTCCTGGCGGACGCGGACCTTCAGCTCCTCCAGCGTGTCGAAACCAGGGGGGACCTCCTTGGCGAAGTCGTCGTCCAGTTCGGCCAGTTGCGGGCGCTTCAGCTCGTGCACCAGCACGCGGTAGAACTCGGTCTTGCCGGCGGTGGCGGGGTCCGGGTCGTCCTCGGGATTGACGATGTCGAAGGAGCGGGACTCGCCACTGAGGGCGCCCTGCATCTTCACGTCGAAGTCCGGGCCGTACTGGTTGCGCCCCAGCTCGACGCGAATGTTGCGGTAAAGGCGGTTGGGCAGATCCACGCCCTGCTCGTTCGTCTCCTGGATGTCGCAGCCCAGCTGGTCGCCGGGAGCCGCACCTTCATTCTCCAGCGGCGCCCAGTTGGCGTACTGCTTGCGCAGTTGCTCCAGGGCCTTGTCCAGATCCTCGTCGGTGACCTCGCGGCGCGGGCGCTTGACCTCCAGGCCCGTGTAGTCCTTGACCTGGACCCGCGGCGCCACTTCCACGATGGCCACGTAGGTGAAGTCCCCGCCGGGCTCGTGGTCCATCTTCTCGATGTTGCCCTGATCCAGCGGCTGCAGGCGCTCCGAGGAGAGGGCGCGCGGGTAGGTCTCGTTCAACAGGGCGCTGAGGGTCTCGCCCAGGGCGCGCTCGCCCAGCATGCCCTTGAGCAGGCCGGCGGGCACCTTGCCGGGACGGAAGCCCTTGACATGGGCCTTGGCACCCAGCTCGCGGAGTTTCGTCTCCATCCGCTCTTCCACCCGGGAGGAGGGAATGGTCACCGTCATCTCGACTTTTGTCGGCTCAAGTTCCTTGATCGTGATCTGCACCCTGGCTCCTTACACACGTTTCGGCGACCGGCCGGCCGGACTCGGGGCACCGGCATCCCTGGGATTCACTCCACGAATGCGGGAAGGGGGATTTGAACCCCCACGCCCGAAGGACACAAGAACCTAAATCTTGCGCGTCTGCCAGTTCCGCCATTCCCGCAATTGGCCTTCTTCGGAGGGATGAAGATAGAAAGAGGCCGCTGGCAATGAAAGCTGTGGGCGGGTCACGACAGGCGCGACCCGCCCACAAGACACCGGCCGTTCACTTTCCCCCGTTCCGCTCCAGCGCCGCCGCGGCGCGCCAGGAGGGAACTTCGGCCGGGTCGACGGAAGCCGCCGGAGGAGACGGCAACCGGTTGGCGTGCCCGATTTCCGGGTGCGCCGCGCCCAACATCCCCGGAGCAGTTGCGAATCGTCCCGGGCTCCTCCGCCAGGAACGCGACCAGAGTGCCAGTTGTGGCGGGCGGCGGAGTTGTCCTGGATCACGGCCGGGGCGTGCTCGGAGGGTGACCTGTCCACTGGTGTCTGCGAACAGGAATTCGTGGCGCGGCGGGAGTGGAAGCCCGATCACCGGCTTCCTTATACTGGCTGCCAAGCGGCACATTCCTGCACAGGAGCTCTTGACCGCCGATTGCCCTAAGTTTCGTCTGCACCGTCTGGTCCCTCCCT
>DYSB01000228.1 GCA_020726405.1 Acetofilamentum sp. | reverse complement strand
GACACCTTGTTCATATGATGTGCCCTTTGGTAAGAATGCTTCTAAGGGGGTATCCATTTGACGCAAGCACCTACTACCCGTTGTGGTCTTCCCCGACGATTTGACAGAAACTCACCGGCGCGGTATTCGCCGCCTGTTGAAGAAGCCTGTAAAACAGCAAGCCTCTTGAGCGGGCGGACCTGCGGTTGAACCGGAACGTGTATTCATCGAGGTAATAGTCGAGATGTTTTGCACTGACAGCTCCCTGATGCGTGCTCAGCAGCCAGCGTTTCAGCAGCGCCGCCACACGGTGAACAGCCGGCATGCTGACGTGGGCGGGATCGCCGCTACTCGACGAGACTGTCGGCGTGTGCGTGTAACCGAGTTGAGGCAGCCGATTGTACCCGCCCCAGCCATCGGTCAGTATCTCCGAGCCCTTCTCGACCACGTCGCAGACGAACGGCATGAGGCTGTCGCCGGAGGCGTCCTCCACCCGGCGCATCCGCAATCTGCCGAACCCTTTCGGCGAATGTGTTTCTACGGCAATGATCACAATCGAACGCCTTTCTCCGCCCCTCCCCGGCTTATCACCGTCACGGAAGCCGCCCACGTAAGTTTCGTCCACCTCGACCTTCCCGCTCAGCCGCTCACGGTCAGGTCTCACCATGGCTCGACGCATCTTATGCAGCCACGTCCAGGCCGTCTGATAACTGCCGAACCCGAGAATCCGCTGCAGGCCCAAGGCGCTTGCCCCGTCCTTCTGGCTCATCAGAAGCCAGATCGCGGCATACCAGGTCCGCAGCGGCATCCTCGTACGGTCGAATATCGTACCTGCCGTCACCGAGGTCTCGCTCCCGCACTGATGGCAGTGCAGATAACCTCGCGCAGTCGTCCAGGGCTCTCCCTTCCACCCGCAGTGAGCGCACTCGAACCCCTGCGGCCAACGGCACTTCAGCAGATAGCTCCTGCACGCCTTTTCGTCGGCAAACCAACTCAGAAACTGCTGATACGTTCGCGGGTAGTCTTCACCCGCGATTGGATTCGAGGCCTCTTTCATGGCACGTCATACTACAGGTTGTGGCGACTTGCGTCAAATGGATACCCCCTTGGTGGAATACTGGAATAATGGAAGCATACTGCGACATCTTCGGTCTCAAACCCCATCATTCCAATATTCCACTATTCCAGTTCACTAGCATCCCATAGGCTAAGCCGGAAACATTCCGGTTCCCATGATTGGCACCTATTATGCGGGGGGGGTGAAATCAGTCAACCCCAAAAAAATGTCGGCTTCGGAGCCGTTCGCCTGTAGCCTACAGGCGCATGAAAAAACTGATACCCCAATTGCTCGGGGGCACGCCCCCGAAGCCGACGAAGACAGAATACACCGTGCTGCGGCAGCTCGTCCAATGGATTCCCTCCGGGATGATCCAGAGGCTGGCGGACGAGCACAGGCTCGACATCCGCAAGTGGTCTGCGGTGAGCCACGTGGTCGCGCTGATGTACGGGCAGCTCGCGGGCTGCGACAGCCTCAACGGGATCGTCGACGCGGCCCGCGTCCATGAGGGCGAGTGGCGCAACATCCGGGGCGCGCAGCCGCCGAAGCGCAACACGTTCTCCAACGCGAACCGGCGCAGGGACGCGGACATGGCCGAGCGGCTCTACTGGGAGGTCTTCGACCACCTGGCCGGAGCCTGCCCCGGCTTCGGGGGGTACCGGAGGCACAAGGGCTTCCTGGCCCGCCTGAAGCGCGGGATCTTCGCCATCGACTCCAGCACCATCAAGCTGAGCCTGAACTGCATCGACTGGGCGCGGCACCGCAGGAAGAAGGCGGCCGCCAAGTTGCACCTGCGGCTCGACGTCGGCAGCCGCCTGCCCGCCTTCGCCGTCGTGGAGGACGCGGCGCACCACGACTCCGTGCGTGCGGAGGCGGTCTGCGCCGGCCTGAAGGCCGGGGACGTGTGCGTCGCCGACCGGGCCTATACGGACTTCGGCTTTCTCGACGGCCTGCGGGCGCGCGGGGTCTTCTTCGTCGTCAGGCAGAAGAAGAACATGCGCTTCAAGAGCGTGAGGACGCTTCCGAAAGGCGGGGACGCGTGCGTCGTCTCGGACGAACTCGTCGAGCCCGCCCTCACCCGCTCGAAGGGCCTCTATCCCTTCCCGCTGCGCCGCGTGACCGCGCGCGTCGAGGTGGACGGGAAGCTGAGGGAGATGGTCTTTCTGACGGACAATTTCGACTGGAGCCCGCGGACCGTTGCGGAACTCTACAAGGCCCGGTGGTCCATCGAGCTGTTTTTCAAGGAACTCAAGCAGACCTGCCTGATCCACGACTTCGTTGGGTACAATGAGAACGCGGTCAGGTGGCAGGTCTGGACGGGGCTGCTCGTCCACCTGCTGCTGCGCTTCATGCGCCACGTCGCGGGCTGGGAACTGAGCTTCTCGCGGCTCGCGGGCGTCGTGCGCGCGGCGGTGTGGGTCAAGCGCGACCTGGCCGCAATCCTCAGAACCTATGGGACAGCACCCCGGCCCAAGCGGGGTGAAGCTCCCGCGAAACCCCCGCCCTTACAGGCGTTTTTCGACTTCTGGCGGTTCGACTATGGGACAGCAAGCCCGTAAATCACAAGGAAATCGCTAATCGGCCGGCCCCGCCGGGAAAACCTCCAACCAGAAACCTCAAAACAAACCTCAAAAACCCAAGCAATTCCGCATGGGTAAGGGTAAATAGTGCCGCCTATGGGATGCTAGTGAAACTTGATATGGGTTCACTAGCATCCCATAGGGGACTCAAAATAGGCACACCGCCCCCTTTCCCCCATTGATTCATTGGGCTTTTTCGTGATTTCAAAGGCGGTTCCGGAAGTGCGTTTGCCGGCGGAGGCGGCGGGAAGGCCTGAAATCAGGGGCTTTGATGCGGGTGCTATCCCACAGGCACATTCGAGAACCGCTCAAAACCCTTGAAATACAGGTGTTCCGCGACGGTTACAGGCCTGAATGGGCCGCCCGCTGTCCCATACTTCCGCAGGGCGTCGAGCAGGTCGATCCTCATCCAGACCGCCGACCTGACGGTGCCGGCGAGCCGGGAAAAGCTCAGGCCCCACTTCGAGACGTGCTTCAGGAAGCGCAGCAGCAGGTGGGTCAGCAGCCCGGTCCAGACCTGCCACTTGACCGCCTTCTCGTTGTAGCCGACGAAGTCGGCGAGCTGGAGCGTCTGCTTGAGTTCCTTGAAGAAGGTCTCGATGGCCCAGCGGGCGCGGTAGAGTTCGGCGACGGTGCGCGGGCTCCACGCGAAGTTGTTGGTGATGAAGGTCATCTCCATGTCCTTGCCGTCCACCTCGACAATGGCGGTGACGCGGCGCAGGGCTTCGGGGTACTTCTCGTCGGACCCCTTGCGCGACATGCGCACGGTCTGGTCCGACAGGATGCGCGGGTCCTTGTGCGGCCTCTCCTCCAGCACCTCGAAGACCATGCTCTTCTTCTCGCGCAGGACGAAGAAGACGCCGCGCCGCGCGAGGCCGAACAGGAAGGCGAGATCGACGTAGGCCCTGTCCGCCAGCAGCACGTCGCCGTCCTTCAGCCCCGCGCACAGCGCGTCCGCACGCGTCGAGTCGTGATGCGCGGCGTCCTCCGCGACCGCGAACGTCGGCAGCCTGTTTCCCACGTTGAGGCTCATGTGGGTTTTGGCCGCAGCCTTCTTCCGGCGGTGCCGCGCCCAGTCGATCGAGTCGAGCGAGAGTTTCAGCGTGGTCGAGTCGATGGCGAAGATGTCGCGCTTCAGGCGGAAGATGAAGCCGCTGTGCTTCGCGTACTGCGTGAAGGACGGGCAAATCGTCCGGAGGTGCGCGTACACGGCCCAGTAGAGCTTCTCCGCGATCTCCGGGTCGCGCCTCCGGTTGGCGTTGGAGAAGGTGTTGCGCTTCGGGGCCGTCGCGCCCCGGATGCGGTTCAGCTCCGGCTCGTGCAGCCGGGCCGCGTCGCAGATCTCGTTCAGGCTGCCCGAGCGGGTGATCTGCCCATAGAGCAGGGCCAGCACGTGGCTGGTGCAGGTGAACGCCCTGATGTCCGCTTTCGCCTCCCGTGCGATCCTGTCCGGAAGCCCTTCGGGAATCCACTGGACGATCTGCCGCAGGGCGGTGTAAGCTGTCTTCGCTGGCCTCGGGGTTGCGCGGTCACGCGCCTTGGTTTTCTTTTTCATGCGCCTGTAGGTTACAGGCGGACGGCCCCGGGGCCAGCACTTTTTTCGGAGACGGAGCTTGACTCATTTTGCCCCCCCCCCGCATAATAGGTGCCCACCATGGGTTCCGGCATGTCGCCGGAGAAGCCTATGGGATGCTAGTGATCGTGATTATAGATCATGAATACGAATAAGGGGGTATCCA
>DYSB01000227.1 GCA_020726405.1 Acetofilamentum sp. | reverse complement strand
GCGCTTGATGCTGCGGGTGATCGCCACGCGGGCTGCCTCGATCTGGCGGGCCGTCACCCAACCGGGCTCCAGCGCCTTCAGGCCAAACTGACCGAAATCCACGTTGCATCCGCGGTAGGCCAGGCCCGTCATCCGTCCCCGCATGGATTTGCGGTGCTTGACTCGTTTCGGCATCAACATGATGACGATCCTTTCCTACTTGCGGCGCGCGGGCTTGGGCCGATTGTTCTGCTGCTTGCTGGCCTCATAGTCCACGCCGAACTTCTCGCCACGGCAGATCCAGACCTTCACGCCGATGACGCCGTAGGTGGTCCGGGCTTCCGACAGCGCATAATCGATGTCTGCGCGAAGAGTGTGCAGGGGAACCCGGCCTTCCTTGTAACGCTCCGTGCGGCTCATCTCGGCTCCGCCCAGTCGGCCGGAACACATGATCTTGATGCCGTCGGCGCCGTTACGCATGGTGGCCTGGATGGTCTTCTTCATGGCGCGGCGGAAGGACACGCGTCCCTCGAGCTGCCGGGCCACCGAGTCCGCCACGAGCTTGGCGACCAGCTCGGGCTTCTTGATCTCGATGATGTTGACCTGCACCTCGTTGTCGAACTTGAGCTTCAGCTCCTCGCGGAGGCGCTCCACGTCCTGGCCCTTCTTCCCGATCACATGACCGGGACGGGCGGTGTGCAGGGTCAGCACCACCGTGCGGGGATGCCGCTCAATATCGATGCGGGCGATGCCGGCGTTCTGATAGGCCTTCCGGCTCGAGATGTACTTGCGAATCTCCACGTCCTGGAGAAGCTTGTCCGCGAAGTGGTGCTCGTCGAACCAGTTGGAGGACCAGGTCTTGTTGATGCCCAGGCGGAACCCGATCGGATGCGTTTTCTGTCCCATCTAGCCCTCCGCTCCCGTGGATTCCAGGACCTTCTGCCCCACCACCACGGTGATATGGCTCGAACGCTTGCGAATCGTGGTCGCCCGCCCCATGGCGCGCGGCAGGAACCGCTTGGCCGTGGGACCTTCATCCACGAAGATCGTCTGGATGATCAGCTCATCCACGTCCACGCCCTTGGCGCCGTCCATTTGCTTGAAATTGGCCACGGCCGAACGCACCAACTTGGAAACCGGGGTCGACGAGCGCTTCTCGCTGAATTGCAGCTGCACGAGTGCGTCGTTGACCTTCATTCCCCGCACCAGGTCCGCCACCAGGCGAACTTTGCGCGGCGAGATGCGCAGGTTGCGGCAGATCGCTTTCGCTTCCATCGCTACTCCTCTACCGCTTGGCCTTCTTGTCGCCCTTCTTGTCCTTGTGGCCGAAGTAGGTACGGGTGGGGGCGAACTCACCCAGCTTGTGTCCTACCATGTTGTCGGTCACGTACACCGGGATGAACTTCTTGCCGTTGTGCACGGCGAAGGTCAAGCCGATGAATTCCGGAGTGATCATCGAGCGCCGACTCCAGGTCTGGATGACCTTCTTGTTGTCGGCGTTCTTCATCGCATCCACCTTCTTCTCCAGGTGGCCGTCCACAAAGGGACCTTTCTTGATCGATCGCGCCATGTGAAGATCCTTCCCTACTTGGTCCGACGGCGCACGATGAACTTGTCGCTGTCCTTGTGACGCTTGCGCGTCTTCAGACCCTTGGTCTTCCAACCCCACGGCGAAGTGGGATGGCGACCGCCGGAGCTGCGACCTTCGCCGCCGCCCATGGGATGGTCCACGGGGTTCATGACCACGCCGCGCACGGTGGGCCGGATGCCCAGCCAGCGGCTGCGGCCCGCCTTGCCCGAGCTGATGTTCATGTGCTCCGAGTTGCCGGTCTTGCCGATGGTGGCGCGGCAGTTCTGGTGCACCTTGCGCAGCTCGCCGGAGGGCAGCTTGATCAGCACATAGTCGCCATCCTTGGCCATCACAGTGGCGGAAGCCCCGGCACCGCGCGCCATCTGGGCACCCTTGCCGATCTTCAACTCGATGCAGTGGACGTACTCACCCATGGGGATGTCCTTCAAGGGCAGGCAGTTGCCTGTCTTGATCTCGCTCCCGGGGCCGCTCATCAGCCACGTGTCCACCTTGACGCCTTCCGGCGCGATGATGTAGCGCTTCTCACCGTCCTTGTAGAACAGCAGGGCGATGCGCGCGCTGCGGTTCGGATCATACTCGATGGCGGCCACGCGGGCGGGAATCCCGTCCTTGTTGCGCTTGAAGTCGATGATCCGGTAACGCTGCTTGTGACCGCCGCCCTGGTGGCGCACGGTGATCCGACCCTGATTGTTGCGCCCGCCCTTGCTCTTCTTGATGACGGTGAGCGCCTTCTCAGGCTTGGATTTGGTGATCTCCTCGAAGCCGGGGGTGCTGCGGAAGCGCTGCCCGGGCGTCGTCGGCTTGTATTGCTTCAGGGCCATTGCCGTTCTCCGCTTCCTACAGACCTTCGACCAGCTCGATCTTGTCGCCGGGCTTCAAGGTCACCACAGCCTTCTTCCAATCCGACCGGCGTCCGGCGTGGGCGCCCATGCGCTTGACCTTGCCGCCGACGTTGATGGTACGCACACTGCTGACGGACACGCCGTAACGCTTCTCGACAGCTGTGCGGATTTCAATTTTGTTGGCTTCCAGGGTCACCCTGAAGTAGTACTGGTTGCGCTCGTCCTTCAGCGCCACCGACTTCTCCGACAGGATGGGGTGGATCAGCACACGCTTCTCAGCCACCGTACACCTCCTGCAGGCGGGCCACCGCGCTCTTCTGCAGCACGATCACCTCGCTGGCCACAATGTCCCGCACACTGGGCTGGTCCGCCGGCTTCAGTTCCAACTTGTAGATGTTGCGCGCCGACAAGTACAGGTTGCGATCCGTCCCCGCGGTCAGGAACAGCACGCGCCGTCCTTCCAGAGTGAAGGCCTTGAGCAGACCGGCCATAGCTTTGGAGGCCGGCTTGTCATAGCTGAAGTCCTCGACCACGACGATTTTCTGCTCCCGGGCACGCAGCGTATAGGCGCTCAGCTTGGCCAACTGGCGAACCTTCTTGTTGACCTTCTTCTCGTAATCGTGGGGCTGGGGTCCGAAAACCGTGCCGCCATGACGGTACTGAGGAGCGCGCGAGGTGCCTTGCCGGGCGTTGCCCGTGCCCTTTTGCTTGTAAGGCTTGCGACCACCGCCACTGACCAGGCAGCGATTCTTGGTGGCGTGAGTCCCCTGGCGCTTGGCCGTCTCTTCCGAGACCACGGCCAAGTAAATGGCATGGCCGTTCGGATTCTCGATGTTGAAGACAGCATCCGGCAGCTCAATGTGCTCGCTGGTCTGGGAGCCGTCTTTCTTGTGAACCATCACTTGCATGACGTCCCCCTTACTTCTGGATTTCCAGGAGCCCGTTGCGTGCGCCCGGCACCGCTCCCTTCACCAGCAGCAGATTCCGCTCGGCGTCCACCGCCACAACCTTGAGGTTGGACACGGTGACCCGCTCGTTGCCGTACTGGCCAGCCATGCGCCAGTTCTTGAAGGTGCGGGAAGGATCGGAGGATGCGCCCACCGAACCGCCGCCGCGATAGGACTCGTGCACGCCGTGGCTGGCCTTGAAGCCGGAGAAGTTGTGGCGTTTCATCACGCCCGTGAAGCCCCGGCCCTTGGAGGTGCCGGAAACCTTCACCTTGTCACCGGCCTTGAAGATTCCGCAGGTGACCACCGAGCCCAGCTCAAAGGCGCTCAGCACGGCGCTCCTGAACTCGCGCAGATGACGCAGCGGCTTCACGCCGGCCTTCTTCAGATGGCCGGTCTCCGGCCGGTTCATGCGGGCGGGCTTGACTTCATTGAAGCCCAGCTGCACGGCCTCATAGCCGTCCCGCTCCTTGGACTTGATCTGGGTGACGTAGCAGGGTCCGGCTTCGATGACGGTGACGGGAATGCACTCGCCCTTCTCATCGAACACCGTGGTCATCCCGAGTTTGCGTCCCAGAATGGCGCTCATAGGTGGCTCCTCAGGACTTGATCTCGATGTCCACGCCGGCGGGCAGTTCGAGCTTCATCAGCGCGTCAATCGTCTTGTTCGTCGCGTTGAGGATGTCGATCAGCCGCTTGTGGATGCGGGTTTCAAACTGCTCGCGGGACTTTTTGTCCACATGGGGCGACCGGTTCACCGTCACCACCGAGCGATCGGTGGGCAGCGGAATGGGGCCGGCCACGATGGCGCCGGAATCCCGCGCGGTCTTGATGATCTTCTCGGCCGACATGTCGATCAGGTTGTGATCGTATGCCTTGAGACGGATTCGAATGTTCGGATTGGCCACGATCCGACTCCTGCTTAGACCATTGCCCGGGAAGTCGTAGGGACACGATGTATCGTGTCCCTACCGGTCCGGGTCGATTACTTCTGAATT
>DYSB01000226.1 GCA_020726405.1 Acetofilamentum sp. | reverse complement strand
AGCGCCAACCGCCAGAGCGCCGTGTGCCGGGCGCGCTCCGCGCTCGTCCAGCCACTCTCGTCCTTCAGCCGGGCCTGCAGCAGCCGGTCGCTCCAGCCGCCGCCTTCCAGTCTCGCCAAATCCTCTAGCAGGGCCTTGAGATCCATCGCTCAATCCCGGCCGGGCAGCCGAACGGCGCCGGCCTCGGGCTGGAAGGCCTTCGCCCACTCGTGGGCCACGGCCACTTCCTCCGGGCGCAGCTCGTCTTCCGCCAGCTCCAGGCCGTAGGCCTCCTCGAAGCCAGCCTTGAGGGCCCGGGCCAGCTCGCCGAATTCCGGCCGGCGGCCCAGGGCCTCCTCCAGGCAGGTGGTCTCGCGGGCCAGCTTGGCGCGGGCGGCCTCGCGCAGTCGTTCGTCCGCGAAGAACAGTCCGCCGATGCGCAGATGGCCTGCGGCCACGATCAGGCTGCCGTGTTGCAGCAAGCCTTCGCGCAGCTGGCGCTGGGCGCTGCCCACCAGTTTGCGATTGTCCCAGAGGACCTCGCTCTGCGCCGTGGAGGCGAAGCACAGCCCGCCCGTTTCCTTGCGGTAGGCGGCGGCCATATCCACCCGGCGCGCCTCCAGCGCCACGGCCAGCCCCAGTCGGCGCAGGCCGGCGGCCAGGGCACGGTTGATCTCCTGGTAGGCCTGGGGCAGGTTGCCGCAGTGGAAAGGGGAATCCGCCGGGATGGCCACGCAGTAGGTCAGCTCCTCGTCGTGCAGCACCGCGCGTCCGCCGGTCTCACGCCGGACGATGGGCAGGCCCTGGGCGGCGGCCCGGCGCGCCAGATCCTCCGTGTGGGCCTGGCTATGGCCCAGCGAGAGCGTGGCGGGGTTCCACGAGTAGCAGCGCAGAGTCAGCGGCGCGCGGGGCGCGGCCGGGTGCGGGCCGCGGGCCAACACCGCGTCCACGGCCATGTTCCAGCAGCCGGCGCCGCCGGGATGGAGCAGGAAACGCCCGTTCATCCCCCGATGATGCCGCGTTCGGCCTCCTCCAGGAAGCGGATGATCAGCTGGGCGTCCTCGTCGCCGGGCTCGGCGCGCTCTCTCAGCGCCACCAGGGCCTGGCTGGTGTTCAGACTGCCCTTGCCGAAGAAGAGCCGGTAGTGGCCGCGGATGCGCTTCAGGCGCTCGCTGTCGAAGCCCCGGCGTTGCAGGCCCACCAGGTTCAGCCCGGTGAACTTGAGTGGCTTGCCGTTGGCCAGGATGAAGGGCGGGATGTCCTTGACAATCTCCATCCCCCCGCCCACGAAGACGTGGTCGCCGATGCGCACGAACTGGTGCACGGCCACCAGGCCGCCCAGGGTGACGCGCTGACCGATTTTCACGTGGCCGGCCACCTGCACGCCGTTCACCAGGATGCAGCCGTCCCCCACCTGGCAGTCGTGGGCCAGGTGGACATAGGCCATGATCAGGCAACCCGCGCCGATGCGCGTGGCCCCGGCCTCCGACGTGCCGCGGGAGAGCGTCGTGAACTCGCGGATCACCGTGCGCTCGCCCACTTCCAGCACGCTCTCCTCGCCCTGGAATTTGAGATCCTGGGGCAGGCAGGCGACGCTGGCCCCCTGATGTACTTCCACGCCGCGGGCCAGCCGCGCGCCGGAATGGATCACCGCGTGGGGGCCGATCCGGCAGCCGTCGGCCAGGCTGACGTTCTCCTCGATGACGGCGAAAGGTCCGATCACCACGTCCTCGCCCAGCCGGGCATCGGCGTGCACGACGGCGGAGGGATGGATCCGCGCGCTCATTTGTCCACCACCATGGCGCTCATCTCCGCCGAAGTGACCAGCTGGCCGTCGACGAAGGCCTTGCCTTCCATCAGGCACATGCCCCGGCGCTGCTTGAGCATCGTGCACTCCAGCACCAACTGGTCGCCGGGCTTGACCGGCTTGCGGAAACGGACCTTGTCCAGGGAGGTGAAGTAGACCACCTTTTCATCCGGGCGATCGAAGCCGTTGAGCAACAGGATGCCGCCCGTCTGGCCCATGGCTTCCACGATCAGCACGCCGGGCATGATGGGATGGCCCGGGAAGTGGCCCGGGAAGAAGGGTTCGTTGATCGTCACGCACTTGATGCCGCGCACGAACTCGCCCGGGCGCAGCTCGGTGATCCGGTCCACCAGCAGGAAGGGATAGCGGTGGGGCAGGATGCGCTCGATGGCCGCGATGTCGAACACCACGTCGGCGCTCAGCCGCTGCTGGTACTCCTTCTGCAGGCTCTTCTTCACCGCCTCCTGCTTGAGCAGGCGCACCAGCGCCACGTGGGCCGTGTGCCCGCCGCGGGCCACCAGTACGTGGGCCTTGAGCGGCTGGCCCAGCAGGCAGAGGTCGCCGGCCAGGTCCAACACCTTGTGGCGGACGGGCTCGTTGGGCCAATGCAGCTGCTGGTCGCCCAGGATCCGTCCGCCGGCCGCCAGACGCGCGTGGTCCACGGTGACGTGGAAGTGCTCCTCCAGCCGGCTCAAATCATCGTCCTGCACGTCCAGGAAGACCAGCGCGGAGTCCAGGCTGCCGCCCTGGATCAGCCCGCGGGACTGCAGGGCCAGCAGTTCGCTGGCAAAGCAGAAGGTGCGGGCCGGCGCGTACTCCTGGACGAACTCGCTCCAGCCGTACATGCTGGTGTACTGGGTGCCCAGGGCCGGATTGGCGTAGTCCACCATGTAGGTGACGCGGAACTCCTCCGAGGGGACGACCACGATGTCCACGCCGCTCTCGTCGTGGTAAACCACGGTCTTGTCCACGCTGAGGAAATCGCGCGGCTCCTCCAGCTCGCGGATCCCGGCCGCCAGCAGGGCCTCGATGAAGGGCCGGGCGGAGCCGTCCAGGATGGGCGGCTCGGGGCCGTCCAGCTCGATCAGGCAGTTGTCGATGCCCAGGCCCGCCAGGCCCGCCAACAGATGCTCGGTGGTGTGCACGCGCACGCCGTCCACGGCCAGCACGGTACCCCGGTCCGTGGCCTTGACGTGCTCGATGCGGGCCGGGATATCCACCACCCGCTCCTCCACCCGGCGGCGGAAGATCAGGCCGTGCCCGGCGGGCGCGGGGTGGAAGGTCACCCGGCAGCTGGCCCCGGTGTGCAGGCCCAACCCTTCCAGGTGGGCTTCGCGTTCCAGACTGCGTTGGTTCAGGTTCATGCGTGCTTCTTCTCTTCTCCGGCGGGCGCGCCGGGCTCCCCCGCCAGGCGCCGCTCGGCCTCGGCCAGGCGACGCTCCAGCTCCCTGACTGTCTTGAGCAACTCGGGCAGGCGGGCCAGCGCCGCGGCCTGCTGGAGGAATTCCCGGTGCGGACGGGCGGGAAATCCGGCGTAGATGCGGTCGTCTGGAATGGCCCCGGTCACGCCGCTGTTGCCACCGATGGAGACCCGATCGCCGATCCGGATGTGGCCCGTGATCGCCGAGCTGCCGCCGATCCGGCACTCCGCGCCGATGTGCGTGGAGCCGGCCACGCCGGACTGGGCGGCCATCAGCGTGCCCGGACCCACTTCGACGTTGTGGGCGATCTGGATCAGGTTGTCCAGCCGGACGCCGGCGCGGATCAGCGTGTCACCCATGGTGCCCCGGTCCAGGCAAGTGTGGGCGCCCACATCCACATCGTCCTCGATCACCACGCGGCCGGTTTGCGGAATCTTGATGCTGCCGCCCTCCACGGGTGCGAAACCGAAGCCGTCGCTGCCCACCACCACGCCATTTTGCAGGATCACGCGCCGGCCCAGCACGCAGCGTTCGCGAATCTGGCAGCCACTGTGGATCAGGCAATCCTCACCGATATGGGCCTCGGCACCCACCCAACACAAGCCCATGAGGCGCGTGCCTCGGCCGATCACGGCGCCGGGCTCCACCACCACGCCGGGTCCCAGCCACGTCTCCGGGTGGACCTGGGCCTCCGCTGCGACCACGGCCGCGGGATGTCGGCCCCAGGCGGCCGCCGGCAAGGGTGGATGAAAGAGTTGCATGGCCGCGGCGAAGCCCAGGTAGGGATCCTCCAGCAGAAGGGCCGCGCAGCCCGCGGGGCGCAGTTCGGCGTCCGTCGGACGCAGCAGCAGGGCCCCGGCTCGGCAGCCGGCCACTTGGTCGCGGTAGCGCGGATGGGCCAGGAAGCTCAGCTCGTCGGGACCAGCCTCGTCCAGGCCGCGCAGGCCGCGTAGCACGAGTCCGGCTTCGCCCACCCGTTCGGCGCCCAGCCGCTCGGCCAGTTCCCCCAGGGTCCAGTCGGGCATGCTGCTACCGCCGCTCGCCGTTGGGAGTGGTGCCCCCCATGGCTGGCGGCGTGGCGCCGCCCGGCGCGGGCTTGGCCGCCTCGGGAGCCGCGGCGGGGGCGTTGCCCTGCAGCTTCTCCAGGACCTTCTGGTTCAGGTTGACGTCGATGGTC
>DYSB01000225.1 GCA_020726405.1 Acetofilamentum sp. | reverse complement strand
GCGCCCACCCTGGCGCAGATGCAAGCCCTGCAGTTCAAACATGTCTCCAACATAATCCAAACACGGGAATGCGACACTTGGGGACGCAAGGCAGGAGGAATGATGGACCGACCCGAGATTCTGGTGGTGGAGGACGAGGCGGACATCCGCGAGCTGGTCCGCCACGTGCTCGAGAAGGACGGGTTTCCCGTGCGTGTGGCCGCGGATGGCGAGACGGCCCTGCGCGAAGTGCGCGCCGCGCCGCCCGGACTGGTGCTGCTGGACCTGATGCTGCCCGGGCTGGACGGCCTGGAGGTCTGCCGCCGCCTGCGCGCGCAGCCGGACACGGCCGAGCTGCCGATCATCATGCTGACCGCCCGGGGCGAGGAGAGCGACGTGGTGGCCGGGCTCAACCTGGGCGCCGACGACTATGTGACCAAACCCTTCAGCCCCCGCGTGCTGCTGGCCCGTCTGCAGGCCGTGATCCGCCGCCGCCAGGAGCTGGAACCCAGCAAGGGCGAGGATCCCGTCCTGCGTCGTGGTCCGCTGACCCTGCACCGCGGACGCCGGGAGGCTGTGCTGGAAGGCGCGGCCCTCAGCCTAACCTGGACCGAGTTCCAGATCCTGGTCCTGCTGGCCTCGCGGCCGGGCTGGGTGTTCACGCGCTACCAGATCGTGGACGCCGTGCGCGGCGAGGACTACGCGGTCACCGAGCGCGCCGTGGACGTCCACATGGTGGGCCTGCGGCGCAAACTGGGCGAGCACGGCACCCTGCTGGAGACCGTGCGCGGCGTGGGCTACCGCTTCCGCGACGACGCCTGAGGAACCGTTCGTTCAGGTGAGCCAATGTCTGTGATGGCTGGTTCAGATGCCCCGACCAGCCGCTGTCCGCGTGTGCCCGCCATTCCAACTTCCTATTGACTGACAGCATCTTCACCGTGCCTGAATTCTCAGCACGCGGCTTGCCCTGTCCCCTTCGCCGCCGGGCGTCCAGTGGTGCCGACACCCGGTCGCGCTCGGGTCCGGCTGGCGACTGGCAATCGAAAGGACTCCCCATGAAGCTCCGCACCCACCTGGTTCTGCTTTCGCTGCTCACCGTCTCCCCGTTGGCCCTGGCCAGCGTCCAGCTGGTGAACAACGCCACGCCCGGCTACTACAACGCGGGCCTGGGCACGCTGCTCAACGGGTCCAGCCTGGCCTTCCCCGTGTCCAATGACACGGCGCGGGACTTTGTGGTCGCCCCGGACTTGAGCCTGGCCGAACCCGTGCTGGGCGGCTGGCTGCAGGCGCCCCCCAGCCTGGCCGCGCCCTACTGGTCGGCGGCGCCCCAGGCCATTCCCGCGACTTGGGTGGTGGGGAAGGAGACGGCCATCGTCTATCCCCTCCAGGTGCCGGCGCCGGGCTACGCCGACATCCGCCTGGTCTTCGGCATCGACAATGGCCTCTTCGTCTGGCTGGACGGCCAGTTCCTGGGTGGCTTCCTGCGTTCCGGGGCGGCCTATCCCGGCGAGCACGTCTTCACCGCCCCGGCGCTAGGCCCGGGTCTGCATCACCTGCAGGTGCTGCGGGAGAACCATGGCGGCTCCACGGGCTATCACGTGAACGTCACGGCCGAGGGTGAGCTGGAGACGGTGGAGGCGCAGGAGACGCCCCAGAGCACGCAGATCCAGGACAACTGGCCCAATCCCTTCAACCCGGTCACCACCATCCCGTTCAGCCTGAGCGAGACCGGCCCGGTGCAGTTGGAGGTTTACAACGTCGCGGGTGAGCGGGTGGCCACCCTGGCCTCCGGCGTGCACGCGGCCAGCACACACCAGGTGGTGTTCGACGGTGCCGGGCTACCCAGCGGCGTCTACATCGCGCGGCTCCAGGCTGGTTCGGTGCCGGAGAGCCGACGCATGACCCTGGTCAAATGAGGCGGAACGGCCCTCGGCCACAACTCGAATTCCTTGCTGCGACATCCCCCGGCTGCTGGAGTGGCCGGGGGATGTTTCTTGCCCTCCGCCGGCCATCCGCCGCTGGTGCAGATCCCCGATGTGGTTACGTCCACCTGGCTCAAATCCCCCAGCAGTCCGCGGACAAGTCGAACTCTCCGTGGTTAACTGATTGTACATCAATAGGATTATCTCGATTCCGAATCAGGCACGACCTTTGCTTTTTCTGTCCGCAGCGGTGCCGGGGAAGGCGCGCGTTTCGATCCAAACGGAAGGCCTACAGATGAAGAAGCGTTCCTTGTTGCTCCTGAGCTGGCTCTGTTGATCGCGCCCCTGGCTTGGTCCACTTGTCTGGAATCCAGCCCCCATGAGTGGGTGCAGGGCCGGCAGTATAATCACGCGGCCATCCCGGCCAACCGCAGCAACCCGGAATTCGCTTTGGTGAAGTGCCCGACAACCAGTTCTTCAGCCTGGGATTCCACCCGCAGGGCCACTTGACCCTGGCGCTGGAGCAGCCGGTGGCGACGGGTCTGATCACCATCTGGGAGACCACCTGGCGCAACGGGAATTATTGCCTGGAGACCGCCGCGCACTTGCCCTCGGGCATCTACCTGGCCCGGCTGCAGGTCGGCAACCGGCTGGAATGCCGCAAGATGACGCTGCTGAAATAGGCGCGACCCGCGCATTCGGCTCACCTGCCCCCGGTCGACTCACCGGGGGCTTTTTTTAGGGACGAGCTCGGTTGAATGGCGGTGTGGAAGATGCGGCGACTGGGATCGCTCCCACTTCGACTTTACTAAGTTTGTTCAGACCTGATCGAAGCCATGGAGATTCGCATGAGTCCCGAGCCCGCCTTGAATCTCAGTTCCAGCCAGGAGATGTACCTGAAGACCATCTTCCTGCTTTGCGAGGAACAAAAGGTGGCGCGCGTCAAGGATATCGCCGCCAACCTGAACGTCACCATGTCCAGCGTCAACGGCGCCATCAAGGGCCTGACGGACCGCGGCTATTGCCGACACAGCCGCTATGGCTATGTGGACCTGACCGAGGAAGGGCGCGAGGCGGCCCTGGCCGTGCTGGACAAGTACCGGGTGCTGACCCATTTCTTGCACGAGATCCTGGGCGTGGACCGCAAGACGGCGGACGCCGACGCCTGCGAGATGGAGCACATCGTCTCGCCTCAGACCCTGGACCGCATCGGCACCTTCCTGGAATTCATCGACCACTGCGGCAAGGACGCCAGCAGCTGGATCCAGCACTACCAGACCTTCCTGGGCGGCCGGCTGAACGACGAGGGCTGCCCGGACTGCGAACTGTAGTCGCCGATCGGGTTGTCAGGTCGGCAGGGTGGCGCGCACTTCGATCACCGGCGGCTGCAGCAGGTGCTGCTTGACGGCGCAGAGATCCGCCGCGCGCACCACGGCGTCCTTGAAGTGGGCGGGAAAGCCCGCGGGCAGCACGATGTTCAACTTCAGACGACCGATGCGGTGGCCGACGGGATCGGGAATGATGCTCATCTCCACGCTCAGATCTTCGGTGGCGATGTTGCGCGTGTCGCAGAAACCCTTGACGTAAATGCCTGCGCAGGTGGCGATGGAAGCCAGGAAGAGGTCGAAGGGCTGCGGCGCGCTGCCCTCGCCCCCGCCGCGCGGCAACTGGTCCGTCCGGATGGTGAAGCCGTTGTAGTCCGCGTCCACGCGCTTGCCGCCGGGGAAACTCACAATCATCTGCGCCATCATTCGCTCCTTCACTGGGATTCCGGTTGCTCGTCCGGCCCAAGATGTCATTTTGTTTCCAACTTGAAATTATTGCTGTCAATAACTGTTGTGTGAGAATCCCTGCTTGCTATGTTGGATCGTTGATCTCCGAGTCCGCCGGCCTGCCTTCCGTGGGAAAAGGGGCGGCGGACCATGGCGACCCCGGGTTTTAAGGCCCGGTGGTCTCCCTTCGCATCCGCGAAGCCGGTGGCGCGGGAAACGGCGCCGCCGCCCGGTACTTGGAAAGGAGATCCGCGCCTGCCACCCGACCACATACCGGTCGGCCGTTGCGCGGTCCCTCCACAACAGGCGCGAACCCGACATGATCCAGCCCCAGCTCAGCGTCGCCCAGGCCAGCGAAATCCTGTTGCGGGCTTGTCCGGACTGGGGTGTGGAACGTCTGCCGCTCCAGGCCGCCGCCGGGCGCGTGCTGGCGGAGGCCGTTCGCGCCGACCGCGATGCGCCGCCCTTCCCGCGGGTGGCCATGGACGGCGTGGCCGTGGCCTGGGCCGCCTGGGAGGCGGGCCAGCGCCGGTTCCGGGTGGAGGGCGTGCAGGCCGCGGGGGATCCGCCAACCCGGCTGTCCGATCCGCTGGCCGCCTGGGAGGTGATGACCGGAGCCGTGCTGCCCACGGGTTGCGGGCTGGTGCTTCCAGTGGAGGAGCTGCTCCGGCAGGGCGACGAGGTGGAGGCGCGGGAGCCGCGTGGGGCGCGGGAGCCGCGTGGGGCGCGGGAGCCGCGTGGG
>DYSB01000224.1:2054-4419 GCA_020726405.1 Acetofilamentum sp. | reverse complement strand
CGGAGGGCAGGAGCCCGGAGCCCATGAGTCCGTAGGCCGCCAGGCCGGAGGCGTGATCGGCGGAGGGCAGGAGCCCGGAGCCCATGAGTCCGTAGGCCGCCAGGCCGGAGGCGTGTTGATCGGCGAGACCCGCCTGGGGGACGCCAACCTGCTGATGGCCGGCGTCCACGTGGGTCACGACTGCCACCTCGGCGATGCCAACACCCTGGCCAACAACGCCAGCCTCGCCGGGCACGTCACGGTGGGGAACGGCGTGGGCATCGGCGGCCACGCCGGCGTGCACCAGTTCGCGCGTCTGGGCGACCTCGCCTTCGTCGCCGCCAACGCCATGGTCAGCCAGGATGTGCCGCCCTACTGCCTCGCCGCCGGCGACCGGGCACGCCTGGCGGGCCTCAACATCACGGGGCTGCGCCGGGCCGGGCTCGATGCGGCGGTGCGCGGCGCGCTGCACTCCGCCTTCCGCCTCCTCTTCGTGGGGGGTTGGCCAAAGGATGCGGTCGCCGCGCTCGGCCCGCTCCTTGACATCCCCGAGGTCGGCCGGATGCTGACGTTCTGCCAGGGAAGCCAGCGGGGCGTCACCCGCGCCGGACGGCGTCAGACGGCCTCGAGCCTCCCCTCCGCCGTTGACAGCCCACCCGAGCCGTGACTACTTTGCGCCCGCATCCGCGCCGCGGGCATGCCGGCCCCCGGCACCGGGCACTCAAGCGGTGAATTGCCAGAAAGACGGAGAGACGTCATGACCCCCAAGGAAATCTTCGAGACCAAGATCGCCAATCGTCTGGCCAGTGACAGCGGCAAGGCCAAGGCCAAGGAGATCGACGCCATCTACCAGTTCAACGTGACGGGTGACGACGGCGGCGAGTGGATCGTCGACCTCAAGACGGCCACCGTGAGCGCCGGCAAGGCCCCCGTGGCGGACTGCACGATCACCGTCGGCTCCGCCGACTTCGTCAACCTGGTCGCCGGCACCGTGCCGGGCCCGCAGCTCTTCATGATGGGCAAGCTCCAGATCGCGGGGAACATGGGCCTCGCCATGAAGCTCACGAGCGTCCTCAACGGCTGATGCCGGACTCGCCCCGCCCCCTCCGCGCCCTGCGCGTCCTCGACCTCTCCCGCCTCCTCCCCGGTCCCTTCGCCACTCTCCTCCTGGCTGATCTCGGCGCCGACGTCGTCAAGATCGAAGATCCGCAGGGGGGTGACTACGTGCGCTACGTCCCGCCGCTGGTGGGGGGGCTGTCGGCGGCCTTCGCCGCGCTCAACCGCGACAAGCGGGGCGTCGCGCTGGACCTCAAGCACCCGGCGGGCCGGGCGGCGCTGGAGCGGCTCATTGACACGGCCGACGTGCTGGTGGAGAGCTTCCGCCCCGGCGTCATGACCCGCCTGGGGATGGGACCGGAGACGCTCCTTGCCCGGAACCCGCGGCTCATCTACTGCGCCATCACCGGCTACGGACAGGACAGCCCCCTGGCCGCGATGGCCGGGCACGACCTGAACTTCCTCGCCGAAGCCGGCCTGGCAGGCTTGACGGGGCTGGCGGGGCGAGGCGAGGTCGCGCTCCCGGGCGTCCAGATCGCCGATCTCGCGGGTGGGGGCCTGTACCCCGTGGTGGGCATCCTCGCAGCCCTGCACGAGCGCGAGCGCACCGGGCGCGGCCGCGTCGTGGACGCCTCCATGACCGATGGCGCGGCAGGTCTCGGGATCTTGCTGCACGCCGAGCAGGCTGCGGGCGCGCCCCTGCCCGGCCCCGGGACCGACGACCTGGCGGGCGGACTGCTCTGCTACCGCCCCTGGCGCTGTGGCGATGGCCGCTTCCTCGCCGTCGCCGCACTGGAGCCCAAGTTCTGGAGCGCCTTCTGCCGAGCCGTGGGCCGACCTGAGCTGGAGAGCGACGGCCTCGCCACCGGGCCGCGGGCGGCGGCCGTGGAGGTCGAGCTGACGGCCCTCTTCGCGAGCCGCACACGGGACGAATGGGCCGCATTGCTGGTCGAGGCCGACTGCTGCGTGACGCCGGTGCTGGACCTCGCCGAGGCTCGCACACGCCCCCACGCGACTGCCCGCGGCCTCTTCGGCACGCACCGACACCCAGGCGCCGGGGGAGACCGCCTGCACCTGTTCCCCAACCCGCGGCTCCTGCCGGGGGCCGAGCCGCCACAGGAAGTGCGCCCGGCGCCGATGCTGGGTGAGCACACGGCGGAGGTCCTCGCCGAGGTGGGGTATTCGGAGGCGGAGATTGCCCGGCTGGCAGCAGCCGGAGCGATTGGGCGTCTGAGCCCGTAGCCTGCCCGTAGCCCGCCAGGGCGGAGGCGTCTGCTGCCCGTAGCCCGCCAGGGCGGAGGCGTCTGCTGCCCGTAGCCCGCCAGGGCGG
>DYSB01000224.1:0-1954 GCA_020726405.1 Acetofilamentum sp. | reverse complement strand
AGGCGTTCAGATCAGAACAGCACGCCGGCCATGAAGAGCAGCTCGTGGAAGCGCGCGTCGTCGTCGTCCTCGCTTGAAGCGGTCAGCTGCCGCTCATACCGGATATCCAGGTTCGCGGTGATGAGCTTCAGGTCCAGCGTCGCGCCGATGAAGATGGGCAGGTACAGGGTCATGCTCTTCATGCTGTCGGCATACTCTTTGCCCGTCGGCCCCTTGTCCTTGCCGTCCACAGAGGCGCCGATGGCGAAACGCGGCTCGAGGCCACCGCCGAAGTCCAGGCTCAGGAACGCAGGAATGAGCGGGAAGCCGCCCCGGACCAGGACAGGGAACGCGACGCGGTCGGCGGTGGCGTCCACGGAGGAGCCCATCAGGTCGAACGTCGTCGTCTGCCGCGCCCACAGCGCATCCACCTCGATGGCCAGGATGGCCAGGTCGAGCTGCGCGGCCAGGCCTGCCTGGAACGCCGAGGCGCTGTCGACGCCCTTGTCAGGATCGGGGAAGCCGAGGCCATAGGCCGCCCGCACGCCGAACTTGGTGCCGAGCGCCATCGCCGGCGTCGCCGCTCCCAGGACCAGGGCCGCCACCACCAGTGCCAACATCCCCCGCATAGGTTCTCCCTTTCTGCTGTTTTTTCGCTGATTTGCGGCGACAGACGCCGCTCGCGCCGAGAATCCGCAATCCCCCGACGCGTGACAATCGCAATCTCTTCACGCGCGGGCAAAAAAAAAACCCCGACCGTGGGGTCGGGGCATCGGGTGGGCGATACAAGATTTGAACTTGTGACTTCTTCCGTGTGAAGGAAGCACTCTACCGCTGAGTTAATCGCCCGCAGCTTTCCAGCAACGCGCGGTCTTTTAGCACCAGAGCGGTACCTTGGCAAGCCAAAAACGTGATAGACGCCGAAGGATGAACCTTCTTCGTGCGCTGCGGCCCCAGCAGTGGGTCAAGAACGTCTTTGTCTTCGCGGCCCTGGTCTTCTCCCGCAACCTGACGCAGACCGAGCTGGGGCTCCGCTCCCTGGCCGCCTTCGGCGCCTTCTGCCTCGTGGCGAGCTCCATCTACCTCATCAACGACGTCGCGGACTACGACCGCGACCGCGTGCACCCCAAGAAGAGCCTGCGGCCCATCGCCAGCGGCGCCGTCTCCCGACCCCTCGCCATCGTCATGGCCCTTGTCCTGGCTCCCCTCGGGCTCGCCCTGGCCTTCCACCTCAGCGTGCCCACCGGCGCCGTGATCGCGACCTACGCGGTCATCAACCTGGCCTACTCGATGTGGCTGAAGCACTTCGTCCTGCTGGACGTCTTCACCATCGCGCTGGGGTTCCTCTTCCGCGTGACCGCCGGCGCCTTCGCCATCCAGGTCAGCATCTCGTTCTGGCTGCTCATCTGCACCTTCTTCATCTCGCTGTTCCTGGCCTTCTGTAAGCGGCGCCACGAGCTGGAGACGCTGGGGGACGACGCGGCGAGCCACCGCGGCAACCTCGCCCACTACTCCCTCCAGTTCATCGACAAGATGGTGGCCGCGCTGGCCTCCATGACCGTCATGAGCTACGCGCTCTACACCATCGACCCGCGCACAGTGGAGAAGGTGGGCACCAACGGCCTCGTGCTGACGGTGCCCCTCGTGCTCTTCGGGACCTTCCGCTACCTGTATCTGGTGCACCTGCGCCAGAAGGGCGGCTCACCGACCGAGGTGGTGCTGACCGATCGCGGCATGCAGGTGGTGATCGGGCTGTACCTGGTGCTGGCCATCGGGCTCATCTACTTCAACGTGCATCTGGACCTGGCATAGCGGCCGCGTCAGTCGGAACGGGCCCCACGGCGGGGGCGTCGGGGCTGACGACCGCGTCCAGGGCGGGCAGCCCGCCGTCGACTGCAGGGAGGGCGTCCTGGCTGGGGGAGCCATCGAGGGGGACGCCGCCGTCCACCGGCGCACCGCCGTCCCCCGCCGCACC
>DYSB01000223.1 GCA_020726405.1 Acetofilamentum sp. | reverse complement strand
GGTGCCAGGTCGGTGCCAGAGCAGTGCCAGAGCAGTGCCAGAGCAGTGCCAGAGCAGTGCCAGAGCACCTACCCCCTGCCATCCAGATGACAATCGCCCTGGGGGCAGGGATTGACCTCCACGACCACGTGGGCCAGCCGGGTCAGGCCGCTCAGGCGCGCCTTGTACTCCGCCGGGCTGCGGGGCTGGTCGGCCACCACCGAGAGCACGGCGGAGAGCTGCTCGGGGCCCACCCGCCAGACGTGCAGATCCGCCAGGCGTGTGTCGCCGTCCGCCTCGATGCAGGCCCGCACCCTTTCGTGCAGGTCCGGGGAGACACCGCCGTCCAGCAGGATCTCCCCGGTCTCACGCAGCAGGCCCACGGACCAGCGCAGGATCAGGCCCGCTCCGGCCAGGCCCATCAGCGGATCCAGCCAGACCCAGCCCCGACCGCGCGCCAGCAGCAGGGCGCCGATGGCCAGCAGCGAGGTGATGGCGTCGGCGGCCACGTGCAGGGTCGCCGCCCGCAGGTTGTGATCCCTTCCATGGGAATGGACGTGCGCGTGTGCATGGTCATGCTCCTGCTCCTGCCCGTGGTCCTGGGCATCACCATCTGGAGGTGCGGCATCCTGCGCCGTGTGCAGCATCCAGCCGCTTAGCAGGTTCACGGCCAGACCCAGCGCGGCAACCCAGAGGGCCTCGCTGTAGTGGATCTGGCGGGGCTCGGCCAGCCGCAGCAGCGACTCCAGTGCCATCATCAGCGCCGCCGCGGCCAGGGCCACGGCGCTGGCGAAGCCGCCCAGCACGCCCACCTTGCCCGTGCCGAAAGTGAAGCGCGGATCGTCGGCGTGACGCTCGGCGAAGCTGTAGGCGGCCAGCGCGATCCCGAAGGCCGCCACGTGGGTGGCCATGTGCCAGCCATCCGCCAGCAGGGCCATGCTGCCCGTCCAGCTGCCCACCAGGATCTCGCCCACCATCATGGCGGCGGAGAGCAGGATGACCTGAAGAGTCCGGCGCCGGGCCCGGCTCTGGTCCACGTGGTAGCGGTGCTCGTGACGCAGGTGCTGCAGGGACGATCCGTGCATGAAGTCTCCCGGAGGCCTGAGGAAGCGGGACGACCGTCGCCGCCTGGAACCCAATATGCCAGACTGCCGCGGGACAGACTCCTTGCAGTCTGTCGGGCTTGGGCCTTGGATGGGCTTCGCGCCCATATCGAGACCGGTATTTCGGAAGTTACGCAGGGCATACTGGTGGTCTGTTCAAGAAACTTGCGGAAAATCCGGGCCGATAGGGGCGATGAAGACCGCCAAGCGACCAAGTCCGACAGGCTGCTCGGTCAGGGCAGGTCGGGAAACACGGCCGTGACCACGTAGAAGCGGTGTGGCGGCGGGCCGCCATCCGGCAGGATCAGACCGGGCGAGGCTGTCGTGGTCAGCAGGTCCCCGGGCACCGGGTGCGGCCAGCCCTGTTCCACGGCGTAGACTCGATACTCCAGTGCGCCCTCCACGTCGGGCCAGCTGAGGAAGAGCAGGCCGACGTCGGGGTAGTGCTCGAACTGGAGCTGGGGGATGCCGCAGCAGGGCACGGGCACGAAACCCGAGAGGAAGGCGGGCGAGGCGGCGGCCGCCGTGAGTTCCAGCACGAATTCCTGCAGGCTGCCGCAGGAACCGGGCAGCAGCTCCAGGGGCAGACCGTACCAGGCGCTGGCACCGGGGGCCAGCGCGTCCACGGCGATGGTCGTGTCGCCGGCCATTGCGGGGACGGTGACCACCAGCAGGCTGCCGGCCCCGCTGGGCACGGCGCTGCTGTTGTGGACCTGGATCTGCACCTCCAGCGGATTGGGCGTCACGGCGCCCTGGGAGCAGGCCAGGACGGGGATGGCCAACTGGAGCTCCAGCGTGGCCAGGGGCGGCGTGGACTTGAGGCCCATGCTGCACAGCTGGCCGGCCCAGGCCGAGGTGAAGCCTGAGTTGGGCGCAGGGCTGTTGCACTGACCCTTGGCGTTGGCGCCCCAGCCCAGCAGCGAGCCGTTGGCCTTGAGGCCCAGGCTGTGGGTGCCGCCCGCGGCCACGGCGATGAAGCCGCTGTTGGGCGCCGGCACCTGAGCTTGGCCAAGGCTGTAGTCGCCCCAGCAGGCGACGCTGCCGTCGGCCCGCAGTCCCAGACTGTGATACTGGCCGGCGGCCACCTGCTGCAGATCCGCCGTCAACAGGCCGTCTGCCAGGTCGCGCTCGCCCCATTCCAGCGTGCGTCCCTCGGCCGCCCCGCGGCCGACGGCGGCGAGCAGGAGCATGTGCAAGAGCAATGGTCGACAAAACCAATGGTCGACAAAACCAATTGGAAGGGCAGGGCATGGGAACTCCCGGTGGCTGTGTGTGAGATAACACCCCGTGAGATCGACGGGTCACTTCACCAGCAGCATGCGCTGGACCTGGACGCGGCCGTGCTGCTCCAGGCGGGCCAGGTAGACGCCCGTGGCCGCCGGGCTGCCGGAGGCCGTCAGGCCGTTCCAGCGGGCGGAGTGGCGACCGGCGCCCTGCACGCCTTGCACCAGGCGGGCCACTTGGCGCCCCGCCATGTCGTAGACCGCCAGGTTCACCTCACCGGACTGGGCCAGCTGGTAGCGGATCTCGGCGCTGGGGTTGAAGGGGTTGGGCACCACGTCCAGCAGGGCGAAGTCCGTCGGCCGCGGGGCCGGATCCAGGGCCGTGGCCGGCGTGGTGGTGAAGGTGGCCGAGTAGATGTAATCGCCACTGTTGCTGTTGTTGCCGTTGGCCGCGTTGCCCATGGCGTAGAACGTGACGTCGCTGGGATCGGCCGGAGCCGTCCAGTCGAAACTCCAACTGACGGGGCCGTCCAGCGTGTTGTTTTGGGTGCCCGTCGAAGTGTGCTTGACGTAGAGGTCGTCGCCGTCAACGCTCAGCTGCGTGTTGACCGCGTCGGTGATGGTCACCTGGCCATGATCGCCCGGGCTGATCTCGAAGCCCCAGCGAGCCCTGGCCCGGATCCTGCAGCGTGAGCGTGAGAGTGTAGGTCTGGCCCGGCACGTACTCCGCCGGCCCGTCGATGCTGAAGGAGCCGTTGCCGCTGTTGAGGGCGTTGCTGCTGTGGCACTGGGTGCAGTTGCCTTCACCTGGAGCGCCCGTGTAGCCGTTGGGCGGGCCGCCCGAGTAGCTGAAGGCCAGAGTCGGCACCAGGAAGAGAATAAGGGCTGCGTACTTCATGGATCTCTCCGTCGGTTGTTGGTTGGCTGGCTTGGTCCCCGCCGACCCGGCACAGCGCCTTCCAGTCAAGCACCGGCCCGGGTCCAGGGAGGCTCGGAATCAGTCCGACACCTTTTTCCGTCTCAAAACTGACTTAATTGGGGCGAACAAACATTCAGACTACCTGTGGAAGAACGAACAAGCGGCAGGAAATTTTACTTCCTGGTTGCGAATTTACACTACGTGAAGTAATATGGGCGAGCTGAGCCGCAGACCCGGTTTCCCGGATCCCGGCCCACCGGCATCTGAACCATGGAAGAGGAATCAGGACATGACCATTTCCGACGACGCGCGCGAGCGCCTTGTACCCATCCTGGCCGAACACCCGGGCAGCGGACTGCGGATCTCATTGGATGGCCTGGGCTGAGGCGGGCCCCGCTTGGGGCTGGCTCTGGACGAGCCGCAGGACGACGACGAGCAGCAGACGGTCAACGGCATCCTGGTCCTGTCGCGCGCGGATGACGCGGCTTGGCTGACCGATGCCCAAGTGGACTACCACAAGGATGCCTGGCGCGAGGGCTTTTCGGTGACGCGGGGCGGGGCTTCCTGCTGCTGATCAGCGGGCGGCGGAATCCTGCCGTTTCAGCTGATCCAGCACGCGGTGTTGCAGCCAGGAAAGGATGGGGGTCAGGCCCAGCGCCAGGCCCACCGTGCCCAGCCAGAGCTGCAGCGTGCCCTTTGCGCACCAGGTCTGGAACCCGGCCAGCCACTCCTGGCCCGGGGCGACCGCCGGCGCCACCGTGGCGCCGAAGGCTCCCAGGCCCTGCAGGGTCAGCCGCGCGGCGGCCAGCAGCAGAATGACCGCCAGTAGGCGCTCGAGCACGCGGCTGTCCAGCTGGGTCTTGAGCCGCGAGCCCACCACGGTGCCCACGCTGCCGGTCAGCACCAGGATCAGCACCAGGCGCGGGTCCAAGTTGCCTGTGTGCAGCACGTGGCCCGTGCTGACGGACAGGCTGCCCAGCAGCACGGCGATCTGGCTCACCGGGATCAGGTCCTGGATGGGCTTGGGGAAGAAGGCCAGTAGCACGGGCACGTAGAGAATGCCGCCGCCCACGCCCAGCAGAGCGCCGATCAGGCCGCCGGCCAGCGCCACCAGGAGCGGCGCCACGGCGCTCACCGGCTCGGCCTGCCACGGGCTCTGGTAGCGCAACAGCGGCAGGGCCAGCCAGGCCGGGCGCACCCGCGACGTCCCGGCGGCCAGGG
>DYSB01000222.1 GCA_020726405.1 Acetofilamentum sp. | reverse complement strand
CGGGCCGGTCCACGCGGGTCTCCGACTCCACCAGCACGTCGTCGAAACTCAAATTGCCTTCCATGTCGGTTGAGTCGAAGTAGTAGACGCCGAAGCCGCCGCTAGAAAAACTATCGTCCGACCAGGTTCCGTTGGGCAGGGTTTGTCCGTTGATGGAACAGGTGATCTGGTCGCCCTCGAAAGCCATGGCCAGGCTATACCATCCTTCCGTGGACGGGTACAAATCGCCCAGCTCGGCATGGGACCAAACCTTGATCACCGTGGCCATGGCCGACCCTGGCAGCCATTTCCTCAACATGAAGCGCTCATCCGTGACACCGCTGCCGGAGGATAGATCCGCCACGAACATGTAGAAGCCCCAACTGGCGGTGGTGTCCGTAGAGAAATCAGTGGCCCGGCCCACCACGCCGCGGTAGTGGGTGGTGCCGGGTTGCAAGTACAGCTGGGCACTCACCTGGTAGTTCGCCAGCTCCGGAGCCGCCACCACCGCTGTGCCCACGCCGCCACCCGACAGCCCGTTGCCCAGGGTGCCGATGAAGCCGTCCCCGGCGGGGTTGCCGTTCATCCAATCCACGGCCACCTGGTCCGTGGTGGCTCCCCAGGTGGACACCCAGGTCAGGTCGGCCGTGCCATCGCTGAACTGCTCATGGTGCAGGACATCAGCCGCCAGAGTGCCGGCCAACATCAAAACCAACATCATTGCCTTCATGTCCTTCCCTTCGCTTTTCACCGACTTCTTCTTGATTGACGGCATGCTGGCGGGGCCTCTTGCTGGGCCAGGATCCCACACTTATGAGCATGGGTACCCAACAGGAATGCCATGTCGATCGGAGGACGCGGGAGTCCTGGATTTCTATTGGCCCAAGGCGATCACTCGGTATAGCCGCGTCCCTGGTTCAAAGCCGTCCTCCCGGTGAGTTTCCATGGTGACACCCAACTCTTGCCATGACCCATGGTTTCGCAGGCATTCGACGCGGTATCCGCTGGCTCCCAGGCTGGGCGACCAATGCAATTGCGCCACCAAATGGGAGGGAACCGTTATGGATAGATCCGTCACTGGCGGGAGTGCGGTGTCAGAGACTTCAACCAAAACATCATCGAAGGAGAGGTGGCTGGCCGTGTCCATCAGGTCGAAGTAGTACACGTCGAAGCCACCAGCGGTAAACGAGTCATCAGTCCAGGTACCGTTGGGCAGGGTTTGTCCGTTGATGGAGCAGGTGATCTGGTTTCCTTCGAAGGCCATGCCCAGGTTGTACCAGCCGGCAGTGGAAGGATAGAGAGCGCCCAACTCGGCGTGTGACCAGATTTTGATGGTGGTCATGGTCTGGCCATCGGACAGCCATTTGCGCAGCATGATCCGCTCGTCGCCCATGCCTGTACTCTGGGAGAGGTCCGCCACGAAGGCATACAAGCCCCAGGTGCTGGTGCTGTCGGTGGTGTAGTACCCTGTGGCCCGGCCCACAATGCCGCGATAGTGCGTGGTGCCCGGCACCAGATACAGATGAGCGCCAAGCTGGTAGTCCGTCAGATCCGGCGCGTCCACCAGCACCGTGCCCTCGCTGAATTGCTCCAGCTGCAGCACGTCGGCCCGGACGCCCGCTGCGAGCAGCAGTAGGCCCAGCAGAACGCTCTTCAACAGCGCGTCTCCGTTTCCCTTCCCTTCCGTCCACCTCCGGACGCCGCTGCGTCCGGCTTCCCTTCCTTCCCTCAGGGCAGCCACAGCACGGGATGGGATTCCTCCCGCCCGTCCGCCGCCGCGTGTATCCAATAGCGTCCGCCGGCCAACCCGCCGGGCCGCCAACTGCGGAACTCCCCGGGCCCCAGCGCCCCCAGTTCCGCCACGCGTTGTCCCAGCGCATTGTGGACACTGAGCCGCAGCGGGCGGGACCCCGTGTTACGCAGCTGCAGCGCAGGGTTGAACGGGTTGGGCCAACAGGCCAGCCCATCCGCCGCCCGGGGCAACTCTCGAGGTGGCAGCGCCGTGCTCTGGGGCAGCAGGATCTCCAACACTTCGGCCAGGTCTGCGCCCCACTCGGGATCGCCGTTCACGGCCTCCAGGCCAAAGGCCAGCAGGTCCAGCCGGCCGTCGGGCGCGCGCAGGCCGGCCAGACGTGGCGTGCCGCCGCTGTTCCAGGTGAAAAGGGGCGTGCCGCCCTGGGCCTCCAGCACCTGCGGGCTGCTCTGATTGCCCGCGCCGCCGGAACCCGTCAACAGGAGGTGCAGGTCCGCCACGTCCGGCGCGCCGGCGGCGCCCCAGACCTGCACGCTGCCCGCCGCCTCTTCAAGAACTCCCGCCCCGGCCGCCTCCTGCAGGAAGGCCGGACTCAGAGCACGCGCCAGGCGCTGGCCGCTCAGCACGACCCGCCCGCCCCGGGCCAGGAAGGCGCGCAGGCTGTCCTCCAGGGCCGGCTCCAGCTGGGGATCCAAGTCCGATCCGCTGAAGAGCAGCAGTTGGCGCGCCCGGCTCCAGGGCAGGTCGGCGGCGGAACTCCAGGCCAAGCGCTGGACCTCGGGCGTCCGACCCTGGCTTGTGAAGGCCTCAACATACCAGCCGAGCAGACTCCAGTTGTCTGAGGAATCTCCCTCCAGCAGCAGCAATTCCGTGACACCGCAGGCGAGGGGCAGCTCGCCTTGCCAGTGGTCCTCTGCCCCGTCCCGCAGCCGGCCCTGCAGGCGTAATTCGGCCAGCCCCGGCTCCGTCCAGAGCAGGTCCAGATCCAGTTCCAGCGTGTCCGAATCGCCGGCGCGCAGCTGGCCCAGCGCCAGACTGCGGGTCTCGAAGGGCAGGCGCGGATCCAGTCCCGTCACCTCCAGCACGCCCTGCGCAAGGGCCTGTTCCCCGGCGTGAACGGCCAGCCGCAGCCGGCCCGGCGTGTTCTCCGGCAACCGCCCGCTGCCCGCCACGCCCAGCGCCTCCACCCAGGCTTCGGGCGCCAGTGCCCGGGCGGCGTCCACCCGGCCCGCGCCCAGCTGCTGTCCGGGCAGGGGCTCGGCCGTGGCCGCGAGCCGGGTCAGCACGTCGTCCGCGCTCCAGTCGGGATGAACCGCCAGCACCTGCGCGGCCACGCCGGCGGCCACGGGCGTGGCCATGGACGTGCCCTGCATGACCGTGTAGCCGCCGCCGGTTGCCGTGGAGAGGATCGCGACTCCGGGGGCCGCCAGGTCCACCCAGGACCCGTAGTTGGAAAAGTCCGCGCGCTGATCCGCCGGATCCGTGGCGCCCACGGCAATGACGTCGTTGAAGGCCGCGGGATAGCTGCGCTGGGAGCTGTTCTCGTTGCCCGCCGCGGCCAGCAGTACCACGCCCTGGGCATGCAGCGTGGTCACGGCCTGCTGCCAGAGCGTGCCGCCGCCCGGCCCGCCGAAACTCATGGAGATCACCCGGGCGCCGGAAGCCGCCGCCAGTAGCATGCCCTCCAAGCCGTGGCTGACGTAACCCATCCCGTCGGTTCCCGTGTAGCCGGCGCGGATGGGCAGGATCCGGGCCGCCGGAGCCGGCGAGGCCACACCCAGGCCGTTGTAGCCCACGGCGGCGGCGTCACCCGCACAGTGGGTGCCGTGGCCGTTGAAATCCGCGGGGTCGTTGTCCGCGGGCTCGCCGTCCTCGCCGGGCCAGAGCAGCTCGGGCGGCAGGTCCACCAGGTCCCAGCCCACGCCGTCGTCCACCAGGCCGTTCTGGTCGTCGTCCAGGCCGTTCATGTCGGATTCACTCCAGCGGCCGTCCCCGTTCTGGTCCTCCCCCGGGTTGACGCGGATGCCCGCCGCCAGGTCCGGATGTTGCCAGTCCACGCCCGTGTCCACGATTCCCACCACCACGGCGGGTCCGCCCATGGAGCGCTGCCAGGCGGCCACGGCCCCCAGCCGCTCCAGGTGCCACTGGGCGCGCAGGGCGGGATCGTCGGCCACCCAGGCAGAGGTGCGGAACAACGGCACGGGTTCGGCCACCCGCACGGCGGGATGCGCGCGCAGGCGCGGCAGCAGGTCCGGCGCGCCGGCGGGCGGGCGGACCCGGACCCAGTCGGGCAGACCCAGTTTCCGCAGCACGGGCGCGGGCAGCAGCGGCGAGATCCGCAGCTCCGGGAAGTCCCGGGCCAGGCCGGTGGAGCCGCCCGGGGCCAGCTCCAAGTAGAGGTCCTGCGTGGGCAGGGCCGCTTCGCCGCGGGGCGTCGCCAGCAGGAGCAGCAGGCCGCCCAGCCAGGCGAGGCAGTGCAAGGGGCGGCTAGTGCGTGGCAATACGGTTCATGGTATGGTCTTTCTGTGTTGACCGGGTCAATGTGGGACATGGCGCGGCGTGGAGGAAGACAGCGGGGAAAAAGCGCGCCCCCGGGAAATCCGGGGGCGCGGCGGGAATCGGGGAGGGCCACCTACTGCTGTGGGGGCAAGTATTCGGCCGTCACACGGAAGAAGCTGGGCGGACCTTGGGTCCGGCTGAAAGTCTCCAGGAAAATGTCGAAGAAGGAATCCGGCGGAATCCACTGCGGCGCCGGATCGGCGGGAATCCAAGGC
>DYSB01000030.1 GCA_020726405.1 Acetofilamentum sp. | reverse complement strand
GGGCCGACTGGGGCGATGAAGCCCGCCAAGTGGCCAAGTCCGACAGACTCCTAGCCCGGGCTCAATTCCAGCCCTGCAGATGCAGATAATGAGGGGGTCGCCGGGACGAGGGGGGATCAACTTTGCGGGGCCTGCGCCTGCCCGATCACGGGGGGTGGGGTCCGGCACGGCGCATGTCCGGCGGGCAGAGCAAGGGAGACTTCGTGAGCGGCACAGGGCGGGTGATCATCGGGCTGGGGCTGGCCTGCGGGCTGGCCGGGACGGCCCACGGCCTCGTCACCGGCGTCACACCGGCCCCGGGCTCGCGCCTCAGCCCCGGCCAGTACATCACGCTGGAGTTCAGCCCTTCCATGACCCAGGCGGAACTCAACCGCTTGGACGACCTGATCGAAATCCGCGACGAGCGGCGCGGCCGCATGTACTGGTTCGCCGCGGGCGTGGGCAATGCGCCCTATCAGCGCGTGGTCTTGATTCCCGACGAGAACTGGGTTCCGGGCGGCGCCATCCGGCTTGAGATGATGACCGACCCGTCAATCCCGGGCGCCACGCTGCAGGCCGCCCACTACCGCTGGCCCTTCCTCTGCGACAGTTGCGAGTGGCTGGGCACGCGCCCGTCCTGGTCCCTGCAGCTGCAGGGCGCGGCCAGCGAGGCGCTGGACATCCTGCCGCTTGATCTGGACCGCAACCGACTGAACGACCTGGTGGTGGCGCGTCGCGAGCAGATGATTTTCTTCCGCGTGGACACGTGCGTGTCCACGCCGCAGATCTCCGGACTGGGCGGCATGGAGCTGCCGGACTTCTCGCTGCAGCGCGAGCTGCGCTCCCTAAGCCTGGGCACAAGTGCCGTGGGCGACTTGCACCCGGGCGAGGGCCTGCTGATGCACACGGGCGGCCAAGATGAGGGCTTGTGCGTGCTGGCCCGCACCGGGCCGGACGACTCGCCCGTCCTCACCCAGCTCCTGCTGGAGGACGGCGCATTCGCCGGTTCGCCGCTGCTGGCCGAGCCCATTCGATTGGTGGGCGACCACCTCTGCCAGGACCTGCTGGTAGGCACGCGCGGCGGCGATCTGGTGCTCTTTCCCGCCAACGAAACCTGCTCGCAAATCGAGCCCGACTCCACGCGCGTCCTGTTCAGCGGCCTGGGTCAGCCCCTCGACTTGCTTGTGATCCAGGGCACCCGGCTGGCTCCCGGGGCCTTCGAGGACTTTGTGCTTGTGCTGGACGCCGCGGTGGAGCCGCTGCACTGCCTGGTCTGGAACGGCAGCACGCTGGATGAGGTCTGGACGGCCCCGCCGGATCTGGTGCAGAATCTGGAGCGTCTGGAGGCCTGGAGCGACGGCGATCCCGCCGGACTGCCCGACTTGATCGCCTGGAACGGCGACGGCCGCGTGGTGGTGGTCTCCAACATCGATCCGCAGACCCAACTGGCGGAGATCACGGCCTGGGATTTCCCGGAACCGCTGCGCGACGTGGAGTCCCTGCCCGACGGCCGCGTGGTCTTCGCCGGTTTCTTCACCGTGCGCATTACGTTTGATCCCCGCACGGGCCAGACGGACACGCTCTACGCCGACCTGCCCGACGTGCCGCGCCGCCTGCGCGCCATCGACATCAACAGCGACGGCGACCACGACCTGCTGGTGCTCTTCCAGGACGGCCGCCTGCTGGCCCACCTGGACGAACCCGTCGGCGCGGACCGCCTGGACCTGCCCGCGTCCCTGGCCTGGAGCCGGGTGGCCGTGGGGGACACGTTGCGCGTGCCACTCACGCTGCGCCACCGCGGGCTGGCTGGCCTGATGCGCCTGGACATCTCGCCGCCACCGGCGGATCCGGACTTCCCCTTCTCTTGGGACGACGCGACGCCGCAGGATCTGGCGCCGGGCGACAGCCTGGTGCTGGAGCTGCGCGTGCATCCCGCCGTGGCGCTGGACAGCTGCTGGACCAGTGGCCAGTTCAACGTCTGGTGGAGTTTCCCGGGCTGCGCGGGCCAGACCGGCCAGGCCGTGCTGGACCTCTGCCTGCAGGCGGGCCAGGCCCTGCCGCAATTCGCGCTGGACAGCCTGGAACTGGGCTCCGACTGCGGCGGACACGCCCAGTGCGAGGACAGCTGTCCCACGGGCGGGGTTTGGCTGCGCAACGGGGGCGAGGCCGACCTGTTCGTGCGCGACGCTTTCCTCAGCTCACCTCCCGATGACAGCCTGAGCGCGCCGGAGAGTTTCTGCCTGCTGGAGTGGCCGCAGGCCGCGCTGGCCCCGGGCGACAGCGCGCAAGTGCGGCTCTCCTTCTGCCCGCCCATGAACGGACCCTGGCCCTGGCGCCAGGGTGCCCTGCTGACGCTGCGCACCAATGCCGCGGGTGCGGACAGCCTGCTGCAGCTGCCCGTGCTGGGCCTGCTCACCTGTCCCTGGCCGCCCCGCTTCACGGCGGACCTGCCGGAGATGCCGGAGGATCTGGCCGCCTGGCTGGATCTGGCCCCGCTCATCGCGGATCCCGACAACACTCTGGCGGAGCTGACGCTTACCCTGCACGGCCTGACGGGCACGGGCAACCGGCCGGCGGACAGCCTCATGCGGTTGGACGAGCTGGACGGTCTGCGCCTGCACGTGACGCCGGGCCTGAACGTCAACAGCGCCCTGTACCCGCTGCTGGGGCTGGACCTGGAGCTGGCCGATCCCTCCGGCAACCACACGCGTGACACGCTGCTCTTTGTCATCCGGCCGGTGGACGACGCGCCCTTCTTCCTGGACGGGCCGGACTCGCTGCTCACGGTGCGCGAGGGCCGCACCCTGCGGCTGGACTTCCAGTGGGGCGAGGTGGACAGCGAACCGCTGCTGAACGCCTTCACGCTCTACCGCGACGCGGCCCACCAGGAGCTGGTGGAGAGCACGCCCTTCAGCGGGGACGGCGTCTGGCGCTACGAACGGGCCATTGTCCCGGGGGATTCCGCCCTGTTCAACGGCCAGCTCTTCTGGAGCGCGCGGCTGACGGACCAGGCCGGGGAGCAGGGCTTCACGGCCACGCTGGCCGGCCACCTGCGGTTCACCAGCCGCCGGGACACGCTCAGCCTGACCGAAGACCGCGAACTGGTGCTGGATCTGGCGGACTGGCTGCTCAGCCCGGGCGAGGATCCGGCGGGCATGCAGTCCGAATTGCTGGGCGTGTTCGGCACCGGGGAGCTGGCGCCGGACGAGGTGTTGGAGGTGGAGGCCCTGGACGGCCTGCTCTTCCGCCTGAGCCCCGCGCCGGATGTCAACCTGCGCCAGGTGCCGGGCCTGAGTCTGCTCTTCCAACTGCAGGAAGAGGGCGAGGCCGCCCGCCGTGACACGTTGCGCGTGGCCATCCAGCTCGTGGAGGACGACCCGCGCCTGCTGCTGGCACCCGAGGAGGGCGCGGACCTGCCCGAGGGCGTGGAGACCCTGCTCAGCTGGGAAGTGGCGGAAGTGGACGGTGACGGGCTGGCGGGCGAGCTGCTGCTCAGCCACCATCCGCTCTTCGCCGATACTCTGGCCCTGCTGCCGCTGGCCGGCGCAACGCGTCGCCTGGACTTGGCCTACCGGCCGGAGGTGGGCGACTCCCTGCGCCTGGGCGGCCGCGTGCACTGGCGGCTTGATGTGTCCGACCTGCCGCCCGGCAGCGGCTCCCTGCACGTGCAGCGCGGGCTGGATGTTTTGCAGTCCCCTCAGCAGTTGCAGCTCAATCTGCGCGCCGCGCCGCCTGCCGAAGCCCACTGGGGCGACACGCTCTCCCTGCCGGTGCGGATCTTCTCCGCCAGCGGCTACGTGGGCAGTCTGGTGCTGAGGCTGGAGCAGGATCTGCAGGAAGCCGCGCGGCTGGACTGGCCCTGGCTGGACCTGGGCGCCGCGGCCACGCTGGACACCAGCGTGACCCTGGTGATGCCCCTGGACGGGACGCAGAGTTGCTGGACCCTGCGCCTGCTGCCCGGCAATCCCGCCGAGGACGAGGCCGACAATCTGCTGACGGACTGCGTCCAGCTGACCCGCGAGCCCCTGGGACCAGAGCGGCGCGCCTTCTCGCCCAACGGCGACGGTGTCAACGACGAACTGCGTTTCGAGTTCAGCGCCCGGCCCGCGGCGCGCCACTACCGGGTGGAGATTTTCGACGCCGGCGGCCGGCGCGTGGCGGCCCACAGCCTGGACGCGGCCGAGCATGCCTGGAACTGGGACGGGCAGCTGGCGGGCCGCGATCTGCTGCCCGGCGTCTACGCCTGGGTGATGCTGGACGGCGAGCACGTGCTGGCCCGCGGCCAGCTGGGGGTGGTGCGATGAATACCCGACTCTCCCGGCTCGCGCTGGTCTTCTCCATCGGCCTGGCGGCCCGCGCGGAAATGACTTTCACCGGCAACCCGGCCCTGCTGGCGCGGACGGACGCCATGCGGATCAATCCGGCCCTGGCGGCCTGGCGCCCGTTGGCCTTCTCGGCGGACTGGCAGCTGCTCAACGCGGGACTGGCGGGCGGCGCCGCGGCCATCGGCCAGGGCGGCTTCCAGCTGGCCGTGCCGCGGGTCAACGTGGTGCTGATCGGCGACCTGCGTGACACGGACCTGCTCAGCGAGAACGAGCTCAGCCTGGACTGGGCCGTGCGGCTGCGCAGCAACTTCTCGCTGGGCCTGGAGGCCGGCGTGCGGCGCTTCGGCTGGAACCGCGAGCGCCTGGGCGCCGACGCCCTGCAGGATCCCGTCTTCCGCGACGGCCTGGATCGCCTGCAGCCCCTGCTGGGCGCCGGGCTGTTCTGGGCGCCGCGCACGGACCTCTACGTGGGCCTGGGACTCAAGCGCCTCAACCGGCCCAGTCTTTCGCTGATCTCCTCGGCCCCCAAGGCCCCCGTGCGGGGCTATCTGGGCCTGGCCTGGCAGGGTCCCGATCTGAGCCTGGGCTTGACCGTGGACAACCTGGCCAACCAGACCGTGGGTGGCGGCGTGCTGCAGGACCTGGGGCGTGAATTGCGACCCAGCCTGCAGGCCGACTGGCGGGCGCTAGAGGCCCTCTCCGTCTACGGCGACCTGCGCCAGGATGGGCTGTCGCTGGAATTCGCCGCGCAGCCGCTGCCGGACCACGAGCTGGCCTACCGCTGGACCGTGCCGCTGGGCGACCTGGCGGAACGCTCCGAGGGCAGCCACCGGCTCGAGTGGACCTACAGTCTGGGTGGCGCGCTGATCCCCGGCGGACCCTGGCGCGGCCAGCCCGCCCTGTTGCCCGGGGACGAACCCCGCGAGAGCGCCCCCTGGCTGGAAGCGCTGCGGCGCCGCTGGCGGCCGGAACGCGCGCCCCTGCTGCTGCACAGTCCCGTGCCCCAGCTGGAGGTGGTGGAGCTGCATGTGCACGTGGAGCCGGCTCTGCTGGAGCGGCTGGCCCAGGCGGGCGCCGATCCCGCGGCCCTGGCGGCCTCCGGCCTGACCCTCAATCCCGGCAAAGCCCTGGCGCCGGATCAGTCCGGCGTGGTGAACGGAACCTGGTCCGCGGTCTGGTGGCAGCTCGCGGGCTGGCTGGAGACCCTGGCCTGGGACGAGGGCGTGCGGCCCGTGATCCATGTGGGCGAACGGGTGGAACGGCTGGACGACCTGGCCAATCTGCTGGGGGCCGAACTGGAGGAGCAGCCGCTGCCCCGGCTGCCCGAGAATGGACGTCTCACGCTGCCCGACACGCTGGCCCTGGGGTTGGAGCTTCCTGTGGAGCTGGCCCGGCTGGCACGCTCCTGGCGGCTGGAGGCCGAATTGCCCGGCCAAGCGCCCCTGGTGCGCGAGGGCCGGGACGCTCCGCCCCGCCGGCTGGAGCTGGCGCTGGATCCCGGCACGCTGCAGCCCGGCGAGGCCCGGCTGCATGTCACGGTGGCGGACGGCCGCGGACTTTTGCTGGCGGACCGCACCCTCGTGCTGCCCGTCCAGCTCCGCGTGAGACACGTGCACTTGAGCGAGCAGGCACCGGGAGCGGCGCTCCCGGCGGGCGTGGACCGCATCCACATCCATTTGGACGAACATGAATAGCGCAGTTCAACCGCAGACGAGGTCCCTGACCATGCAGCAGCGAATCCGCGCCCTCCGGGCGCCTCACGCGGCGATCATCCTGGCGATGTGTTCCGTCCTGCCGGCGGTTGCCGCGGAGGGCGGGGCCGGCGACGCCGCCACCCTGCCCGTGCTGGAGATCCTGGCCATGGGCGGCTGGATCATGTGGCCCATCTACCTGACGCTGGCCGCGGGCGTGGCCCTCAGCATCTCGCGCTTCCTGATGATCCGGCTGGACCAGTCACGCGAGAGCGACCTGCAGGACTGGAAGCCCCGTGGCCGCAGCGCCGATGATACCCTGAAGGCCATCCAGGGCATGGAGACGGGCAGCCTGTCCCAGGCGGCCGTGGACATGCTCACCCAGTTCCGCGCCACGCGCAACCCGGAATCCATGAGCGCCCAGATCGAGCGCCATCTCACCGTGCGCCAGGACTGGTTCAAGCCCTACCAGAACTGGCTGAACTTCCTCTCCGAGAGCGCCGGCGCGCTGGGTCTGCTGGGAACCGTGCTGGGCATGTTCCAGACCTTCTTCGGCGGCACGCTGGACAAGGACAAAGTGCTCCACGGCATGGGCCTGGCCCTGATCACCACGCTGGTGGGTCTGGTGGTCAGCCTGATCCTCAACTTCGTGCTGACCCTGGTGCGCAATCATTTCGACAAGAGTCTGGATCGGCAATACCAGAAGCTCACCGAGATCCGGCAGGCCATGCTGGAGGCGGGGGCCCTGGATTCCCAGCGGTCGTAGGAGCCTGAATCCGTGCTGCGACTCATCGACATCGTGCTGATCCTGCTGTTCGGCTTCATCTCGATCAGCCACTTCGACAGCTCGATCGCCGTGCAGCTGCCCGAGGCGGGCCACATGCCCCGGCTGCAGGCCGAGTTCCAGAACCTGGCCGTGGTCAGCCTGGATGAGGCCGGGGCCTTTGTCTGCGGACCCGAGCGGCACCAGGTGGCCAGCGCGGCCGAACTGCGCGACTGGCTGGCGGGCGAGCAGGCTGCCGGCGCCACCCAGGTGCGCCTGCGCGCCGACCGCGGCCGGCCGTCCTCGGAAGTGGCCCTGCTGCAGGAATTATGCGGCGAGTTGGACCTGGGCCTGAGTCTCGAGATCATCCGCCGCGCCGAGGAGATTCGTCCGTGACACTGATGCGCGGCTACATCACACGCCTGATCGACGTGACCCTGATCATCCTGATCGGCTTCCTCTCGGTGGCCGACCTGGATGACCGCGCCGTGCTGCCGCTGCCCGCGGGCCTGGCCGCCGTGCTGGACACGCTGGGCCGGGACGAAGCGGAACGCCGGCTGGAGATCATGGCCACGGAGACCGGGAGCTTCCTGCTCGAATTGTCCAGCACCACGGGCCTGAACCTGCCCCTGGGGCGTGTCAGCGGCTCCGACACCCTGCGCGCCGTGCTGGCCCGCCTGAAGGCCGAGCACCAGCTGGCGGGGGCGGACATCCGCTCCTGGCCCCGCGTGCCGCTGCAGACCGCCGTGGACGCCGTGGACGCCTGCGACCTGTGCGAGATCCCGCGGGACGTGCGTTTCCTGCCGGACACGGGCGCGCCGGCCGTGGCGGCGGAGGCGCAGCCATGACGACCCTTGATTTGCGCGAGCGCCAGTACCGGCTGATCGGCTGGTCCACCAGTCTGGTGGTGATGGCCCTGCTCTGGCTGATGCTGGCCCAGCTCTCCGTGGAACGGCCCCGCCAGAGTCCGGCGCCCACGGACGTGATGCTGAACTGGGTGCGCACCATCGTGCCCACGCCCATGCGCGACCGGCTGGTCAAAGCGCGGGTGCGCGAGCGGACCCTGCGCCAGATCGAGCGCGCCACTCCCCGGCCCCTCTCGGCGCCGGACCGCGCGGCCCTGCGCGGCGCGCCCCGGGATCCGGGCGCGCTGACGGTGGTACCCGAGCGGCAGGGGCGCGGACTGCCCGACCTGCCCGCCCGGGGCGGCGCCCGTCCGGTCATGCCCGGCCGCGGAAGGTTGCTGGACGGTGGTGAGGACGCGGGCGGTTCGGGCCTGAGCCGCGGATCCGCGAACATGAATCTGCGCACGGAGCCGCTGGCCCGGCGCGGCGCGGGAGCGGGCACGGCGCGCGGTCCGCGGGGCGGCCTGCTCTCCCTGCCGCCCCAGGAGCTGGATCCCGTGCTGGCGCGCTTCATGGGCGTGGCGGCCGCCAGCCTGCCCGGCGGCACCCTCAACCTGGGCGGTCAGCCCTGGCAGGTCTGGGTGTCCGAGCAGGGTGGCCTGCTGCGCGTGCTGCTGCGGCGCGGCGACGAGCTGCGCTTGCTGGTGCTGGCAGGCGCGGACCTGCAGGCCCAGTCCTTCCAGCGCGGCGAGGTCTCCCGCGCCCGGGGCGGACTGGTGGTGCAGTCCCAGCGCAGCGGGGCGGGCGAGGCCGCGGGCCTGCGCCAGGATTTGCTCAAGGCATTGGAGGATCTGGAATGAACGGTGCCGGTCGCGGGGTCCGCTGGAGTCTCCCGGCTTCCGCCCTGCTCCTCATGCTGCTGGTGGTGCCGGGAGCGACCTGGGCGCAGGAGTCGGGCGCGGCCGTGACACGCCGCGTGGATCAGATCCTGGAGGAGGGCAAGGGCCAGGTGCCCCGTGTGAGCGCCAAGCGGCGCGCAGAGGCCCGGGCCCGCTTGAACGAGGCCGCCGAGCTGCGGAAGCGCACGCAGGATCAGGCCTGGGTGGTCTGGCGGCTGGACTCCCTGCGCCGCGCGGGTGCGACGGACTCCACGGCCTGGTACGACCTGTACGACAAGGCGCTGCGCGAGATGCAGAGCACGCTCAGCCTGACCAACAACAAGTACCCGGGCGACATGTCGGCCCGCGAGCTGGGTGCCGTCAAGGAGAGCCTGCGCCGCCAGGCGGCGGAGGGCTACCGCAAGTCGCTGAGTCTGCTGGAGAGCGCGCTGAAGGCCAATCCCTGGGATGATTCCGTCCTGGCGGCCATCGGCGGCGTGCTGGAGGACCTGGCGCGCCTCTACACCAGCCTGAACTTCCGCGACCGGGCCATCGAGCTGACCCAGAAGCGCCTGGCCCTGGATGCCTCCAACTACTTCGCCCACTGGGATCTGGCGGACCTGCTGCGCGCCGCCGGCCGCGGACCGGCCGCGCTGGAGCGTTACCAGAAAGCCTGCCGCGCGCTGCGGGCCTTTGCCTGGGAGGACGAGGGCGGCAGCGAGGAGCGCCCGGTGGGCCGGCGGCGCCAGGATCTGGTGCTGCTGCTGCGTGAGCGAGTCTCGCTGGCCATGGAGCAGCAGAACGAGGCCGAGTTCCGCCAGGCCATGGGCGAGTGGGAGCCCCTGGCGGATGCGTCCGACCAGAAGGAGCTGACCCAGCTCAAGCGCTGGCTGCAGCGCGGCGGCGGGCGGCTGGGCCAAGCCCTGCGCATCGACAAGGCCTGGAAACTCATCGAGCAGGGCCGCGAGATCGAGGCCCGCGAACTGCTCCAGCAGGCAGTGGCGGAGAGCGCCGACCCGCAGGAGAAGGCCCGCAACCTGCTGGCCCTGGGCGAGCTGGAGTTCGACCAGCTGGGGATGAAGGAGGCGGGGCTGGAGCGCGTGCGCGGTCTGCTGGCCGAGGGCGTGCGGGACGACAGTCTGCGCGTGGAGGCCCTGGACGCCCGGGGCCGGATGACGCTCTCCCTGGCGGCCGAGCTGGAGGAGGAGGATCCCCAGCGCGCCTGGGCCCTGCTGGAGGAGAGTCTGGCCGCGCCGGGACGCTGGGAGACCGCGCTCTGTCTGCGGCTGGCCGGCCTGCTGCTCAACCGGCCCGAAGCCGCGCTGCCCTGGCTGCAGCGCGCCGAGGCCGCCTGCTCCCGCGGACCCTGCGACGGCGCGGATCGCGCCGAGCTCTACCAACTGCAGGCCGACGTGTACCGGCGGCTGGGCCGCGCCGAGGAGGCGCGCACGGCGCTGAAGAAGGCCGGCGGAGGCACGCCATGAGCCGCCTGCTCTGGACCTTGGCGGCAGCGGGCGCCCTGTTGCCCGCCACGGGCGGCACGGCTCCCGGCGACGGCCAGGCGGGAAGCGGACCCCGGGTGGAGGCGCAGATGGTGCTGCGCGCGCGGGTGGAGGATCCCGTGCTGATCGAGCGCCTGCTCAGTCAGCAGCTGCTGCTGGGGCTGGACGCGCGCGCCGCGGAAGCCGTGGAACTGGTGGACCTGGGCGGCGACGGCTTCGGCGAGGGTGACCTGCTGCGCCTGCTGCCCGGCGGGCAGGGCCACCTGCTGCGCCCCCTGGACCGCGAGCTGCGCGAGACCCTGGCCAGCTGGTCCTTCGCCGCGCACCACGAGATCCACGCCCCGGCCGACGTGCAGCCGGAGGAGCTGCGCCAGCTGGCCCAGCCCACCGCCGTCCTGCTGGCCGATCTGCTCGGAGCCACCCGGCGCAATCTGGGCATCTCGCGCTTCGAGCTGGCCCTGGACGTGCGCGAGGACGGCCTGCTGATGCGGGTCTGGGATTATCCGGGCGACAGCCTGTTCGCGCGCCCGGGCGGCGCGGGCGGACGCCGCGTGCTGGACGTCGTGCAGATCGTGCGCGAGGACACGACCTACGTGGTGGACAAGGTGCTGCGCGACCTGCTGATCCTGGAGAGCCAGGTGGTGGACACGGTGTACCTGCGCAAGCCGGACCGTCCATGAATCTGCGTGCGGGCGTTTCCGCGTCCCTGGCGGCCTGGCTGCTGGGGGTCTGCGTCGCCCGGGGGGCGGAGCCGTCCTGGTCCGTCACCTTGCTGGGCTGTGACAGCCTGCGCCTGAGCGGGCGCGCCGTGGGCTGGGACTGGTTGGAGGCGGAGACGCCGGCTGGTTTCCAGTTGCTGGGCGCCGTGGTGGACGGGGTGGTGGAGTTGCAGCTGGGCGCGCCGCCGCGCGGTGGGTCGCTGGTGCTGCGCCCGGCCCGGCTGGACACGCTGGGCCTGCCGGATTTCGGGGACGAGTGGATTTGGAACCGGGCTCTGCCCCGGATCGAGGCCCGCCTGGACGGCCACCGGCTGCTGGGGCGCGTCCAGCAGGATGGCCGGGACGAGTGTCCCCTGCCGGACCTGATCCTGCGCCTGGAACACCGCGGACAAGTCACCGACCTGCAGCGGCTGCCCGCCGGCAGCTCCTTCGAACTTGATCTCTCCGGCCGGACCTTCAGCGCCCTGACCCTGGAATGGGGCGGCTTGGGCGAACACCTGCGCCTGGCTGGTCCCGACCAACCCGCCGCCGCCCCTACCCTGGCCGGGCTGGCCGAGGATTCGGCTCCAGCCGCGCCGGAATGGGCGGGCTTCGCGGGCGAGGCCCTGGAACTGCGCAGCCCCTGGCCGCTGGTGCTGCTGCAGGGCAACGCGACGCTGGAGAGTTCCGGTCCCGGGCGCTGGCGCGTGACGGCCGCCGGACCGGACGAGTTGCTGGTGGCCGCCCGGGACGATGAAGGGCGGACTTCGTTGCCCTTCCGCTGGGAGAGCGGCGCGGCGGCCGTGCGGTTGGACGTGCTGCGCACGGGACCCGGCAGTGTGAGAATCACCGCGCGGGACGCCGCCGCACTGCCCGGGCTGGAGCTGGTCTGGTTGGACAGCCAGGGCCGCCAGGGGCGCGGTCCCCTGCCCGCCGCCGGTCTGCCCCTGGATGGATTGGCCGGTGTCTGCCGCCTGCAGGCCCTCGGGCCGCAGGTTCCGCTCTGGAAGCAGAGCCTGGATTTGAATTGGCCCGCACCGGGCGGCCTGCGTCTTGCTTCCGCCAGCGACACGCTGCTGATGGCCGCGCTGGAGGATGAGCGTGGTTGGAGTCGGCTCTGGGAGCTGGAGTGGCGCGCCGCGGGCGTCGTCACCCGCCGGCCCCTGGCCGCCGACCACACCTTCACTCTGCCGGCGACGGAGCGGCTGCATCTGCGCTGGCGGGCGGGCAGCCCGCCCAGTCAGAGCCGCTGGTCGGCCTGGCGGGAAATTTCCCTGCAACCCGAGCCGCCCGCCTCCGTGGGAGCCCGCCCCGTGCCCGGCGGCCTGGAGCTCAGCTGGGAACCGCGCGAGTGGCTGGCCGCCCAGTTGGAGATCGAGCGTGTGCTGGGTGCGGACACCCTGCACTGGCTGGTGCCCGAGGCGTCGGGAAGCTGGGTGGACCCGCTGCCCGGCGACCAGCTGGCCCGCTATCGGCTGCGCAGCCGGTTGACCCGTCACCAGAGCGACTGGACCACCGTTTGGGGCGCGCGCCCGCTGGAGGGCCGCTCGGCCGGCGGTCTGGCGCGCCGCAGCGTGAGCGTGGCGGAATTGCGGGCCTTCTCGCGTGAGACAGGCACGGCCCTGCCCGCTGCCGTCGAATGGGTGGAAGGCCGGGCCGCGCTGCCTGCCGACGATCAGCCCGCCCTGGGTCTGAGCCCGCGCGAAGCGCTGCGCTATTGTGACTGGTTGAATGCGCGCCTGGGACTGGACGGCCGCTACGATGAAAACGCCGCGTGGCAGGCCGGTACGCGGGGCGGCTATCGCCTGCCCGACACTTCGGCGGAAGCGGCCGGGGCGGGACGGGTCTGGCTGGTCGGCGCGGAAGGCGTGCGGGCCGCCGGTTCCTCGGGGCTGCGCAGTGGCTCCAGCCGTCGACCCTACAGCCTGGACGCGCGTCAGCCCGACGTGGGTCTCTGTCTGGTCTGGGGTCCGCACGCCCGCTGAGGCTCAAGGGTCAAGCAGCCGCCACAACCCTCCGTCCCCTTCCACCCACAGTCCCTGGCCGCGGCGCAGCCCACGGGGCAGCACACCGTCCAGCCCGTGTCTGCGGGCCAGCAGGGGTGGCAGCCCCAGGCAGAGTTCGAAGTGTGTCACCACCACCAGCAGCTCCGTGCCGCGGGACCACTCGTCCAGTTTGCGGACCAGGCCGGGCAGATCCTGCTCCCAACTGCCCGGCGGGCCGTCTGGCCCGCTCCAGAGCCGCGGATCCTCTTCCGGCTCGCGCAGTCCCAGGAAGGAGCAGAGAGTAGAGGCGGTCTGGCGAGCCCGGGGCGCCGGGCTGCTCAGCACCCGCGCCTCCAGCTGCCGACGTCCGCCGGTATCGCGTAGTTGGCGGCCCAGCGAGGCGGCCTGGCGTTGTCCCAGGTGCGAGAGGTGGTTCCCGTCCAGGTCCCCGTGACGGATGAGGGCCAGCGCGTTCATGCGGTTCCTTCCTTCCTTCCTTCCTGCCTCCAGCCAATCCTCGTGCCTGCCGCCTCCCGCGCGCCCGACTTTGGATCACGATTGTATTCCCGGGAATTCAGCGCCGGAAGACCAGCAGGCCCTTCTTCCAGGCCGGGTGCTCAGCCAGTGGCTCCAGACGCACTTTCATGGCCCGGCTGGAGGCGTTGAGCAGCAGCACGCGCCCGCCCTCGCGGACGATGATCCCCACGTGGGTCACGTCCAGACCGGGCTTGGCCGCCCAGAGACCGACCAGATCGCCGTCGCGCAGGCTGTCCAGGGTGGACGTGCCTGGCGGAACCCACCAGACCTCCTGAGAACGAACAGGCACGCCCTTGACCCAGCGGCGCTGGCCCTCCCGGCGGTTGAGCTCCACACTGCGCTGGCGGGCGCCGCTGAAGCCCGCGCCGGCGTCCGTCAGGCGCGGGCCCGAGTCCAGCCAATCGCTGAAGAAGTGGTGACGTTGCTTCCAGTGCACGAGTCCGTCGCGAAACCGCACGCGCGCCAGGGCCTGGGCCAGGCTGTCCGCCCTGCCCGCCGCGGGCCGTCCGGCCAGCGAATTGCCCGCCAGCAGCCACTCCAGCAGCACCATGCAGTCCACCTTGGCCAGGCTGAGGGTCAGACCCGTGGCGGGATCCCGCGGACCCGCCAGCGCGCCCTTGAGATAGGGCGTGCCCAGCAGCGATCGTCCCAGCTCCACCAGACAATCCGGCCCGGGGGCCGGGCAGGCCGCGGCGCGGGCGGCGAAGGCCTCGACCTTGGGCTCGGCCGCCCGGAGGGGCAGCGCCAGCACCAACAGCCAGCCGATCCAGCACAGGGCCGACAAGCGCCGGCCCTGTGTGTTCAAGCGAATGAGATGTGTCACAACGATTCCTATTGCAGCAGCATGAGCTTGAGTGTCGCGGACTGGCGGCGGCCGTCCGTGGTCCAAAGCTCCAGCCGCGCCAGGTAGAGGCCGCTGGCCCGGCCCGCCGCGGTCCAGGTCAGGCTGCCGGCGCCCGCGGGCACCTCCCGGGCGGCCAGTTCCTCCACCAGCTGCCCGGCCAGGTTGTAGATGCCGCCGCGCAGTGTGCCCGGTCGCTCGGCGCGCCACTCCAGCACGGTGGCCGGGTTGAAGGGATTGGGATGCGCGCCTGTGAGCGCGAAGCCGCGCTCCGGGCGCGTGGCGGGCCGGGGCTCCACGGCCGTCTCGCCGCGGCTCCAGGCCCCCAGTGCCTCCAGGCTCTCCCGCAAGTTGATCCCGTTGCCGATGTCGGCGATGCCTTCCAGCCCGAAGCCCAGAGTCAGCAGCCCGCCCTCGCCGCACCACAGCTCTTCGCCGGCGCTGCCCGCCTCGTAGTTGTAGTAGTAGGCCTGGGGCGCCATGCAGTCCAGCAGGCCGGCCAGCACGTCCATGCGCGTTTGGTTGCCCGCGCCGCCGTTGAACAGGTACATGCGCCGGCCGGCGAAGATTCCCCCCGCCACCGTGTCCACGGCGTTGTTGTCGTAGACGCTGTCCACCAGCGCCAGGCCGCAGTAGCTCGAGAGGTCCTGCGTCGACTGGGCTTCGGCGAAATCCTGGCCCGTGAAGACCAGATAGCCGCCAGCCTGCCAGTACGACGTGAGTCGCTCCCATTCCTCGTGCTCCAGGGCGCGGCGGTTGTCCCCCGTGAACCAGATCACCAGGCCGTAGCCGCCGAGGTCGGCGGGCAGGGAGTCCGGCGTGGCCAGCTGGTAGTCCAGCGCTCCCGCCAGGGCCGTCTCGTACCAGCTTTCATAGGCCGCACCGCCGTCGTCGTCCACCAGCAGCGCCTCGGGATGGCCGGCGGGGAAGCTCTGGGTGAATTCCAGACTGCCGCCCTCCCAGGTCACGGTCAGCGTGATGGGCACCAGCCCCGCGATGCCGTCCAGCGTGCTGCCCCCCAGCATCACGTCGTCGAGGCCGCCGAAGGGCAGCGGAGGCCGGCTCGTGGCGCTGCCCAGCTCCATGTCGGGATGCGCGCTGCTCAGGCTGACCTGCAGCTCGCCCGAGCTGGCGCCGCGGTTGAACAGCTCGAAGGCCACGTGGAAAGTGCCACCAGACGGCAGGCGGTCCAGCGCTTCGAAGTCCTCGTCCAGCAGGCGCAGCCCGCTGCAGACAATGTCCGTCGCCGGCGGAGACGAGAGCAGGGTGGCCGGGCCCAGGATCCAGTCATCGGGATCCAGCTCCACGGCCAGTGGCTCGGCGTCCAACAGCAGCCGGTGGCCCTGGGCCGTCCCGTCGTTGGTCACGACCAGGGTCTCCGTGGCGCCGCCCGCGAAGGTAATGCGACAGTCGACGGGCATCATGAAGGTCTGGCACTCGGGAGTCTGGGCCTGGATGATTCCCAGGTCCAGCCAGAACTGGCCGGGGGTTTCAGCGGGTTCGGAGGTCCAGAAGTACTCGTAGTCCGGGTAGTACTGGCCCATGATCCACTCGTCGAAGAACCACTCCAGCGACTGGCCGTGTTCGGCCTCCATGAAGGCGCGGAATTCGTCCGTGGTGGCCGTGCGGTGATACGCCGGCTCGTTGGGCCCCAGGTAGGCGTGGACGGCGGCCCAGAAAGCCTCCTCGCCCATGACGTGGCGCAGCATGTGGACGACCCAGCTGCCCTTGGCGTAGCTCAGGTTTCCGTCGAAAATGTTGTCCGTGGCGGGATTCTCGACGTAGATGGTGCCCTGTCCGAAGTACTCTTCGTAGTCCATGTACTCGTGCAGGGCCTCCGGACCCAGGTAGTGCTCGAAGTAGATGGCTTCGCTGTAGGTGGCCCAGCCCTCGTTGAGCCAGATGTGGTGGAATGTGTCGCACGTGATCTTGTCGCCGAACCACTGGTGCGCCAGCTCGTGGGCCACCACGGACTCGTTGTAGAAGCCCATGGACGTGCAGGTCTGGTGTTCCATGGCGCCGCCCCAGGTGTACTGGGCGTGGCCGTATTTCTCGTTCTGGAAGGGATAGGTGCCGTAGCGCGTGGAGAGCGCGTTCAGCGAGGCCAGCCCCGCACCCAGCACGAACTGCTGGTCGCCCGCGCTCAGGCCCCAGGACCAGTCGTGCATGGGCATATCCTGTCCTTCCCAGCTCCAGACGGCCTCCGCGTGGTTGTACTCGGTGACACAGAGCGAGACCAGGTAGGTCACGATGGGCCAGCTCTCGTGCCACGTGAAGGTGCGCGTGCCGTCCTCGTTCAAGACGTTGGAGCGCAGCACGCCGTTGCTCACCGCCGTGCCGAAGCTGTCGGTGGTGATGGCGAGAGTGAGGGAGTCCGCCTTGTCGCGCGTATCGTCCTTGCAGGGCCACCAGCAGCGGGCGTCGAAGGGCTCGGCCTGAGTTGTGATGGTGTGCACGTTCTGCCCGGTCTGCACGTTGGTGCGCCAGGTGCTGAGCACGCCGCAGCCGTTGAATTCGGCGAAGTACTGGATCTGCAGGTGGGCGGCCTGGCCCTCGGCCAGCGCGGCCGGCAGCTGCACGCTCAAGCGGTCGCCGTTGCGCGTGTAGCTTAGCTCCTGGCTGCCGTTGCTGACGCTGTTGAGGGTCAGGTTGGGGGCGGCGTGCAGCTCAAGGATCTCCAGGCCCTCCAGCCGGCTGACCAGCTCCATTTCCATGAAGCCGTTCAGCAGGTCGTCGCCCTGGAAGACGGAAACGGCCAGGTCGTAATAGGTCACGTCGTACCAGGTCAGTGGATCGTCCTCACGCAGGGCCTCGTCCAGCAGTTGGGACGATTCGAGGCGTGCGGCCTGCTTGCCCAGCCGACAGGCCTCGCGGGCTTGGACGATCGCCGCGCGGCCGGGCAGAGCCGTGGCGGGTGGTGCACCCTGCCAGCCTTCAACTTGAGCATCATTCGGGAGGGGGCTGCCGGCGCCGGCCGGCACTGCCGATAAGAGACTGACGGCCAGCACCAGAACCAGAGCCGGCCAGGGCGTATGCGCGCGTTTCATGTGGGCCTCCGGGAAGCGGAACGGAAGCGGGACCCGGTGCGGGAACCCGCGGGATTGGCATTTCAAGCTCACGAAGCGGGCGAGTTTCCGCAAGCGAAAGAGCTTGCAGGCTGCTAGGTTGAGCCCAGCAAAGACGGAGGACGGGCCATGATCATCGTGACCGGCGGGGCGGGCTTCATCGGCAGTGCCGTGGTCTGGGAGCTGAACCGGCGCGGGTTGGACGACATCCTCATCGTGGACCGGCTGGGCACCACGGAGAAGTGGCACAACCTGGCCAACCTGCGCTACAGCGAGTATCACCACAAGGATCAGTTCCTGCGCGATCTGCGCGCGGACGGCCTGCCAGCGGGCGTCACGGCCGTGATCCACATGGGGGCCTGCAGTTCCACCACCGAGCGCGACGCCGACTATCTCATGTTCAACAACGTGCACTACAGCCGGGACCTGGCCCGGGCCTGCGCCAAGACCGGCGTCCGGCTGGTCTACGCCTCCAGCGCCGCCACTTACGGCGACGGCTCCCAGGGCTACTCGGACGACTTGCAGAGCCTGGACCGCCTGCGACCCCTGAGCATCTACGGGTACAGCAAGCACCTCTTCGACCTTTGGATGCGCCGGGAGGGCCTGCTGGACTACGCCGTGGGCTTCAAGTTCTTCAACGTCTTCGGCGTGAACGAGTACCACAAAGGCGAGATGCGTTCCATGGCGCTCAAGGCCTGGGAGCAAATCCACGAGCACCACCACGTCAAACTCTTCGCCAGCCACCGGCCGGATCATGCGGATGGCGGCGAGACCCGCGACTTCCTTTATGTGAAAGACGCCGTGCGCTGCGTGGTGGAGGCCCTGGAACCCGCCATTCCGGGCGGAATCTACAACCTGGGGACGGGCCGTCCCCGCTCCTTCCGGGACATGGTGCATGCGGTGTTCGCCGCCCTGGGCCGCGAGCCCGACATCGACTGGGTGGCCATGCCGATGGAACTGCGTGACCAGTACCAGTACTACACGTGCGCCGAGATGGACAAGGCCCGCGCCGTGGGCCTCTCCGTGCCCGCCACGCCGCTGGAGGAGGCCGTTGCCGACTACGTCAACGGCTACCTGGAGCGCACCCGCGCCCACTTGGGCAGCGAGGGCTAGGAATCAGTCGGACTTGGGCCTTGGATGGGACCCGCGCCGCAGGCATGCGTGCTCAGATCGAGAGCCAAGTCCGACGAGTGCTGGCTTGACAGACGCCCCGGGAACTCCACCGGGGCGTTTTTCTGTTGCTACAGAAATTGTTTGTGCATGTGTTGGCGGCTTGACACGTTGCGTCCATCCAAGCGGCGGACCCAATCGGGACCGGTCAGACGGATTCCAACCAGCCGAGGTGAACATGACGAGCAGGAAAGTCTGGCTGCTGGCCCTGGTGGCCGCTGCCTCCCTCGCGAGCGCGCAGCCCGACTGCGGCGGCCCCGACGCCGCCGGCTACGGCTGGATCAGCAGCCGCGACCCGCTGGGTCCAGCCTTCCAATGGGTGGACATTTCCGCCACCGGCCACGCGCTGGATGCTTATACGGACGAGTTCTGCGAGCCGCTTACCCTGCCCTTTCCCTTCCGTTGGTACAACCAGGATTTCACGCAGATCTGGGTCTCCCCGGCGGGGCTGGTCAGCTTTTTGGACGGCGATGTCTATGGCGGTTCGAACTGCTCCATTCCCTTCCTGACCCAGGCCATCGCCGGGGCCTAGTACTGGGACACCGAGGGTTACAGCCTGGAGCTGGACTGGCAGGACCTGGATTCCCTGTTCGTGGTGCAATGGACGGACATGGAGTACTACTTCGATGGCGAGGCCACCTGGCAACTGGCCCTCTATCCGGACCAGCGGATCAAGCTCAGCCACCTGCAAGTGACGGGAGAGGCCGTGCTGGGCTGGAGGAGCGGCAATCTCAACACCTGCCTCTTCGACGGTCCCGAGCCGCCGGATTCCACCACCTATCTCATCAGCCCCTTCCTGGGCGACCTGCAGCCCCCGACGGTCGAGGTGTCCACCCATGGGGATGTGGAGGTGGGGGAACTGGCAGCCTACCCCGTCACGGCGACCGTCGCCGATTCCAGCGGGTTGGCGGAGGTGTGGCTGATCTGGGAGGATTCGGACAGCGCCCGCGACAGCGTGGCCATGGCCCTCGCGGGAGACACCTGGCTGGCGGAAATCCCCGCCCCCGCCCCGGCGCCCGGCTGGATCCGTTACCACGTCCGCGCCGTGGACGACTCCTGGCACCCCAACACACGGATCACCGACCGCCTGATGTTTCTGGTTCAGGAGCGCGCGGCGGTGTCGCACGTGTACGCCACGAGCGGGCGCCACGACCGGATCGAACTCGACTGGTCACTGCTGGCGGGGTGGGAAACACCGCAAACCCTGCTGGCGGATTTCGAATGCGGCCTGCCCGTTGCTTCGGCGGAGTTTGTCGGACTGGAGGTGCTGTTCGCCTTCAAGCCCAGCTTGTGGTCGGACGAGCAGGAACTGGCGGACGACTTCGTCTTCCTGGACGAGGTGCGCTTCGAGAACCTGGTGCCGGTCGCCCCCCGGCAAGAAAGGGCCATCGCCTCCTACAGCGTGCTGCGGGACGGCCAACTGGTGGCGGAGAATCTGCCGGAACGGCGCTGGGCGGACACCACGCCCGCCACCGGCGACTCGGCCTCGTACCAGGTCCAGGCGATCTTCGACAGCGGAGCGGGTCCACTCAGCGATCCGGTGACGGGCCGTGTGGCAGATTGGCCGCTGGCCGGCCCGGGCGATCTAAGTGGATACCGCTGGACCCACGGCGACGCGCCCGACGGCCCGGTCTGGGAGTGGCTGGACATGAGCCAGGCGGGGTCGGTGGGATTCAGTTCACAGGGCTTGTCGGCACCTCGCGAGCTGGGTTTCGAGTTCATGTATTTCGGCACTCCACGTCAGTCGGTTCGCGTGCTGAACTCGGGCGGCCTCACCTTCTCCGACTCTGGCTGCCTGGTGGAATGGATGCTGCCCATGCCCGCCGCTCCCTTTCCCGACGACTGGATCGCCGCCTTGTTCAACCATCAGCGCACCTTCAGCGTCAAGACACTTGAACTGCCCGCGGAGACGGGTTGGGTGGCGGAATTCAGCCTCGCCGAGGTTCCGCTGGTCCAGGTGTGCCTGACCCCCGCTGGCGCCATCCGCTGATGCTTCCGCGCCGGAGAGGCCAGCGGGGAGTGGCTGGTGGGAATGGAGGGTCCCGCCGGCGCGTTGGGATCCTCGATCCACCAAGGGCGAACCGGCGCGCGCATGGGCGAGGGCGTGGCCCAGGTCTGGTTCGTCCATGGATTTGATTACGAAGCGCTGGAGGACA
>DYSB01000221.1 GCA_020726405.1 Acetofilamentum sp. | reverse complement strand
AGGCAGTAAACGCCAGCACCGAGTTGTCGGCCAGCGGAATGGCCTCCGTACCGGGATTGGCCCGCAGGTCCGCCGGACCCACCACGTCCAGGGTCAACCAACCCAGCCGGAAGAAGCGGTTGTTCCGGTCACCGAAGTTGACAGCCACGCCGCCGTGGCGCAGGCGCCCGAGCTGCGTCAACAGCCAGCGAACCGACTTTCGCACCAGCACGGCGTCCTACCACAAACGGTGCTTGAGGGCCTGCCATTTGCGCGCGTCCCACACTAGGAAGCGTCGAATCCACCTTGGTGGCATGTGATTCGTCTCCGTGTTGCAGGCAGTCAGCCCACCCGAAGCCGGGCCCCGCCCATGTTGCTGCGCCCCACGGCTCGCGACCGCACGCCTCAGTGTTCCGGCTTGAACCACGTCACGCGGTTGATGATCGGCGTGTAGCTGGCGATCAGGTGGACCACCTTGCGTGAGACATTCAGGTCCAGGTAGTCCGCGGGCGGCTCCCAGCGGACGCCGGCCTCGCGCTCCTGGCGCACGATGCGGATGGCCTCCAGCAGGTGGGCCGGCCGGATGCCTCCCACGATGATCGAGCCCTTGTCCAGCACCTCCGGGCGCTCGGTGGAGGTGCGGATCAGCACGGCGGGAAAATCCAGCAGGCAGGATTCCTCGCTCAAGGTGCCCGAGTCGGAGAGCACGCAGAAGGCGTTCTGCTGGAGGTGGTTGTAGTCGAAGAAACCGAAGGGCGGCAGATTGCGCAGCAGCGGGTGGAAGACCACGCCGCGTTCCTCGATGCGCTTGCGCGTGCGCGGGTGGGTGCTGTAGATCACGGGCAGGCCGTACTCCTCGGCCACGGCATTCAGGCTGGCCGTCAGGTGCCGGAAGTTGGCCTCCAGGTCGACGTTCTCCTCGCGGTGCGCGCTCACCAGCAGGTAGCGGCCGCGGTTCAGGCCCAGCTCCTCCAGCACGCGGCTGGCGGCGATGCGCTCGCGGTGCTGGTGCAGCACCTCGCCCATGGGCGAACCGGTGACGAAGATGTGCTCGCGGCGGAAGCCCTCCTGGAGCAGGTAGCGCCGGCTGTGCTCCGTGTAGGGCAGGTTGATGTCGGAGATGTGGTCGACGATCTTGCGGTTGATCTCCTCCGGCACGTTCTGGTCGAAGCAGCGGTTGCCGGCCTCCATGTGGAAGATGGGCACCTTGAGCCGTTTGGCCGCGATGGCCGCCAGGGCCGAGTTGGTGTCCCCCAGGATCAGCAGCGCGTCGGGCTTCTCCTCCACCAGCACCTCGTAGGAGCGCGAGAGGATGTTGCCCATGGTCTCCCCCAGGTGGCCGCCGGCCACGCCCAGGAAGTGGTCGGGCTCGCGCAGGCCCAGCTCCTCGAAGAAGATCCCGCCCAGGCGGTGGTCCCAGTTCTGCCCGGTGTGCACCAGGACGTGCGTGAAGGCGGCGTCCGCCGCCTGGATCACGGCGGAGAGGCGGATGATCTCCGGGCGCGTGCCCACGATGGTCATCAGTTTCACTGGTCGTCCCTCACCTTGAGGAAGTGGGTGTCCGGGGCGGCGGGGTCGAAGATCTGGTTGCTCCAGAACAGGCAGAGCATCTCCTCCGCCCCCGTGTTTTCGATGGAGTGCGTGTAGCCCGGCGGGATGCTCACCACCTGGGGCCGCGCGCCGTCCACGGGGTACTCCAGCACCGCGCCGCCGTCCACCGGCCGGAAGCGGATCACGGCCTGGCCGCGCACCACGCAGAAGGTCTCCACCTTGGTGTCGTGGTAGTGGTTGCCGCGTGTGACGCCAGGCTTGGTGGTGGAGACGAAGACCTGGCCCAGGTGCGGCGTCTTGATCCACTCGAAGAGCCAGCCGCGCGGATCGGTCTTCAGCTCGGGCGTGACGGCGAAGGCGTCGCCGGGCAGGTAGCTCAGCCAGGTGGGGTAGAGCACGGCGTCCAGGGGATCGCCCATGTCGGGAATCCGCCCCGCGGTGCGCATGGCCGCGTAGCCTTCCAGCCGGTCACGCAGCTCGCCCACGCTCAGCTCGTGCACGGTCGCCACGCTCAGCAGCTCCCCCGGCGCCGGCGCCGGGGCGCCGTCCAGCAGCGCCAGGAAGGCCGCCGCCACGTCGTCCACGTAGTTGAGCTGGAGGCAGGCGGCGGGGTTGTCCACCCGCAGCGGCAGGCCGCGCGTGCTGTTGTGGCAGAAGGTGGCCACCACCGAATTGTAATTGGGCAGGCCCCACTTGCCGAACAGGTTGAGTAGGCGGAAGACGAAGACCGGCGCCCCGCTGGCCCGGGCGTGCTCCGCCAGCAGCTCCTCGGCCGCGCGCTTGCTGGCGCCGTAGGGATTGTCCAGCGCCGCCTGGCTGCTGGAGCTGAACACCAGCGGCACGGCCACGCCCCGGGCCGCCAAACGCCGACAGACGTGGGCCGTCAGGTCGACGTTGACGGCGGTGAACTCCTCCGGCCGGGGCGGACGGTTGCTGCCCGCCAGGTGGAACACGAAGTCCGCCTGCTCCAGCGCGGCGTCCAGCTGCTCCAGCGTGTGCTCGCGATCGAATTCGAGCAGCTCGAGTTCCGGCCGCCGGCGCAGGGCCACTGCCAAATTGCGCCCCAGGAAGCCCGCCGAACCGGTCACCAAGACCTTCATACGTGGATGCCCTTTCCGGCCAGCGCGTCGGCGACGAAGTCCAGCGTAAGCAGCAGATCCTTCACCTGGGACACGTCCAGCTGCTCGGTGTTGTTGGAGGAATAGTCGCCGCCCTCGCTGATCCCCGCGTCGCCCTGGGTGAAGTAGACGTCGTAGTTCAGGTCGCGCGCGTCGGCGGGCACGCGGTAGAAATTCCCCAGGTCTTCGGAGCGGGCCATCTCTTCGCGCGAGCAGAGGGTCTCGTGCAGCTTCTCGCCGTGGCGCGTGCCGATGACCTTGATCTGCGAGGGGGAGCCGAACAGCTCGTTCAGGGCCTGGGTCAGCACGCCGACGGTGCAGGCCGGCGCCTTCTGCACGAAGATGTCCCCCGGGCGGGCGTTGTCGAAGGCGAAGATCACCAGCTCCACCGCGCCCTTCAGGGTCAAGAGGAAGCGGGTCATGGAGGGATCCGTCACAGTCAGGGGCTGGCCGGCCAGCAGCTTCTCGATGAAGAAGGGAATCACCGAGCCGCGCGAGCCCATCACGTTGCCGTAGCGCGTGCCGCAGAGCCGCGTGCCCGCCGCCTTGAGCGTGCGCGACTTGGCCACCATCAGCTTCTCCAGCAGGGCCTTGGTGATGCCCATGACGTTGATGGGGTAGACGGCCTTGTCCGTGGAGAGCACCACCAGCCGCTCCACGCCGTGGGCCACGGCGCTGGAGAGCACGTTCTCCGTGCCCAGCACGTTGGTGCGGATGGCCTCCATCGGGTAGAATTCGCAGCTGGGCACCTGCTTGAGCGCGGCGGCATGGTAGACGAAACTCACCCCGTGCATGGCATCGTCCACGCTGGAGCGGTCCCGCACGTCGCCGATGTAGAACTTCACCCGGTAGTTGTCGTAGCGCATGCGCATGTCATGCTGTTTCTTCTCGTCCCGGCTGAACACCCGGATCTCGCCCGCGTCCGTGGGCAGCAGGCGATCCAGCACGGCGTTCCCGAAGGAACCGGTGCCGCCCGTGATGAGAAAGGTCTTGCCGTCGTACATGATGCCACATGATTTGAGGGGTGTCCTGAGTTCCCGGCGACTTCGACGCCTGACCCCAATGTACAAGGCTGAAGGCGCCTTGGCTCCTCCGGGCGTCGGGGCCAGCCCGGGCTTTTCTACCTTGCGTCCCGGTTTCAGGCCTGCCCACGGGCGGAACGGCCCTCTCAATCCCCAGGAGCCCGATGGCCCTCACACTGCTCCAGTCCCTGGAAAACGGGACCCGTGTCCTGCTCCACATGGTGCTGGACACCTACCTCTTCGGCTACAACCGGGTGACCTACCACCACCGGGAGCGGCTGGAGGAGTTGGACCAGGTGATCCTCGTGGCCAACCACACCAGCCACTACGATGCCGCCGTGCTGCTCTCGGCCTTTCCCTACAGCCGCATGCATCATGTGCACCCGGTGGCGGCCAAGGACTACTTCTTCTCGTCGCGCCTCAAGGGCTTCTTCTTCCGCCTGTTCATGAACGTGCTGCCCATCGAGCGCTCTGCCAAACTCCACGAGGCCTTCGTGCCCACCGAGGAGGCCCTGGCCCGGGGCGACAGCATCATCCTCTTCCCCGAGGGCACGCGCAGCGTGGACGGCGAGGTCAAGGCCTTCAAGGTGGGGGTGGGGTATCTGGCGGCGCGCTTTGGGCTGCCCGTGCTGCCGGTCTACATCGACGGCGCGCACAAGGCCTTCGGCAAGGGGCATTCGATCCCCAAAGCCCTCAAGGTGAGTGTGGTTTACGGCCGCCCCCAGCGCTACGAGGGCGACCCGGAGGACCGCGAGGGCTGGGCGGCCTTCGCCGCGCATCTGCGGGAGGAAGTGCTGCGCATCGGCCGGGCCTACAGCCGCGCCCGGGACAACTACAACCTCTTCCCGCCTCCGCAGGCCTAGGAGTCTGTCGGGCTTGGCCGCTTGGCGGGCTTCATCGTCCCAGCCGGCCCGG
>DYSB01000220.1 GCA_020726405.1 Acetofilamentum sp. | reverse complement strand
ACGGTTATCCCCGTGAGTGTCGGGAGCCCTTGTTTTCCACCTTTCTGCTTGCGCCAGAAAGGTGGAGCCAAAGAGGCGCTTTTTCTCAACGGCCAGAGTCAGGCCACCTCGCGGTGGCCTGACTCTGGCCGCAGTTTGGGCTTCCTGCAATCGCGTAGCTGGTTCCGCCTGACGGCGTCACCACCTGGTTCTGGTTCAGCCCTGATGGGCTTCACCTCACAACTTCCATTGAATCTCAGTGGCTCTGTGTCACTGTGACTCTGTGAAATTGGCGGGGCAGCAGATGGTCAGGCCTGATGGCCTTCACCTCACGTGACACAATTCATCTTCGAGACTTCGAGTCTTCGTGCTCAAGCAGCCTCCCGGACGAGCGACACTCGACCCAGACCAAGCCAATTCAAACTCTGCGCCTCTGTGCCTCTGTGGTGAAAAACCTTGGGGCGGGGGTTCAGGCGCGGGGGGACCAGGCGGCGATCATCCGGCGGATCACGCCCCGGTGCTCGGCCTCGTGCTGGAGTAGGTGGCTGAGGATCCACTCGGGCGTCGCAGCTCCTTCCAGGCCCTGCACCAACTCGGCCACCTCGGACTCCTCCAGCCGCGCACACTCCGTCAGCAGCAGGTAGCGGGCCCGGGCCAACACGGCCAGCAGCTCGGGCAGAGTGGCCGACTCCGCCTGGGTCAGCCGGCCGTCCGCCTGGCGCACATCGTCGATGGGGAAGTTCTCCAGCGCCTCGGCGGGAATCTGCACGCCGAGCAGATCACAGTAGAGCCAATCCAGTTCGATGGCGGCCAGGTGCGCCAGATGCGCGGCCAGACTGTTGGGGAAGTCCGGCGCGCTTTCGTGCAGGCGCTCCGGCGGAGCCGTCGCCACGACGCGCAACGTGCGCGCGCGGCCCTCTTCGAGCTGGGCCAGCAACAGACCTAGCCGGGTCGCGGGCTGCTCGGGCAGCCGGAAGGGCGCTCTCACTTGCTGGCCTGCCGGATCAAGCGGGCCGGCACGCCGGCCACCAGCGCGCCCGCGGGCACGTCCCGGGTCACCACGCTGCCGGCGCCCACCATGGCCCCTTCCCCGATGATGATCCCGCAGAGAATGGTGGAGCCCGTCCCGATAGAGGCGCCCGCGCCCACCCTGGTGAATTCCAGGGTCCAGTCCTCCTCGGTCTGCGGCGCGCCGTCCGGGCGCGTGGCGCGCGGGAACTTGTCGTTGATGAAGGAGACGTTGTGGCCCACGAAGACATTGTCGCCGATCTCCACGCCTTCGCAGATGAAGGTGTGGCTGCTGATTTTGCAGTTGCGGCCGATCTTCGCGCCCTTCTGGATCTCCACGAAGGCGCCCACGCGGCTGCCAGCGCCGATCTCGCAGCCGTAGAGGTTGACGAAGCTGAAGATCTTCACACCTTCGCCCAGCTTGACGTCCGGGGCGATTCTTAAAAAACTGTCCATTCGTCCTCTCCACTTTCGGACGGACACGAAGGACACGAAGGACACGAAGCCTCTGGAAGAACACAGAGCTTGATTTGGGGTAGAAGGGGCAGTACCGCAGTCGGTGCCGTCGATGACTGGAACCGCGTGTCCTTCGGGACCAACCCTTCCTTGACCTGCGATGCTTCGCGCTCTTCCTGATCCTTCGTGAGCTTCGTGTCCGTTCACTGATTCAGTTCGGTCAACTCCACGCGGCGGCCGCCCTGACGCAGGCTGAGCTCGGCGGCCTCGAGCATGCGGGTCACGCGCAGGGCGTGGGCCGGCCCGGAGAGCGGCGCGCGGCCCGTGGCGGCGCAGTCCAGGAACTCCTTGACCATCCGGTCCAGCGCCTCGGTTCCATCCAGCCGGGGGGCGCGCATGTCGCCCGTGCGATAGCTCACCAGCGTCCGCCAGATCTCCTCGGGCTGGGTCAGCTCCACGCCCTTGTCGTACACCTTGAGCTTCTCGCTGGGCTCCATGTCGTCGTAGACCACCATCTGACGGTCGCCGCCGATGAGAATGCGCCGCACCTTGACCGGGGCGATCCAGTTGACGTGGAAGTGGGCGATCAGCTGGTCCTGGTAGAAGACCGTGATGTAGGCCAGATCCTCGTGCTGATAGTAGTGCCGGCCGCCGCAGGCCTGCACGGCCAGCGGCTCCACGCCCGTCAGGTGGTCGCAGATGCTGAGATCGTGGGGCGCCAGGTCCCAGATCACGTTGGTGTCGTGCTGGAAGAGGCCCAGGTTGACGCGCACGCTGTCGAAGTAGAGCAGGCGGCCCAGTTCGCCCTGGTCGATGAGCTCGCGCACCTTGCGCACGGCCCCCGTGTAGAGGAAGGTGTGGTCCACCATCAGTGTGAGCCCCTTGGATTCCGCCAGGGCGATCAGCTCGCGCGCCTGGACCGCGCTCTCCACGAAGGGCTTCTCCACCAGCAGGTGGCGGCCAGCCTCCAGGGCGCGGCGCCCCAGTTCGAAGTGGCTGGAGAGGGGCGTGGCCAGGGCCACGGCCTCGACGCGCTCCAGCAGCTCGTCGTAGTTTCCGGCCAGCTGGGCGGCGGGAAAGCGGCGGGCCCCCGCGGCGCGCCGGCCGTCGTCCAGGTCCGTCATGTACACGTCACAGCCGGGCTGGGCCTGGAAATTGCGCACCAGGTTCGGTCCCCAGTAGCCCAGTCCCGCGATGCCGATCTTCATCTGGTGTCTCCTGTCATCCGGCTCCGGCCGGGACTCCCTGACCCGTCACCGTCTATCCATCCACGGCCGGGATTCCGGCGCTCGGCGCTGTGACAGACGGGGGCCACGGCCCCCGCCGGCAGCAAAGTACCAGCCGCCCCCAGCTTTCCCAAGCCATGGCCGTTCGCCACTTTTGGCTTGGGAAGCGGTTCCACACGCCAAGCCGGAAGCAGCAGGAGAGCACATGCCGGTCCCCTTTCTCGATCTCAAGGCCCAGTACGCCAGCATAAAAGTTGAGCTGGACGCCGCCGTGGCGGGCGTCTTCGAGCGGTGCGAGTTTGTCACCGGCCCCACCGTGCGGACCTTCGAGGAGGCCTTCGCCGCCGCCCACGGGGCGCGCTTCTGCGCCACCTGCAACAGCGGCACGGCGGCCCTGCACCTGATGTTCTGGGGTCTGGGGATCGGCCCGGGCGACGAGGTGCTGACCGCCGCCAACACCTTCATGGCCACGGCCGGCGGCGTCAAGCTGGCCGGCGCCACGCCCCGGCTGGCCGACGTGCGCGCCGACGACTTCAACCTGGATCCGGAGCAGGTGGAGGCCCGCATCACGCCGCGCACCAAGGTCCTGCTGCCGGTGCATCTCTATGGACAGTGCGCGGACCTGGAGCCGCTGCGCGAGATCGCCGAACGCCGCGGCCTGCTGCTGCTGGAGGACGCGGCCCAGGCGCACCTGGCCGGCTACCACGGCGTCCACGCCGGCCACCAGGGCCGCGCGGCCGCCTTCAGTTTCTACCCGGGCAAGAACCTGGGCGCCGCCGGCGAGGGCGGAGCCGTGCTCACCAACGACGAAGCCCTCTACCAGCGGATCTGCCGGCTGCGCGACCACGGCATGCCCGAGAAGTACCTGCACGCCGAGTGGGGCCACAACTACCGGCTGGAGGGCCTGCAGGGCGCCGTGTTGGGGGTCAAGCTCCGGCACCTGCCCGGCTGGACCGCCGCGCGCCGGCAGGCGGCCGACTGGTACCGCGAGGAGCTGGCCGGGCTGCCCGGGATCCTCTGCCCGCAGGAGCTCCCCGGCCGCAGTCACGTGTATCACCTGTTCGTGATCCGCGTGACGCCGGACTCCGGCAGCACGCGGGACGCCGTGATGGCGGCCCTGCAACAGGCGGGCATCGGCTGCGGCCTGCACTATCCGCGCCCGGTCCACCTGCAGCCCGCCGCCGCGGAGCTGGCCTACCGGGAAGGGGATTTCCCCGTCACCGAGCGGCTGGCCGGCGAGATCCTCAGCCTGCCCATGTTCGCGGAGATCACGCGCGCCCAGGTGGCGGAAGTGGCGGCGGCGATTCGCAACGCGGTGGTCTGAGCGGGAGGGTCCATGGCCGCATCGCCCGCCCCTTCCATCCTGCTGGTGGGAGGCCTGCCCCCACCGGTGGGAGGCGTGTCCGTCCATCTGCAGCGCCTGTGCGCCCGGCTGACGACCGAGGGCTGGCGCTGGAGGGTGGTGGACGACAGCCACTATCGGCCCCTGCTCCTGCCCCTCTGCCTGGCGACTGAGCTGCTCCGGCACCGCCTGGGTGGTGGGGATCTCGTCCACGTCCACAGCGGCAACTGGCGCTCGCGCCTGCTCTGCGCGCTCCTGGGCCGCCTGCTGGGACTGCCCGTGCTGTTCACTCTCCACAGTTTCCGGCCGCTGGACAACCCGCGCACCCGGCGCCTTGCCCGAGCCACCCTGCGCCTTTGCAGCGGCGTGGTGGCCGTCAGCGCCGAAGTGCGCGCCCGCTGCCTGGAGAACGGCGCCCGACCCGACCGGGTCCGCGTGCAGTACGCCTACCTGGATCCGCTCGCAAGCACCGCGCGACCGCTGCCCGCGGCCGTGCGCGAGTTTCTGGCCCGGCACCAGCCCCGGCTGGCGGCCAGCGCCTTCCGGCTGCGCTTCCACGAGGGTCTGGGCCTCTACGGCCTCG
>DYSB01000219.1 GCA_020726405.1 Acetofilamentum sp. | reverse complement strand
GTCCAGCAGGCGTCGGCTCACGTCGAACACCGATTCCCGGCGCGAGCCGCTCACCAGCACCAGGGCCAGCAGATCCGCCATTTCCAAGGCCCGGGGACCCTGTGTGAGCAGGCGCTCCCGAGGGCCGGCCGCCACTTTCATCTTCATGCCTTCCCGCTTGCAAATGTAACACACGGAGCCTGCCCGGCCGCGCGGCGGGCGGCCTTTTCCCGGTGCGCCGGCGGGCAGAACGCGGGTTCAGGCGGGGTGGTTCTGGAGCAGGGGCGGAATCTCGCCTTCAGGCAGAGGAGCGTCCATCAGAATGGACAGCAAGGAGTTCGGCAGGGCCGGGAGTGCCGGCACGTCAGATCATTTGGCGGGGCGGGCCGTGCGCAGCAGCACCAGTTCCAGCCGCTCGGCGATCCAGACCGGGCGGTTGTCCAGCTCCTGGCAGTGGATCCCGGCGCCCTCGGCGGCGCGGAACTCGTCGAAGCGCCGGCGCGCCTCGGCGGGATCCAGGCCGGCCAGTTCTCCCCAGACCACCGGGTCCAGGCGCTCGGGTCGCCGGCGGCGCAGCTCGGTCTGGAAGGGCAGGCCGGCCAGATGCTCCTCCCACCAGCCCTCCGTCAGGCAGCGACGATGGAAAGCGTCCAGCCGGCCCAGGCAGGCGTCCAGCGGCCCGCTGGGTTCGCACCAGTCGCTGAGGTAGAGCCGCGCCCCCGGCCGGGTGACGCGGGCCAATTCCGTCAGCACCTGGGCCGGTTCCTCGAAGAGGCGCCAGGCGTTGCGGCAGACCACCCACTCGAAGAGCCCGTTGGCGTACTCCAGCCGGTGGGCGTCCTGGACGGTGATCACCACGTTGTTGATGCGCGCCTCCACGAAGCGGCAGGCCGCCAGCTTGAGCATGCGCTCGCTCAAGTCCGCCGCCAGGATGCGGCCGCCGGCGCCCGCGAGCCCGGCGGTGAGCTGGCCGCTGCCGCAGGCCAGATCCAGCCCGGTGGCGCGTGGCCCGGGCTTGAGCAGCCGCAACACGTGCTCAGCCTCGCCCGGCGCGTCCAGGTAGGGGCAGGCGGTCCAAACGGGAGCCAGGGCGTCGAAGTGCCGGGCCAGTTCGGCCGTGGAGGCGTGCTGCATGATCATCTCCCGGGCGGAGGGCCCATGCCGTCCGCCCTGTGGCGTGTGGTATCTTGGCGCAGGGCCGGTCCGTGCGGGACCGCCGCGTGTGCAAAACTAGCGAAGGCCTGCATGTACTTCGAGATCGAAACCAGCCGGAATTTGAGCGGCACGTTCACCCCGCAGGGCAACAAGAACGAGGCGTTGCCGGATCTGGCGGCCGCGCTCCTAGCCGAACGCACCACGCTGGAGAACCTGCCCGCCATCCTGGACATCCAGGTGATGCTGCGCCTGCTGGAATCCCTGGGCGCCCGCGTGGACTGGGACCCCGCCGCCCACCGGGCCGTGATCTCCTCGGCCGCCGGACTGGGCGACTGCCCGGAGCCCGAGCTGGCCGGCCAGATCCGCGGCAGCCTCTTGCTGGCTGCGCCGCTGCTGGCCCGTAGCGGACGGGCCGTGTTGCGCCGCCCGGGCGGGGATCGCATCGGCCGCCGGCGCATCGACACGCACCTAGCCGTTTTCCAGTGGCTGGGCGCCGAAGTGCGGCTCGAAGGCGACGACGTGGTGCTGGAGGCACCCCGTGGGCTGACCGGCGCGCGGATCTTCCTGGACGAGGCCAGCGTGATGGCCACGGAGAACGCGCTGATGGCCGCGGCCCTGGCCACGGGCGAGACCGTGGTGGAGAACGCCGCCTGCGAGCCCCACGTCCAGCGGCTGGCCCGCCTGCTGCAGGCCATGGGCGCCCGCATCGAAGGTGTGGGCACCAACCGGCTGACCATCCAGGGCAGCGGCGGCGCGCTGCTGGACTCCGTCACGCACCGGGTGGGCGAGGACCACATCGAGGTGGGCAGCCTGATCGCCCTAGCCGTGGCCACGGAGTCGGAGCTGTTCATCGCGGGCGTCGAAGCGGAAAACTACCGGATGATCCAGCGCGTCTTCCGCAAGCTTGGTGTGGAGTTTTGCTTCGAGCGCGGCGGCATCCGCGTGCCGCGGGAGCAGGCCCTGGAAGTGGACTACGACCAGTTCGGCGCCATCCCGCGCATCCACGACGCGCCCTGGCCGGGCTTTCCGGCGGACCTCTCCTCCATCGCCGTGGTGCTGGCCTGCTGCAGCCGCGGCCAGGTGCTGATCCACGAGTGGATGTTCGAGAGCCGCCTGTACTGGGTGGACTCGCTGATCTCCATGGGCGCACGGATCACCCAATGCGACCCGCACCGCGTGCTGATCTCCGGCGGCCAGCCGCTCTCCGCGGCACGCCTGCACTCGCCGGACATCCGCGCGGGCATGGCGCTGATCATCGCCGCGCTCAAGGCGGAGGGCCTGACCCGGATGCAGAACATCCAGCAGGTGGATCGCGGCTACGAGCGCATCGAGGAGCGGCTGAGCGCGCTGGGGGCGAAGATTCGGCGGCTGTCTTCCTGAAGGATTAAGCGCTTCGCGACGTCGAAGCCCGCCGTGCGGCCGGGTTACTTCGGCACTGCCTCTGACTTGGTCGTACCACTACCGGGGCAGCAGGCCCCGCCGAAGACCGGCGCGCGGCGGAACTGGTAGCCGCCCTGCTTGGCGCCCCAGACCTGCAGGCCGTGGTCGTCCCAGCCCCGATCCCAGCTCACCAGCCCGTCGGCCTTGAGGCTGACATCGGAAGTGGCCCAGGCCGCGCCGCGCAGCGTGCTGAGGCAGCCCTCGCCCGGCGTGCGGCCCTCGTAGGCCGCGCGGTCCGCGTTCCAGCGCAGGTGGACGGCGCAGCCCGGCCGGACAGCCAATGAATCCGGCGTCAGGCCGGCCAGCAGGGAGTCGCACTTCCAGGCGCCGGCGAAGCGCAACACGGGCTCGGGCAGTTCGAACACTTCACTGACGTAGAGGCCGACCTCCGGCTCGGTCACGTGATACACGCGCTGCCGGTAGGGCTGGTCCAGGCTGGTGGCCACGGCCTGCTCCACGTAGAGCCAGGGACCGTCGGCGCGGGCCACGGACAGCAGCATGACAAACACGAGCAGGCGGATGGGCATCTTGTTCTCCGGGAGTTGACCGGCAGGCAAAGCAGGAAGCGCGGACGGGGCGCTGCGCCGCCGGGGACGCGGACGCCATGAGACAGACAAGGAGCGTGGGGCATGTGGGCATTCCTTCTGGTGGCGGGCGGCATGCTGGCCCTGCTGGGCAGTCTGGTGGGGTTCCGGCTGCTGCTGCCCCTGCGGCTGGGACTGGCGCCCACGGCCGGGATCTGGATTACGCTCAGCTGCTGGCCTGGCTGCCGCTGGCGCTGCTGGCCCTGCGCCGGCACCTGCAGCCGCCGCGCTTCCTGGACAGCCTGATGGAGCTGGGCTGGCTGGTGGTGGGCTGGATCTCCGTGGCGGTGATTCTGCTCTTGGCCAAGGTCTGCTCGGGCTCGCTCTGCGCCTGCTGGGCGGCGCCCAGGCCCTGGCTGGCGATGCGCCCGCCGCTTGGATCGAGCAAGGACGCACGTTGCTGGGTTCTCGGGTTGTGGCGCTGGGAATTTGCGGTGCCGTGTCGCTTTACGTGGCCTGGGGCGTGGCGGGCGCCTACCGGCTGACCCGGGTGGTGGAGGTGGACGTACCCTGCGCGGGCCTGCATCCGGACCTGGACGGCCTGCGCATCGTGCAGCTCAGCGACCTGCACATCGGCCCGGGCATCCGGCGTGCCCAGGTGGCGCGCGTGGCCCGTGCCGTCCAGGAGCTGCGGCCCGAGCTGGTGGTGTTCACGGGGGACCTGGCGGACGGGCTGCCCGGCGATCTGGGGCCGGAGGCCGCGCCGCCGGCGGATTTCAAGTTGCTGCTGGCGCATCAGCCGCTCAGCGTGTTCGCCGCGGAGCAGGCGGGCTACGACCTGATGCTCAGCGGGCACACCCACGGCGGGCAGTATCATCCCTACACTTGGCTGGCGGGCAAGGCCAACCCCTACTTGAAGGGCCTGAACCGGCACTCGGCGCGCCTGCAGGTCTACGTCAGCCAGGGCACGGGCTTCTGGGGTCCGCCAATCCGGGTGGGAACGGCGCCGGAAATCACCTTGCTTTCATTGCGGCGGCGTTGATTCTTGGAAGCGGGCAGGGGTCGAGGACAACTCGTGCTTGGATGCCGGTCAGCACCAAGACACGAAGGCTCGAAGACGGACGGCGCACGAGAATTGATGGGCCATTGACTCTACTTGCAACGCTTGGGGCCTTTGTGTCTTCGTGTCTTCGTGCTCAAAGGAAACACGCCAAGCGCCGCATTCCTGGCCCGGCAAGACCCATTCATTTGGAGGCCCTGATGCGAATCCTGCCGCTGCTTTTTCTTGTGCTGCTGCTGGCCGGTTGCGAGGAATCCAGCCTGTCCGACCGGACTTGGACGGCCACGCTGACCGTGCGGGTGGTGGACTCCAACACGGGGCGGGCCCTGCCCGGCGCCCTCGTGTTCTTCGCCAATGATTCGATTGAGTTGAACCCGCCCGTCAACACGGGGGCGGTGGGTAGCACGAAGACCCGAAGGTTCTAAGATGTATAACGTGGTTAAA
>DYSB01000029.1 GCA_020726405.1 Acetofilamentum sp. | reverse complement strand
TGCCAGAGCGGTGCCAGAGCAGTGCCAGAGCAGTGCCAGAGCAGTGCCAGAGCAGCGCCAATGCGGCTTGACAACGAACGCGGCGCCGGGCGCGAAATGGAATCCATGTCTGTGACGCTGGACGCCGGACCCAATCCGGTGTCAGGCAGGGTGCCAGACAACAGCCCAGCTAGATTTTTACGGTCAAATCTCATGGATGCTAAATCATGTTCGAAGCTGAACTTCTGACGAAAACATGCGCAAATAACGTAGGTAATGACTTTAGTTTGATTGATAGTTGCGTTTATCAAGTCACAGACAATTCATCTTTATCGATTTCTACTTGGAATCTTCCTGATTTAGAGTCTTAGTGCCCTCAGGCCGTCCGGATCCCTGAGTGGCGGTCCGGCCCGGGTTTTCCTACCTTGGGCAACCATTTTTCCGCCCACCGGAGGCTGTCCGGTGCGCTTCCACCACCCATGTCGGGGTGGAGGGGAGCCAAGCGAGGATTCCCGCCATGCGTCTGTCCGACTTCAAGTACACGCTTCCCGAAAAACTCATCGCCCAGGAGCCCTTGAAGGAGCGCGACAAGTCGCGCCTGCTGGTCCTGGACAAGCAGACGGGCCAGCTGGAGCACAAGCTTTTCAAGGATGTAGTGGACTACTTCGGCGAGCACGACGTGGTGGTGGTGAACGACACGCGGGTGGTGAAGGCACGCATGACGGGCTACAAGGAAAAGACCGACGCCGAGATTGAGGTCTTCCTCCTGCGCGAACTCAACGAGAACATGTGGGAGATCATGGTCAAGCCGGCGCGCAAGGTGCGCATGGGCAACACCATCACCCTCCAAGAGGGGATCACCTGCGACATCATCGACAACACCACTTCCGGCGGCCGGGTGGTGCGGGTCAACTATGACGGCGACTTCCACAAGATCATCGAGAAGTACGGCAGCGTGCCGCTGCCCCCCTACATTCGCCGCACGCCGGACAAGAAGGACGAGAAGAACTACCAGACCATCTTCGCCGACGAGGGCCGGGTGGGCGCCGTGGCCGCGCCGACCGCCGGCCTGCACTTCACCAAGCGCCTGCTGGGGCGGCTGGAGAAGAAGGGCGTGGCCGTGGTTCCCATCACGCTGCACGTCAGCCTGGGCACCTTCCGCCCGGTGAACGTGGAGGATTTGACCCGCCACCGGATGGACAGCGAGCACTACATCGTCACCCGGGAGACCGCCCGGACCGTCAACGACCGCATCAAGTTGGGCGGCAAGGTCTGGGCCGTGGGCACCACCGTGGCCCGCACGCTGGAGACCGTGGCGCGCTTCAACGGCGGGATCAATCCGGACAAAGGCTGGACGGACAAATTCATCTACCCGCCCTATGAGTTCAAAGTGGTGGACCGGTTGATCACCAATTTCCACCTGCCCTCCAGCACGCTGCTGATGCTGGTCTCCGCCTTCGCCACCCGCGACCAGATCTTGGCCGCCTACAAGGCCGCCGTCAAGGAGAAGTACCGCTTCTTCAGCTACGGCGACGCCATGTTGATCAAGTGAGCGCGCCGCAGACGGCCGCGCCCCGCCGGCTGGCCGTGGTGATCACGGCGGGCGGCACGGGACGACGGATGGGCGCGGGAGCCCCCAAGCAGTTTCTGACCCTGGCGGGCCGGCCGGTGCTGGCCCGCACCCTTGAGCAGGCCCTGGAGTGGGGCCGGCGGGCGGCGCCCGCGCTGGAACTGGCAGCCCTGGTGGTGAGCCATCCCGCCGGCGCTGGGGAGAAAACCACGCATCTGGCCGCGGCGGCCTGTCTGGCGGCGGACTGCGCCGCCTGGGCGCCCGACCTGCTGCTGCACTGCCTGCCGGGCGGGGCCACGCGCCAGGAGAGCGTGCGGCTGGCCCTGGCTTGCCTCCCCGACGACTTGGCCGCCATTTTCGTCCACGACGGGGCCCGACCCCTGGCGTCCGCCGAGCTCTACCAATCCCTCTGGCAGTTGTTGGAACGCACGCCCGCCGCGCTGGGCGTCGTGCCCCTGCTCCCACCCGGCGATACGCTGAAGGCCGTCGCCTGCGATGCCGACGGCCAGGCGCGGGTCGCGGCCACGGTGGACCGCGAGGGGGTGCGGGCCGTGCAGACGCCCCAGCTCTTTCGCTGGCCGGACCTGCGCCAGTGGCACGAGCGGGCGGCTGCCGAGGGCTTCGTGGGGACGGACGACGCCTCCCTGGCCGAGCGCTACGCGCCGGCGGGCCGGGTGCTCGTGGCGGAGGGGCGGCGCGTCAATCTGAAACTCACGCTGCCGGACGATCTGGCCATGGCGGAGGGCTGTGTGCGGGGGGAGGCGGGATCGCCAGGCTCCAGCCTGGCGGACCTGCGCGTGGGCCAGGGCTTCGACGTTCACGCCTTTGCGGCGGGGCGGCCGTTGCTCCTGGGCGGCGTGGAGATACCCCACGAGCGCGGGCTGGCGGGGCACAGCGACGCCGACGTGCTGCTGCATGCCATCAGCGACGCCCTGCTGGGCGCGGCTGGCCTGGACGACATCGGTGCGCATTTTCCGGACACGGATTCGGCCTGGCGGGGCGCGGACAGCTGGCAGTTGCTCCAGGAAGTGAACCGTCGGGTGCGGGCGGCGGGCTTTCGGCCCCTCAACGTGGATGCCACGCTGATTTGCGAGCGGCCCAAGATCCGGCCCTTCGTCCCGGCCATGCGCGCGCGCATCGCCGCTGCGCTGGAGCTGCCCGTAGCGGCCGTCAACGTCAAGGGCACCACCACTGAGCGGCTGGGCTTCACCGGACGCGGCGAGGGCATCGCCGCCCAGGCCGTTTGCCTGCTATGCAGCCTATAAAAATCTAGGCGCGACAGTCGCGACTGCCGCGCCCAGAGTGCCGCGCGAATCGTGGAGGTCTTCGCGCTATCCCGCGGATGGCCCTCCGCGGGGTTCGACCGCCCCCTGAACCTTCGGCCAAAGGGTCAGAGCCACGATCTGAGGCGACTATCGGAACTCCACGAAAAAGATTGAGGCCGGCGCTGAACTTTTTATCACCCCGGTGCGAGTCCGATTGTAGGTAGTGAGCCCGGGTGACTCAGGAGGCGGGGGCGGGCGGCGGGAGCTCCAACAGCCCCTCCAACACGGCGTAGAGTTCGTCCACATCGATGCGCACGCTCCAGCGCTTCACCAGTCGTCCCTTGTGGAAAATCAACACCGTGGGCGCGCCGCGCACGCCGTACTGCTGGGCCGTGGCGAAGTTGCTCAGCACGTTGGCCCGGGCCAGCCGCAGCTGGTCGGGGAAGTCGTCGCGCAGTTGATAAAGCAGACCGGACACGGTCTGGCAGCCGCTTCACGTGTTGGAGTAGAATTCCGCCACCACGGGCCGCGGTTCCTTCCGCACCATTTCTTCCAGGGCGCCGTCGCGCAATTCGTCGGGCCGGCCATCGAGGCCGATGAGTTTCTTCAAGAAACGCACGGATTCTCCTTTCCAGATCCGAACCCAACATGGCGAAGATTCCCCACGCTCGCCCGGCAGGGATCGGCAGGCCGGGATCCCGGATTGAGCCGGCCCACCAGCGACCGGGCTCTGCTACCTTGGACAAGCCGCGCAGATGCGGACGGATTTCATCTCCGGGAGCCGGTGCCGGGCCCGGCGGTGACACAACGCTTGACAGGTGTGATGGAACTCCTCTCCCAGATCGCCGCGCAGCTCAATCTCAAGCTGCAGCAGGTCCAGCAGACCCTGGCCCTGCTGGACGAGGGCAACAGCGTGCCCTTCATCACGCGCTACCGTAAGGAACTGACGGGCGACCTGGACGAGGAGCAGATTCGGCGCGTGCTGGAGCTGCGCGACGCCCTGCGCGGGCTGGAGGAGCGGCGCCAGACCATCCTGCGCTCCATCGAGTCCCAGGGCCGCCTGACGGACGAGTTGCGCGCGGCCCTGGCGGCCTGCACGCGGCTGGCGGAGCTGGAGGATCTCTACCTGCCCTACCGGCCCAAGCGCAAGACCCGCGCCAGCGAGGCCCGGCGCCGCGGGTTGACGCCGCTGGCGGCCCTGCTGCTGGTCTCGGTGACCGGCGAGGCGCGCTGGCAGGAGGAACTGGGCCGCGTCGCGCCGCTGGAGGGGGAAGATCCCGCTCTGGTCCCGGACAGCGGTCCCGCTGACCGGCCCGCCCCGCTGCCTTGGGACGAATTGCGGCGGGCGTCCCGGGAGGAGGCCCTGGCGGCCTTCATGGGCGACGAGGTGCCCGGCCCGGCGGAAGCCCTGGCCGGCGCGCGGGACATCCTGGCCGAGTGGCTGAGCGAGCGCGCCGAGCTGCGCGCGGCCCTGCGCCAAGGCGGCGCGCGCCACGCCGTCCTGCAGGCCCGGCTCAAGGAGTCCGGCCCGGAGGCGGCCAAGTTCTCCCTCTACCACGACTTCCACGAACTGTTGCGCGACCTGCCGCCCCACCGGGTGTTGGCCTTGAACCGCGGCGAACGGCTGGGCGTGCTTCAGGTCAAGCTGGACTGGCAGCCCGTCCGGCCCTTGGAGCGAGTGACGGGAAGCTATGTGAAGCGACCGGATTCGCCCTGGGCGGCGGATGTCCTGGAGGCCTTCGCCGACGGGCTGGAGCGCCTGCTGCTGCCCTCGCTGGGGCGCGAGCTGCGCGAGGAGAAGACCGTCGAGGCCGAGGTCCATAGCCTGGAAATTTATGCGGGCAACCTGCGGCAGCTGCTGCTGCAGCCGCCCCTGACGGGCCGGCGCGTGCTGGGCATCGACCCGGGCTTCCGGACGGGCTGCAAGGTGGCCGTGGTGGACGCCACCGGGCGCCTGCTGGCCGGTGCGACCATCTTTCCGCATCCGCCCCAGAACCGCCCGGCCGAGGCCCGCCTGACCCTGCTGGAGCTGGCCCGGGACCATCAGGTGGACGTGGTGGCCATCGGCAATGGCACGGCCGGACGCGAGACGGAGGAACTGGTGGCGGAGTGGATCGCCGAGAACCAGCTCGGCGTGCAGTGGTGCGTGGTCAGCGAAGCCGGCGCCAGCGTCTACTCGGCCAGCGAAGAAGCCAGGGAGGAATTCCCCGAGCTGGACGCCACCCAGCGCGGCAACATCAGCATCGCCCGCCGCCTGCAGGATCCCCTGGCTGAACTGGTGAAGATCGATCCGCGCAGCCTGGGCGTGGGCCAGTACCAGCACGACGTGAACGAGGGCCGGCTGGGCGGGCGCCTGGACGCGGTGGTGGAATCCTGCGTGAACCTGGTGGGCGTGGACCTGAACACAGCCTCCGCCAGCCTGCTGCGGCACGTGGCGGGACTCACACGCCGCACCAGCCGCGCCGTGGTGCAGTGGCGCGAGGAGCACGGCCCCTTCCGCCGCCGCGAGCAGTTGCGCGAGGTGGGCGGAATCGGCCCGGCGGCCTTCCGGCAGTGCGCGGGCTTCCTGCGCATCCGCGACGGCGAGGAGGCCCTGGACAACACGGGCGTGCATCCCGAGAGTTACCCGGCCCTGCGCCGCCTCTTCCAGCGCTGCGGCGTCTCCGGGCAGCAGCCCCGGGAGCTGGCCGCCGCCGTGGATGCGGAGCTGGGTGGAGACGAAGTCCGGTTGGTCGCCCTGGCCGCCGAGCTGGAACTCGGTGTTCCCACCCTGCGCGACATCCTGGCCGAGCTGCGCAAGCCCGGCCGCGACCCGCGCGACGAGCTGGACCCGCCGCCGATGCGCGGTGGCATCCTGCGGCTGGAGGAGCTGAAGCCCGGCATGGTGCTGGAGGGCACGGTGCGCAACATCGTGGACTTTGGCGCCTTCGTGGACGTGGGCCTGAAGACCGAGGGCCTGGTGCACGTCTCCCAGCTGCGCCACGAGCGTGTTCGCCATCCGCTGGACGTGCTGCGCGTGGGCGAGCGGGTCAAGGCCCAGGTGCTGGAGGTGGACCTGGTCCGCAACCGGCTGGCCCTCTCACTCAAGGCTCTGCTGGATGCGCCCCCCGTGCCCCGCGGGCACCGGCCGGAGAAGGCCCGGTCCGCCGATCGCGAGCGCTCAGGCGGCCAATCCCCGCCGCGCCCGCCGGCCCGACCGGCGCCGGGCAGCCTGGCCGAGCACCTGGCCAGCAAGCGGCGGCCCGGTTCATGAGCCATTCCCGCCGAATCCTGCCGACGGTCCTCTGCGCCGGCCTGCTTCTGCTGGCGGGCTGCGCCGGGCGTCAGGTCCGGCCCGAGCGGCTGGACGAGGGGGCCATGCGGGCCTGGATCGAGGGCAACTGGCAGCCGCTGACGGCCCTGCACCTTTCCTGGCGCGGGCAGTATCAGGACGCCGAGACCGACGTCCCCTTCCGCGTGGAACTGGCGTGGTGCGCGGACAGCACGCGCCTGGCACTTTGCTCACCCTTCGGTGGCGAACTGGCCGTCTTCCGCTGCTCGGCCGAACGGCTGGGCGCGCGCAGCGGCGCGGCACTGCTCGGTTGGCTGGGGCGGATCGCCGATGCTCTGGAGGGTCAGCCCGCCGACTGGCTGGACTGGGGCGCGGCCCGGCTGGCCGGACTGCCCGAGGGCGTCAGCGTCGAATTGAAGGATCCCTCGCTGGCCCCCCTGCTGCTGCTGGCCATGGACAAGTTGCCCGCCGGCGTGCTGGACGAGGGCCTCTGCCGCCGGGAGAGCCTGGCTCCCTGGCTGTGGGGCGAGTGGCGTCCGCCCGCGGGCGCCCGCTGGCTGCCCGCCGAGCGGCGCTTCGAACAAGCAGGCTCCAGCTGGACCGTGGACGCCGCCTGCGGTCTGGTGGAGCGCGTGGAGCAGGACAGCTGGAGCATCCAACTGGACGACTACGAGCGCCGGTCCGGGGGCATCCTGCTGCCCGGCCGGATGAGCATCAGCCAGCCCGCCGCAAGGCGACGCGTGGTGCTGCACCTGCGCGAAGCGCAGGTGACCGTGATGAGCAAGGAGTAAGCATGGACGCGCAGGTCAGCATCATTGTGCCCCTTTACAACGAACGGGAATCCCTCGAGCCGCTGATCAAGGGGATCTTCCAGGCCTGCCTGCCGCTGGGCCTGCCCTGCGAGATCATCGCCGTGGACGACGGCTCCACCGACGGCTCGTTGGAAGTGTTGAAAAGTCTGCGCAGCCGGGATCCGCGCCTGCGGATCATCTCCTTTCGGCGCAACTTCGGCAAGTCCGACGCGCTGGACGCCGGCTTCCGCGCGGCCCAGGGCGAACTCATCTTCACCATGGACGCCGACCTGCAGGACGACCCCAAAGAGATCCCGCGCTTCGTGGCGAAGCTGAACGAGGGCTGGGATCTGGTTTCCGGCTGGAAGCGCCGTCGGCATGACCCCATAAGCAAGACACTGCCCAGCAAGCTGTTCAACGCTGTGACCAGCCGCGTCTCGGGCGTGCGCCTGCACGACTTCAATTGCGGCTTCAAGTGCTACCGGCGCGAGGTCACCCAGGCCCTGCGCGTCTACGGCGAGCTGCACCGCTTCCTGCCGGCCATCGCCCACCTGATCGGGTTCCGGGTCACGGAGATGGAAGTGGAGCACCACGCCCGGCCCTTCGGGCGCAGCAAGTACGGCGCACGGCGCTTCATCAGCGGCCTGCTGGATCTGATGACCGTGGTGGTGACCACGCGCTACATCAAGAAACCCCTGCACTTCTTCGGCGCCCCGGGCCTGTGCTTCGGCTTCGCCGGTGCGCTGATCAACCTCTGGCTGACCTGGCAGAAACTGGTCTTCGGCCAGGGTCTCTCCAACCGCCCGCTGCTCTTCCTGGGCATCCTGCTGATGATCGTGGGCCTGCAGCTGGTCAGCCTGGGGCTGATCGGCGAGATGATCTCGCGCAGCCAGAAGGAACCCGAGTACCAGGTGCGCGAGCGGCTGGGCTGAGGAGGGGGGTGGAGAAAGCAACGCCCCCGGCGGAGGACCGGGGGCGGCCTGTGGCACTGCAAAGCCACAAGGGGGTCCTCGGACTCCGCCGCATGGACCCTCGACGCGCCATGGATCCACAAGGACCGGTCGGCACGTCAGGACTTGAACCTGAACTTGAACTCCCGCCTACTGATTGCAAGAACGGGGCCAAGGGAATTCCCGCCCTGCGGGCCTGTTCGGCGTTTTCTTTCCCAGCAACTGTCCGGCAATCCAAACGATTCAGCAGGTTCCTGGACGAAAAATGCCGGAATCGTCCACGGCAGGAAACCCTTCTGCCCAGGCAGGGTACTTGGCATTTTGCGCGGCGGGCCGACACAGCCGCCCGCTCCAGCACCACAGTCCAGGGAGTCCCCATGATCCGGAACGCCGCCCGGCCCTTTCTCGTCCATCTCCGTCGGTTCTCCGTCCTGTTGCTTTCCAGTCTCGTCCTGCAGGCCGGCGGTTGCCAGGTGCAGACGAGCCACAGCGAGTCCAACCAGGCCGACAGCAGCAAGGTGCAACCCGTCCCGGTGGAGCTGGAGACCGTCGTGCTGGGCAGCATGGCCTCGCGCCTGCACCTGAACGGCGTGCTCACCACCGAAGGCGAGATCAAGGTCTACCCGCTGGTGGCTGGCCACGTGGGCCGCCTGCGCGTGGAGGAGGGGGATCGCGTGCGGCGCGGCGACACGCTGCTGGTCCTGGAGGACGCCGAGATCCTGCTCAGCGAGCGCCGCCTCCGGCTGGAGATGGAAAAGGCCGCCCAGGACCTGGAGCGCGTGCGCCAACTGGCGGAGGCCCGGCTGGTGCCCGAGCAGGACCTAAGCGACGCCCAGTACCTGGCCGACAAGGCCAAGCTGGTCTGGGAGAGCGCGCGGCTCACCGTGCAGCGCAGCCGGGTAACGGCGCCCGTGGGCGGCGTGGTGGGACGGCGGCTGGTCCAGCAGGGCGATTTCGTCCAGCCGGGCAGCCAGCTCTTCACTCTCGTGGACGACCGCGAATTGATCTCCGTGCTGGACGTGCCCGAGCGCGACCTGGTCCGGCTGCGCCAGGGCCAGAGCGTCGACGTCACGCCCAGTTCCGGGGACGGCAGCGTGCGCCAGGGCTGGATCAAGCGCATCAGTCCCGTGGTGGACCCGGCCAGCGGGACCCTGCGGGTCACGGTGGGGGTCAAGGACAGCGGCAGCACGCTGCGGGCCGGCATGTACGCGCGCTTCTCGATCCTGACGGACACGCGGCGGGACGTGGTGGTGGTGCCCAAACGCGCGCTGGTCTACGACCGCGACTTGAGTTACGTCTGGGTGGCCGGGGACAGCAGCGCCGTCCGGCGGCAGGTGGAGCGCGGCTACGAGGACGAGGAGCGGCTGGAAGTGCGCCAGGGCCTGCAGGCCGGTGAGGTCCTGGTGGTGGTGGGGCAGAGCGCGCTCAAGCCGGGCTCGCCCATCCGCGTGGTGCGCCGGGATGGCCGCGACCTGCCCCAGCCCGTGGACAGCGTGAAGGCCGGCTCCAGACCGCAGAAGTAGTTCGCCACCGCCAGCCTAGGAAGCTCCATGTCGCCACTCCCAGAGCCAGTCGATCCGCTCCAGCGCCACGGCTTCGTGGCCTTCATCACCCGCCGGCCCGTGGCCGTGACCATGCTGGTGCTGGCCGTGATGGTCTTCGGCCTGATCTCCATGCAACGCCTGCCCCTGACGCTGATGCCCGACATCAGCTACCCCAGCGTCACCCTGCGCACGGTCTGGGAGGGCGCCGCCCCGGAAGAGGTGGAGCAGTTCATCTCGCGGCCCATCGAGCAGGCCATGGGAGTGGTGGCGGGCAAGGTCTCCATCTCCAGCCTCTCGCGCGCCGGCCAGTCCGACGTGGTGGTGGAATTCGGCTGGGACAACGAAATGGACCTCTCCATCCAGGACCTGCGCGAGAAGCTGGAGACCGTCCGCCTGCCCGACGACGCGGAGCGCCCGCTGATCCTGCGCTACGATCCCGCGCTGGATCCCGTCCTGCGCGTGGGCTTGACCTGGCGGGACGGCGCGGGGGACGAGTCCGCCCTGCGCAGCCTGCGCCTGCTGGGCGAAGAACGCGTCAAGCTCGAACTGGAGAAGCTACCCGGCGTGGCCGCCGTCAAGGTCAAAGGCGGCCTGGAGGAGGAGATCCGCGTCGAACTGGACGAGGCCGAGCTAAGCCTGCGCGGGCTGGACATCCAGTCCATCTCCCGCCAGCTGGCTTCGGAGAACGTCAACCTGGCGGGCGGAAACCTGAAGGAGGGGCGCTCGGAGTACGTGGTGCGTGTGCTCTCCGAGTTCAAGAGCCTGGCGGAGATCGCGGATACGCGGCTGCGCACAGCGGACGGCGTCTTCATCACCCTGGGCGACATCGCCACGATCCGGCGCACAGGCCGCGACGCCGAGACCCTGACCCGGGTGGAGGGCCGGCCCGCGGTGGAGATCGAGATCCACAAGGAAGCCGACGCCAACGTGGTGAAGGTGGCGGCCAGCCTGCGCCAGCGTCTGTTCGGCCAGGACAAACCCGGGACAACCGGGCTCCCGGCGGATTCCAGCCAGACGGCGGCCGCGGAGAAAACTCCCAACCGGCCCGGCAAGGGCGGCCCGCCCCAACCCATGGGGCCGGAGCCGCTGGCCAAACAGTTGGGCGGCCAGGGCGTGGCGCTCTCCCTGCTGGCGGACCAGAGCACGTTCATCCAGGGCAGCCTGGACGAATTGCGCTCCAACGCCGTGCAGGGCGGGCTACTGGCCGTGCTGATCCTCTTCCTCTTCCTGCGGAGCGTGGGGCCCACCCTGATCGTGGCCCTGACCATCCCGCTTTCCATCGTGGCGACCTTCGGTCCCATGCAACTCAGCTCGCTCTCGCTCAACGTGATGAGTCTGGGCGGCCTGGCGCTGGGCATCGGCATGCTGGTGGACAACGCCATCGTGGTGCTGGAATCCATTCACCGCTGCCGGGCCGAGGGCGACGACCGCCTGCGGGCGGCCATCCGGGGCACGGGGGAGGTGGCCCAGGCGGTGACGGCCTCCACGCTCACCACCGTGGCCGTGTTCTTTCCCATGGTTTTCGTGGAAGGCGTGGCCGGCCAGGTCTTCGGCGACCTGGCCCTGGTGGTGGTGTTCTCCCTCAGTGCTTCGCTGGTCTTCGCCCTGACCTTCATCCCCATGCTGGCCGCCCTGGGTGCGCGGGGCGCGGAGGTCGGCGCGCCGGATTCCACGTTGGATCCGGCGCTGGAGCGGCCCGGCTGCTGGCGTGAGCAGCGTGCCCTGTTGCTGGGCCGGCCGGCGGCCTGGGATCAGACCCGGCGAGCGGCGCGCTCCTTGAATCAGTGGCGGCGTGCGGGCCGTGCGTGGCGCAGTCTGCTCTGGCTGCCGGCCTGGGTCCTGCTGCTGCTGCGTCTGCCCGTGCTGGTGCTGCTGGACCTGCTGACGCGCGTCGTGCAGGTCCTGGCTTGGGGCCTGACCTTGGGCCTGGCCTGGAGCGGGCGTTGCCTGGGGTCCGGGTTCAGTGGGCTGGGACGGCTGCTGGAACGGCTGGGCGGACGCTTCTCCCGTGGAGGCGCTGGAAATCAAGCCTACCCGCGCACCCTGCGCCGCGTGCTGGAGCGGCCCCGGGGGCTGCTGACGGGCGTGGCGCTGGTCTTTCTGCTGGCCGTGGCCCTGCTGCCCCGGCTGGGCCGCGAACTGATTCCCGTGCTGCATCAGGGCGAGTTCTTCGTGGAGGCCGAGCTACCCGTGGGCAGCCCGCTGGAGCGCACGGCCGAGCGCCTGGCCCCGCTGGAGGCCTTCCTGCGCGCCCAGCCGGAAGTGGCCGGCGTGGCGCTGGTGGCGGGGGCCGACACCCAGGGCGGCATCGACACCGAGGGCGGCGAGCATCTGGCGCGGCTGACGGTCCGGCTGAAGGACACGGGCGACCCGCGCGGCGCCGAGGAGCGTGTGCTGGCCCGCCTGCGGCCTTTCCTGCAGAACCTGCCCGACGTGAAGAGCCGCGTGGGCCACCCGGTGCTGTTCAGCTACAAGACGCCCGTGGAGGTCCAGATCACGGGCCACGACCTGGCCGACCTGCGCGCCAGCGCGCGCCGGGCCACGGCGGCCCTGGCCGATCTGTCCGGGCTGGCCGACCTGCACACCACCTCCGGCGGCGGCAACCCGGAGATCCACGTGCGCTTCCGGCGCGACGAATTGGCCCGGCTGGGGCTGGAGCTGCAGAGCGTGGGCGCCCTCTTACGCCACAAGGTGCTGGGTGAGGTGGAGACCGAATTCCGCGACGTGGAGCAGCGCGTGGACATCCGCGTGCGCCTGCGACCGGAGGATCTGCTGGGCGTGGAGGACATCCGCGCGCTGATCGTCAACCCCGGCCAGGCTGTGCCTATTCCCCTCTCCGCCGTGGCCGAGGTCGTCCTGAGCGAGGGCCCCAGCGAGATCCGCCGGCTGGAGCAAGAGCGTACGGCGCTGATCCGCGCCAACCTGAGCGGCCTGGACCTGGGCCGCGCGGTGCCCCAGCTGCGCCAGCGCCTGGCCGCCCTGGACTGGCCGGAGGGCCAGCGCTGGGAGGTGACGGGCCAGAGCACGGAGATGCAGCGCAGCCTGTCCAGTCTCTACATGGCGCTGGCGCTGGCGGTTTTCCTGGTCTACGTGGTGATGGCCAGCCAATTCGAGAGCCTGATCCACCCGCTGGTGATCCTGATGGCCGTGCCGCTGGCCTTCCTGGGCGTGGTGCCGGCCCTCTGGCTGCTGGGCGTGCCTGTCTCCATCCTGGTCTTCCTGGGAGCCATTCTGCTGGTGGGCATCGTGGTCAACAACGCCATCCTGCTGGTGGACACCATCAACCTGTTCCGCGGTGAAGGTCTGGAGCGGCGGGAGGCCGTGGTCAAGGCCGGTGCCCAGCGCTTGCGTCCCATCCTGATGACCACGCTGACCACCGTGCTGGGCCTGGCGCCGCTGGCCCTGGGCCTGGGGGATGGCGCCGAGCTGCGGCGACCGATGGCGATCACGGTGATCGTCGGCCTGAGCACCAGCACGCTGCTCACCTTGTTCGTGATTCCCGTCCTCTACGAGTACGCGGAGACCAGCATGGAACGCGTGCGGACCTGGCTGGGCCGTTCCCGGGAGGCCTGCCCGTGAACCTGCACCGCTGGCTGCCCGAGCTCTCCCTCAAGCGTCCGGTGACCGTGCTCATGCTCTTCCTGGCGCTGGGATTGCTGGGGGCCATCGCCCTGCAGCGCGTCTCCTATGAAATGATGCCCCAGGGTTTTTCCTCGCCCTACATGGGGTTCTGGGTGCCCTATCCCAACTCCACGCCGGAGGAGATCGAAGAACGCATCGCGCGGCCTTTCGAAGACAACCTGCGCGCCGTGCACGGGATGAAGTACCTGGAGAGCAACAGCCAGGCCCACGGCTGCTGGTTCTGGCTGCAGTTCCGCGAGGGCACGGACCTGAACCAGGCCTGGAGCCAGGTGCGGGACTGCATCGACCGCAGTCTGACGGAGTCCAGCCTGGACATCGAGCGCGTGGTGCTGCGCCGGATGGGCATGGACGACGAGGAGGTCTACTGGCTGGGGATCAGCTCCAGCCTGGACCCGGCCCAGGCCCGCGCGCTGGTGGAGGAGAAGCTCCAGAAGCCCATGGAGCGTCTGGACGGCGTGGCCAAGGTGGAACTCTGGGGCGCGGACCTCAAGGACGTGCTCATCGACCTGGACCTGCAGGCCCTGGGCGCCCACGGCGTCAGCGCCTGGCAATTGGTGCAGGCCCTTTCGCGCGACAACCTGGCGCTCTCGCTGGGCACCGTGCGCGAAGGCGGCCGGCGGCTGGCCCTGCGCGCCGACGCCCGCTGGCGCAGCCTGGAGGAGATCGCCGACCTGCCCGTGCGCGTGGAACAGCGCGTGCTGCGCCTGGGGGACCTGGCCCACGTGCACCTGGGCGTGCCGGAGTCGGACTGGATCCAGCGCGTGGATCGGACGGGCGCGCTGATGCTGGGCGTCTCACGCGAATCCACGGCCAACACCGAGCAGCTCTGCCGGCAGGTGGACGGGATCCTGGCCCAGGCCGGTGCCGATCCGGAACTGGCCGAGCTGCGGATCAGCCCGCTGTTCAGCCAGGGCCGCTTCATCCGCGAGTCCATTGACAACCTGAAGGGCAGCGCGCTCTGGGGCGGGCTGTTCGCCCTGCTGGTGCTCTACTTCTTCCTGCGGCGCTGGTCGCCCACCCTGCTGATCACGGCGGCCATTCCCTTCTGCATGTTGATCACCATCGCCAGCATCTACTTCGCCGGCTGGTCATTGAACATCATCACCATGATGGGCATGATGATCGCAGTGGGCATGGTGGTGGACAACGCCATCGTGGTGATGGAGAGCATCGCCATCACCGATCCGCCGGATCCGGCCCGGGACGGACCGGGGCGTGCGGGCCTGGCCAACCCGCGCCACGAGACCGTGGTGCGCGGCACGGCGGAGGTCAGCCTGGCGGTGACCGTGGCCACGGGCACAACCATCGTGGTCTTCCTGCCCTTGATGCTGATGAGCGGCAACAGCACGCTCTCCTTCTTCCTGACCCGCATCGGCATGCCTGTGGTGGTCTCGCTGGCCGCCTCGCTGCTGGTGGCCCTGCTCTTCATCCCCCAGCTGGCCGCGCGCCTGCCGCTGAACATGAGCAGCCACGAGCCCCGGCTGGTGCGCTGGGGCCGGCAACACGCCCAGGCCCTGCTGGCCTTCTCCCTGCGCCATCGCGGCGACGCCAGCCTGGTGGCCCTGCTCGTGCTGTTCAGCATGGCCCTGCCCATGCAAAAAGTCGAGAAAAAGGGCGAGGGCGAGGGCAACGTGGGCGAGTTCCAGGTGATCCTCGACATGCCCGCCGCCTACACGCTGACGGACGCCGACAGCCTGGTGCGCCGCATCGAGCGGATCATTTACAGCCAGGAGAAGCGCTACCGCATCCGCACCGTGACCTCGGGCTTCAGCCGGGCCTGGGGCCAGGTGCATGTCTGGGTGGAGAACGAGAGTGGCCAGAGCTGGTACGCCTACTTCTTTCGCGCGGCGGGCCGCAAGCTGGGCCTGGTCAAGCAGGACTGGCTCTCGCGGGACGAGGCGCTGGAGGATCTGCGCAAGCGGCTTCCCAAGGTTCCGGGGGTGGAGATCCGGATGGGCTGGAACGACTTCAGCGAGGAGTCGGGCACGACAATCCTCGTGCGCGGCCCGGACACCAACCGCCTGAAGGAGCTGGCCGAAGAGGTGCGGCGCCGGCTGGCCTTCGTGGACGGCGTCATCGACACTGAGCTGGACGCCGAGCGCGGGCAGGAGGAGCTGGTGCTGGAGCTGGACCGCGAGCGGCTGGCGCGCCACGGCCTGAGCGGCAGCCAGGTGGCGGGCACGCTGCGCTACGCGCTCTCCGGCGACCAGATCGGCTGGCTGCAGCGCCCGGACCGCGACGTCTCCGTGCTGGTCCGGCTGGCGGAGGACGACCGCGACCAGTTGCACAAGGTCCAGGAGCTGGAGCTGGCCGGCCCGGGGGGCAAAGTGCCGCTCGCGCAGGTGGCTACGGTGCGTCACGGCCGCAGCCTGGGCAACGTCCAGCGCACCCAGGGCCAGACCTTCATGCGCGTGAAGGTCTTCGACAAGGGCGGCAAGGACGACGCCTTCCAGGGGCGGCTGCGCCGGGCCCTGGAGGATCTGGCCCTGCCGCCGGGCTACAGCTGGAGCCTGGGGCGCGGCTTCGACCGCTTCGAGGAGCAGGAGCAGCAGCAGAACTTCGCGCTGGTGCTGGCCCTGGCTTTCGTCTATCTGCTGATGGGCATGTTGTTCGAATCCTACAGCCTGCCGCTGGTCGTGCTGGGCAGCGTGCCCTTCGCCTTCTTCGGCGCCTGGTGGACGCTCTTCATCACCGGGACACCCTTCGACATCATGGCCGGCATCGGGCTGATCATCCTGGTGGGCGTGGTGGTGAACAACGCCATCGTGCTCATCGATCTGGTGGTGCGCCTGCGCGCCGACGGCGTGCCCCGGGACGAGGCCCTGGTGGAAGCCGTGGGCAAGCGCTACCGGCCCGTGATGATGACCGCCCTGACCACGGTCTGCGGCCTGATTCCCATGGCTGTGGGCAACGCGGCCCTGGTGGGCATGCCCTACGCGCCGATGGGTCGTGCCATGGCCGGCGGACTGATCGCCAGCACGTTTTTCACGCTGGTGGTGGTGCCCCTGCTCTACGTCTGGGTGGACGAAGCGCGCCTCTGGCTGGCGGGGCTGGTCCGGCGGGCGCGGCGGACCAGCCTGACCCAAACAGAAAACGGGCCGCTCTCCAAACACCCATTACTCTGAACCCTGTTTCAGCTATATTGGACGCGCGCCCGGATCACGTGGGCGGGTCTGGTGAAAGGAAGCAGGCATGAAGATCTGGCAACCCGTGAGGTGGATGGGCCTGGTGGCACTGGTCCCGGGCCTGCTGTCGGCGGCCGGGGATGTGGCGGGCTGGGGCACGCGCGTGCTGGTGCCGGCAGCGGAGCAGGTGGAGGTGATTCGCGTCGCGGGATCCTACGCCAACACGCTGGCGGTGACCGCTGCGGGCCGGCCGCTGATCATGGGCAACAACGAGTACCACCAGGGCTGGATTCCCGAACTGGGCCGACCCGTACTCAAGCTGAGCGCCAGCCGTTTCCAGGTATTGGCTTTGCTGGACGACAGCAGCCTGGCCCGCTGGGGCGACGAGCAGGGGCCGGAAGGCCCGCTGCCCGATCCGGCCAGCGGCTTCGTCGACATTTCCTCGGGCGACGCCTTCCACGCCGGCTTGAAGGCGGACGGTACCCTGTTGGTTTGGGGTTGGAATGGCGACGGCGCCTGCGACGTGCCGGATTCCCCCTCCGGGTGGCGGGCCCTGGAGGCGGGCAGCCGCCACATGCTGGGCATCACGGGGGACGGCGCGGTACGGGCCTGGGGCTGGAACCCCGACGGTCAGACGGATGTCCCCGAGCTGCTGGGCGAGGTGGCGGCGGTGTCCGGCGGCGGGTACCACTCCATGGCCCTGCTGCAGGATGGAAGCTTGGCCGGCTGGGGCAACAATGGGTACGGCCAGTGCACGGTGCCGCCGCCCAACAGCGGCTTCAGCTCCCTGTCCTGCGGCGCGGTCCACACCCTGGCCTTGCGCGCCGACGGGAGCATCGCGGTCTTCGGTGACAACTCTCACGGCCAGTGTGACGTGCCTGCGCCCAACACGGACTTCATCGCCGTGGCTGCCGGCGACTACCACAGCGTGGGACTCAAGGCGGATGGCACGCTGGTCAGCTGGGGCTACGATCGCTACAGCCAGTGCGGGCCACCGGCCGACCTGACGGACTGCGTGGCGCTCTCCGCCGGCTGGGACTTCGTCCTGGGCCTGCGCGCCGACGGGCGGGCCGTGGCCTGGGGCTGGAATGCCCTCGGCCAATGCGCGGTGCCGGAGCCCAATAGCGGTTTCGCGGCAGTGTCGGCGGGCGACTACCACTCCCTGTTCCTGCGCCAGGACGGCCGGGTGGAGGCCGCGGGCTGGAACGACTCCGGCCAGTGCAATGTGCCTTCTGGCCTGGAGGATGTGGTGGCGGTCTCCGCCGGCGAGGAGTTCAGCGTGGCCTTGCGGCAGGACGGCTCGCTGATCGCCTGGGGTTCCGAGAACAACGGTCGTCTGAACCTGCCGGTGCCCAACAGCGGCTTCGTTGCGGTGGAGGCGGGACCCTGCGGCGGCTTGGCCCTGCGCGCGGACGGTTCCATCGCCAGCTGGGGTACACTGGAAGGCACCGGTTGGACCCTGCCCGATCCCAACAGCGGCTTCACTGAGCTGGCCATGGGCCATGTACATGCCCTGCTTCTGCATCAGGACGGCCACATCGTCTGCCTGGGCGAGAATTGGGGCGGCCAGGGCGACGTACCGGTCCCCAACTCGGGGTTTGTGGCGGTGGCCGCGGCGGCGGCAGCCAGTCTGGGTCTGAAGGACGACGGCACGGTGGTGGCCTGGGGCCACGACACGATGGGCCAGTGCCTGGTGCCGCAGGAATTGGGGCCTTGTGAGGCCATCGCCATGGGGCCGGACTACACTGTGGCCGTGCGCGGTAGCGCCCTGGCGGTGGAGCCCGGCCGACGGCCGGCCCCGCGTCCGGCGGCGCTGACCCTGTTGGAGGCCATGCCCAACCCCTTCAACGCCCGCGTGCGGGTGAGCGCCCAGCTGTCGGCGCCCACGGAGCTGAGTCTGGACATCTTTGACCTGGCGGGGCGACGCGTGCGTCGCTTGGCCTCCGGGCTGCAGCCCGCGGGCCGCTTCGAAGCGAGCTGGGATGGCGCCGACGAGAGTGGCGCGCCGACGGCCTCGGGTTTCTATGTGGCGCGAATGACAGGCGCCGGCGGCCAACAGGCCACGCTGCGCGTGTTGCAAGTCAAGTGATGCGGCCAGAGCTGCCCACCTGCGGCTCCGCTTCGGCGGAGCCGCTTTCGTTTGGCAGTTTGGGCGCGACGCACGAAGGATCCGGCAACAACAAGCAGGTGGAGTTCAGCATGGCACAAGGCGAACGGACAAGACGACGGGCGCTGGTGACGGGGGCCTCGCGCGGCATCGGCCGCGAGATCGCCCGGGTGCTGGCGGAGGACGGCGTGGCCGTGGCCGTCCACTACTCGGCCAGCGAGGAGCGGGCCCGCGAACTGCTGGCCACGCTGCCCGGCACGGGCCACGTGCTGCTGCAGGCCGACCTGGCCGACGAGGCCCAGGCGGCGGCCCTGGCTCCGCGCGCCGCCCAGGCCCTGGGCGGGCTGGACATCCTGGTGAACAACGCGGGGATCTTCCGCGAGCACCCGGTGCGCGAGGTGGACGCGGCCGAGTGGGCCGCCCGCTGGAAGGAGATCTTGGCCGTCAATTTGCTGGCCCCGGCTCTGCTGATCCACGCGGCCCGGCCTTTCCTGGCGGTGGCGGGCGGCGGCTACATCGTCAACATCGGCAGCCGCGGCGCCTTCCGCGGCGAGCCCACGGCGCCGGCCTACGGCGCCAGCAAGGCCGGCCTGCACGGGTTGGGGCAGTACATGGCCGTGGCCCTGGCGCCCGACAAGATCTACGTGGTGAATCTGGCGCCGGGCTTTGTGGAGACGGAGATGGCCCGCGAGGCGCTGCAGGGCGAGCGCGGCGTGGCCACTCGCGGCCAGAGCCCGCATCAGCGCGTGGCGCGCTCGGAGGAGATCGCCGAGACCGTGCGCTTTGTGGTTTCGGGCCGTGCGGACTGGCTGACGGGCGGCACCATCGATCTGAACGGCGCCTCGTACCTCCGGAGCTAGTCGTTCCGAGACCAGATTCACCACAGGGACACAGAGGCACTGAGTTCATGATGGACTCGGCCCGGGTTGGGGTCTGGAACTGCCAGTGAACTGCATGAGCACGAAGACTCGAAGGCTCGAAGACGATTTGTGTCACGCGAGGTGAAGGCCACACGGCCTGAACCAGAAAATGGGTGAAGCGCGAAGGCTACCCGCCCAGGCACGAACCAACTACATGGCGGCAGGAAGAGTCTGCCTCGGCCGTCTGTCTGACGGCAGCCGTGAGGCTGCCTAGTTACGGCCGCTGAGAAAAAGCGCCTCTTTGGCTCCACCTTTCTGACGCAAGCAGAAAGGTGGAAATCACGGATCCCGGCAGTCTCCGTGGTGAGAGGATTAGCGCGCGTGGATTTCCTGCAGGCAGAGTGGCGCGGGCCGGCCCTGGCGCGCCACGCGAATGCCCCGCAGGGCCGCTGCCGCGCCGGATAGCGTGGTGATCAGCGGAATCCTGAGGCGAACGGCCGTGCGGCCGATCTCCTGCTCGTCGAAGCGCGAGCGCTCGCCCAGCGGCGTGTTCACCACCAGCTGCACGCGCCCGTTCTTCAGCTCGTCCGTCAGGTCCGGCCGACCCTCGCCCACCTTGAAGACCTCCTGCACGGGCAGGCCATTCTCGCGGAAAACCCGGGCCGTGCCCGCCGTGGCGGCCAGGCGGAAGCCCAGCTCGGCGAAATCCCGGGCCAGCTCCAGGGCACGCAGCTTGTCGTGGCGGTTGACGGAGAACAGCACGCAACCGGCGGCGGGGAGGGCTTCCGAGGCGGCTTCGGCGGCCTTGAACCAGGCGCCGCCCAGGCTGCGGTCCAGGCCGATCACCTCGCCCGTGGACTTCATCTCGGGGGAGAGGAAGACGTCCTGGCGCGGGAAGCGGCTCCAGGGGAAGACAGGGCGCTTGACCGCCGTGAGGCCCAGCGAGCGCTCCCAGTCGCAGCTCTCGTCGGCCAGCCGGCCGCCCAGGCTGAGCCGCGCGGCTATGGCGGCCAGCGGAATGCCGGTCACTTTTCCCAGGAAGGGCACGGTGCGACTGGCGCGCGGGTTCACCTCCAGCACCACCAGCCGCTCGCCCTGCAGGGCGAACTGCACGTTCAGCAGGCCGCGCACGCCCAGGCGCAGGGCGAGGCGGCGCACGATCTCCAGCATGCGCGCGCCCACGGCGGGGTCCAGCCGGTAGGGCGGCAGCACGCAGGAACTGTCGCCGCTGTGCACGCCGGCCTCCTCCACCTGCTGGAGCACGCCCGCCACCCGCACTTCCACGCCGTCGCAGAGCGCGTCCACGTCGAACTCGAAGGCGTCCTCGAGGAAGGCGTCCACCAGCACGGGGCCGCCCTCGCGCTCCAGCGCCGCCTGGACGTAACGGGTCAACGCGGCCTCGTCGTAGACGATCTCCATCCCGCGTCCGCCCAGCACCCAGGAGGGCCGCACCAGCGCGGGGAAGCCCACGCGTCGTGCGGCGGCCAAGGCCTCGTCCAGGCTGCGCGCGATGCCCCAGGCCGGCGCGTCCACGCCCAGTTCGTCCAGTAGGGCGCCAAAGCGCTCGCGGTCCTCGGCCCACTCGATGGACTCGGGCGGCGTACCCAGCACGGGCAGGCCCGCG
>DYSB01000218.1 GCA_020726405.1 Acetofilamentum sp. | reverse complement strand
ACGTCGCACGCTCCGTCCGTCACGGTCCCCGAACATCCGCGGATGAGCGACCGCAGCTCGCTGATGGTGGGCAGCCGCCAGTCGTTGCCAATTGCCCCTCCATCCTTGGCCTTGCAGTGCTTCTCGGCCGGCCGATTCGCGCTTAGACACGTGTTGTAGTCGATGTTGGTCGTGCACATCTGAAACTTATCGGATGCCGGCGTCTTCTCCCAAACGAGGCAGGTAGCTGGATCGGTAACGGTGCCGTCGCCGTTATCGACCATGGCGGTTCCGGTTGGACAGACCTTCGTGCCGCACTGTCCTGCGCCGGTGCACGTCTGGCCCGAACCGCAGGCGGTCGCGGTCCCCCATTCCAGGCAACCATCCCCATCGGTGTCTCCGCACGCGCGCCAGTGGCTCCCGTCCGTACATTCCTTCTTCCCAGCCGGCGTGCAGCCATCCACGCACACGCAGGCGCTCCCCTGGCACATCTCGTCGGCCTTGCACGTGCCGCAGATGCCCCCGCAGCCGTCGTCGCCGCACGCTTTGCCGCCGCAGTCGGGAAGGCAGTCGCACACGCCTTCATTGCACGTGTCTCCACCGCTGCAGGCCGATGGTTCACTCCACTCCAGGCATCCGTCGCTGTCGTAGTCTCCGCACGCGCGCCAGTGGCTCCCGTCCGTACATTCCTTCTTCCCAGCCGGCGTGCAGCCATCCACGCACACGCAGGCGCTCCCCTGGCACATCTCGTCGGCCTTGCACGTGCCGCAGATGCCCCCGCAGCCGTCGTCGCCGCACGCTTTGCCGCCGCAGTCGGGAAGGCAGTCGCACACGCCTTCATTGCACGTGTCTCCACCGCTGCAGGCCGATGGTTCACTCCACTCCAGGCATTCGTCGCTGTCGTAGTCGTCGCAAGTGCGGAAGTGGGTCTCGTCCGTGCACGCTTTGTTGAGCCTTTCCGGGCACTCGTCGACGCACGCGATCGCTTCGACATCGACGTCGTCGGCATCCGCGTCGCGCGTCTCGTCGACGATCTCGACCTCTTCGCGTGACTCGGGCCCCGGTTCCACCTCCTCAGCAGTGCGTTCGGGCTCCACGCACCCGTCTTGGCAGGCTTCGCAAGCCGAGCCATCCAGGGTGGCCTGCACTACTGCATCTTCATCGTTGCAGTCGGCAAACGCTTCCAGCGCGGACGAGGAGCAGCAGATGGCGTCCTTTTCGTGACAATCCAGGAAAGCATCGCCGTCGCTATCGCAGGCGGCGTCCATGGCAACCAGCGTCGCGGCCACCTTCACGACGACTCCCAGGTCGACCCCGTCCTCGGACCAGACCGCGATCGCGTTCCCGTCCCCGTCGTACCCGACCAGCAGCAGCGTAACGCTCTTCCCGCGGCCGTCGCCTTGCACACCAAGCTCCACCGTCAACGGATCACGGCCCTGCACGAGCCACTCGCCCTTCGACAGCACCGCCTGACTGCCCGCTCCGACGAGCGCCCGGCCTTTCAGCGTGACGAGGTCCAGTCCCTGGGGCGCCGTGACTTCCAGGTGCAGGGCCTCGCCCGGACCCCCGCAGGCCGCCAGCGTGAGCCCCATGGTCAACAGCGCGGCCATCGTTCGGCGTCTCATCGTGCCACCTCCAGCGGCGCCGTGCGGATCGACCAGCTCTCGTCATAGCCTCCGCCACGCGTCAGCAGCACCGCGGCCGTAATGCCGCCCGCGACCAGTGCCGCCACTCCCGTACCGATGAGCACCCAAGAGGTCGTCGACAGGCCAGACTGCTCGATGGTCGCGCTGCCGGAGAGATCGTTTGGCGCCGATTCGCTTGGGGCCGCGAGCGGCGTCATCCCGGCGCCAGCGACTGGCTTCACGACCACCGGGCTGGGAATCGCCTGCACCGCCAAACCCTTCCGCATGCCTGGGCCCAGGGCCTTGCCATCCAGCGTCACGCGCGCCGCGGCTGGCACGATGGCCAGCGTGACAATGGCCGGCTCATCCTCCAGGCGCGCCACCACCTCCACCGCTTCTTGCGGCTTTACCTCCAGGGTTTGCTCGAAGGCCTTCTTCCTGGGCGCCAGCACCTTGAGCGCATGCTTGCCGGGGCTGAGCTCCAGCGGTGCAGCCAGCGGCGTGCGCCCCACGGGCTTGCCGTCAACCTCGATCACTGCGTCCTCGACGGGGCAGACCACGCGCACAAAGGCCGGCCACTTCGCCAGCACCTCTTGCAGCGCAGCGCGGCCGCGCTTCAAACCCTCGGCGCCTTTCTCCTCGTTCAGGTATCGCTCCAGGGCCTGCCGAGCCCGCGGCAGGTCGCCTTTGCGATCGGCCACGCGTCCGATGGTGTAAAGGAGCTCGGGGGTGGGATACAGCGCGTAGGCCTGCTCGTACAGGGAGAGCGCCTCTGTGTAGTTGCCGTCGGTGGCCAACTGCTTCGCGCTACGCGACAGCGAACGCGCCTTCTCGACGTTCTCCTGCCCAGCCGCCGGTACGGGCACAGCCACGACCAGGACCAGCAACAATGAGACAGCGCCAAGATGCATGCTCCCCTCCTGTCAGAACGGCGAGTCGAAGTCTGTGCCCGGGTCGCTCTTCGGCTTCGAAGTCGCTTTAGCTGAAGGCTTCACGGGGTTGGCTCTGCCCCCTGGGGCGGCCGCCGCCGGCTGCTTGCGTGGCTCGCTCGGTGCCCGAACGGCCTTCGGCTCCTCGGGTTTTTGCGCCTCCACCGGCTCCAGCGTCACTTCGACAGGCGCCCCCGTGCCCACTTCGACACGCACGATCTTCTCACGAAATCCCACCCTTTCAAAGCGCCACGTCTGTGCGGGACTTCCTGCGGGCAAGACCCGCTCAAGAGGCGTGACACCCAGACGCGCGCGGCCTTCGAAAACTTCTGCGCCAGGCGGTGACGAGGTGATCTTCACCGATATCGTGGCTGGCGCGGGAGGCGGCGCGACGTCGGGAGGGCTCGTCGCCTCCGAGGCATTAGCGTCCGAGGCTGCGGCGTCCACCTCATGCGACGGCGGAGGCGTAGCCACCGCGTTGCTGGTGACCGGGCGCTCTGCGACCGCTTGTTGCAGGCTGACATCGGGCGCATCGTCGTGCTTGGCGTCGGTATCCGCGCCTCCCAAGAGCTGCCAGGCCATGATCATCCCTGCCACGACCAGCATTCCGACGCCTGCTGCCAGCAGCTTGCGTGTTCGCGACGTCCCCATAGGAGCGGCCGGCCAAACGTCCGACAACTCAGGCGCGAACGGCGTAGGCGTGGCGATAGGCGCCGATTCGGCTGTATAGCTCTCTCTCGGCGATCGGAAGTTCTCGGTCGACGATTCGAACGCGGGTGCCGGGATGCGCTCAGGCTCCGGTTCAACCCTGGCGGGAGCTTGTGCCGACGCGCCTGGCGCGTTGCGCGGGGTTGTCTCCCCGCTCCGCGCCATAAACGCAAACGCCTGCTCGCGCTGCCGTATCTCCTCCAACGCCTGCTGCACCTCGCAGGCCTGTGGCCGCTCGGTCGCCACCTTGGCCAGCATGCGGCGCACCAGGTCACGTGCGTCGTCCGAAACCTGCACGTCACGGGGCAATTCGGGCGCGGGCTCGGTGACGTGCGCCATCAGGATCTCGACCGGCGTCTCGCCGTTGAAAGGCAGCGTACCCGTCAACATCTCGTAAATCATGACGCCCAGCGCGTACACGTCGACCGCCGTGGTCATGTGACGCGCCGCCTTGGCTTGCTCAGGCGCCATGTAGTGCGGCGTGCCGATCACGGCGCCGGTACGCGTGACCGCCGAGTCACCCGAACTGCCCGACATGAACTTGGCGATGCCGAAGTCGAGCACCTTCACGAAGTCGGGATCACCGGGGAGTCCAAGCAACAGCACGTTGTCGGGCTTCAGATCACGGTGGATCAGGCTGCGACCGTGCGCCTCGACCAGGGCCTGCGCGATCTCGGCCCCGATCTTCGCAACGCGCACCATGGGCAGACGCCCCACCTCGCGAATGCGGCGGCTCAGGGGCGTTCCGTCCAGAAACTCCATCACCATGAACAGTTCGCGATCCTTGGTCTGCCCGAAGTCGAACACGCGGATGCTGTGCGGATGCGACAGCAGGCTCGACGCCTTGGCCTCACGGTGAAAGCGCTTGGCTGCCTCGACGTGGCTGGCCAGTTCGGGCTTGATCAGCTTGACCGCCACGATCTTGTTCATGGCGATCTGGGTAGCCTGGTAGACCGCGCCCATCCCGCCCTTGCCGATCACGGCCTCGACACGGTAGCGGCCCTCCAGCACCTTGCCAACCAAAGGATCGAGACCCGATTCGGAGGGCACGTCGAGCAGCGTGCGCGTCCCGCATTTGGGGCAGATCTCCCCCTTGCTTCGCGTGTCGCACTCGGGACAGATGCGGTTCGGCATGCCGGCAAGCCAGCGCCTGTCGTGGAATCAACCGCGAAGATACACGAGTTCGGGAGGAAGGAACAGATGGCCCTGTCGTCACGTGGAGCAGGAATCGGCGCAGGAACTCGACGGCGTCGAGGGTCATGGTCTTGCGCTTTGCGCCGTCGCGGTAGTCCTTGTACGTGAACGTGACCTGGCCGTCGTCAAGGGCGACGAGGCGGTGGTTGGAGATGGCCACCCGATGGGTGTAGCTGCCGAGGT
>DYSB01000004.1 GCA_020726405.1 Acetofilamentum sp. | reverse complement strand
CAATGCGCAATGTCGTCCGCATCGGCGCTGAAGGAGTACGCCGTCGGCACTCCACCCAGGAAAATGGAGCAGGGCACGACGTAGGACTCCGACTCGTCGGCGTCGTTGATGATGGAGCCCGCCGTGGCCGCGCAGGTGGCCGAGTTCCAGCAATCCACCGTAAGCAGGTCATCCACGAGCACGTCGAACTGGTACACGGCCCACGCACCGCGCGCGGCGGTCAGCACCGCGAATGCGAATGGGACCAGGAGCCACGTTTGCCGCTTCATGTTCGTCTCCTGTGATACACGCGCGCTTCGCGCACCGGTTCGGTGCACGTCAGGGCTGCTCTTCAGGGTTGGGCTTGTGGAGCGTGCGGCGGGGGGAAGGGGAACAAAAAAATCCCGGGGGGCTCGCGGCCCCCCGGGACGATGGATCAGGATCGACTTACTTGACCAGGATCATCTTCTTCAGATCGCTGAAGCCCGCGGCCTCCAGCTTGTAGAAGTAGACGCCCGAGGCCAGCTGGCTACCGTCGAATTTCACGCTGTAGTTGCCCGCGGCCTTCTGGCCATTGACCAGCGTGGCCACCACGTTGCCCAGCATGTTGTAGACGGACAGCTTCACCTGGCCGGCCTGCGGCAAGGCGAAATTGATGGTGGTGGAGGGGTTGAAGGGGTTCGGGAAGTTCTGGGCCAGCTCATAGGAGCGCGGCAGGCGCTCGTTCACGCCCACATAGATGGCATCGCCCTGCAGCGCGACGCCACCGTTTTCGTGTTCGTCCACGGCAAAGGCCCAGAAGTACAGGTAGTCGCCCTCTTCCAACTCGCCGAAGGGGGTGGTCCAAACGCTGCTGGTCGCAGGGCCCGTGTAGAACAGCTCGGCCGTGCTGTAATCGTCCACCAGGGAAGTCCACACCTCGTAATGAGAGAAGTCATTGGCCGGGCTGGAGGCCCAGCTCAGCTCGATGCGGTCCTCGTTGGGCGGATAGACGTCGTAATACCATTCACCCACGTTGGTGTAGGCCAGGGCGACCGGGGCCAGGTTGTCCAGGGAGAAGCCGGTCATCACGGCGGAGGGGGCGGGCACCGGGAAGTGCACGCTGTGGGTGCCGATCATGAAGGAGTGGATGTTTTCATTGCCGTCGAACTGGTCGTCCAGCGTCGGTACCTGCACGAAGTAGTGCTGCTCGGGGTTGGCGATGGCGGCCACCGTGCCGGCGGACACCCACTCGTCACCACTCATGCCGGGATACTGGATCCAGACCGAGTACATGGTGGTCGGATTCAGCAGGGAGCCGTCGTTCGGGGAGGCCAGGAACTCCACCAGCACGAAGCCGCCCTGATCGTTGGGACGGTCGGTCACGGTGAGGATCGTCGCCGGCATCATGATTTCGTGTTGGTCGAAGGGGAGGGCGCCCAGGTCGCCGGGGGTACCGTCGGGGTCGTACTCGAGTTCGTTGGGGGAGGCATCGATGAGGCAGTTCACGACGGTGGGATCCTCAACCGACCAGAAGGACGGGTAGTAGTTGAAGTTGGCCGCGTCCACGTAGCCCGGGTCGCAGTACCAGCTCAACACTTCCATCCCTTCGGGGAAGCCGGTGTCCTGGGGATAGATGTTCGTGTAGCCGACGTTCGCGTAGCCCGTGCCCACCAGCTCGGTGTTGGCCGGGGAGGCGAAGCTCATGATGGACATGCTGCACTCGAACTGGGCAAGGTCGCCGCTCAAATAGACGCCGCCGACAGTGGCGCCCATGTTGTCGGAGACCGTGCAGCTGTTCAGCGACAAGATGCCGCTGTCCTGCACGAAGGCCGCGCCGCCTTCACCCGTGGTGCTGTTGTGGGCAATGATGGAATCAAAGATCCGCACCCAGGCGCCGCTGGCGACGTTGAACGCGCCGCCGTCGTCCGTGGAGGCCACGTTCTTGACGGTGACAAAGCGCATCATGGCGTCGGAGTTGGCCTCGAAGTCAAAGCCGCCCCAGCCCTGGCCGTAGAATACGATGCCGTCTTCCAGCGTGCCCTGGGCGTCCACGTCGCCGCCGTCCTGGACGATGATCTTGACGCCCGGGCCCATGTTGGCGTGGATGCCCGGCTCGACGAACAGGGTCACGCCGGCCGCGATCACGAAGTCTTCAACCACTTCCACCAGACCCTCGGGATAATTCTCCCAGGTCCACTCCGGGACCTGCACGGGTATCCAGCAGCCGTCGGCGGCCTGCGGAATGATCCGTGTGGGGAATGGAATGCTGCAGGGGTAGGGGATCATCTGGGTCCGCACAAGGTCGTAGCGGAAACCGGGGCCTTCGAAGTGGGCACGGCGCTCGGTGATGGTGAAGCTGTCGTCACCTTCGCAGTTGTCCACCTGTTCGTCGGCGTCGCACACGAAGCCATAGGCCTCCGGAATGCCGCCCTGGATGATTCTGGCGGGGATGATCCGCACGTCCGTCTCGTCGTTGTCATTGACGATGGTGATGGAGCCTTCCGTGGCCGCGCAGGTGGCCGGGTTCCAGCAGTCGATGACGACCATGTCTTCGATGCGCACGTCGAACTGGTAGATCGCCCACGAGGAGCTAGCACCAGCCAAGGTCAACAATGTCAGCAGGGAGAGTTTCTTCATGGGAGACCCCATTTCATTTAGAGTTGCTGTGGCTCTTCTTGATGGACTTCCACGCCCCGAACTGGACTTGCTTGGGCGTGATGTCGTTGAAGCCCGGCTGCGCTTTCCAGGGAGTGGTGTCGCAGTAGTGGCGGGCCGTATCCTTGTCCTCGGAATCGTAAACGCGCACAATCACCCGCTCCCAGAGCTGGACGCGCGTGTCGCCGGCATCGGGCTCTTCCACGAAGATCGTCATGGTGGCCTTCACGAGGCCCGGGAACTGGTTCATCAGTTCCTTGAAGCGCGGCTCATTGTACTCCGGGTTGACGGTCTGGATGCGGTCATCCCCGTCCGCGAAGGGGGGATCCACTTCGCCCGTCACGGTGATGACCTCGATGTGGCGATGGGTCAGGGGCTTCATGCTGCCAGGCTCCGTCAGGGTGAAGCCTTCCAACTGGGCATAGCCCGGCAGGACCATGGGCATGCCGGAGGACGTTTCGGGGGCTGCCATGCGGGGATCGTCGGCGCCCTGGGCATTGGCCTGGGAACAACAAAGAACAAGGCCGACCAACCCACACCCGGCGGTACGCAGGACTCTCACAAGATTCTCCCGGTTAGCTGTTTTTTGTGTCGAATGTAAAGTTCCGAAACGATCCCACCAATGAAATCGGGGGTGGGAGCCGTGTGCGCGGAGCTCAGTGCAAGCGCCATGCCATTGGGCAGCTTAGGAAAGCAGCAGCTTGCGAATCTCCCGCCGTCCGTCCACTTCCAGCTTCAATAGATAGAGTCCGGCGGGTAAGCCCGCGCCAGTGAACAGGAAGTTGTGGATCCCGCGCTGCCGGTTGCCGCTTCCCAAAGTTGAAACCGAATTCCCAAGTAGATCAAGGATTTCGAGTCGCATGGCCCCTTCTCGGCCCAGATGGACTTGGATCAAAGTCGCCCGCGATTTAGGATCGGGCACCAAGCGTAGCAGGGCGGGGGCTGCGCCGGCGACGCAGGGTCCCAGAGGCCGCAGTTTGCCCGTCAGGGGAAAGGCCGGACCGACGGGATAGCCCGCCTCCTGCTTGCCCGGCTTCCATTGCCGGCGCTCCTTGCCCACCTGCAGCTCCACTCTTTCCACCTGCTTGCCGCGCAACTCGTCGTCATATTGGAAAACCAGGTGCCAGTGGGCTGGATGGCCCGAGGGAGTCAGGATGCTGGTGGCGGGCCAGGGTCGGGAACTGCCCACGCAATACAACCGGGCCTGAAGCCCGTCCAGGCAGGCCTCGTCCAGTGTGGCAGCGGGGAGATCCAGTTGCAGAATGGCGTCGGCCGTACCCGCCCAGAGCAACAATCCCACCAACAGAGCCATGACGCGCATGCGCTCCTCCCTTCCCTTGACGTCCGAATATAGGGAAGCGCCTCCCGCCAGAGTGGACTTCCGCATCGCTCCCGCACTCACTTCACCAGCAACAGCTTCCGCACTTCCACGCCGCCCGCGTGCCGCAAGCGCAGCAGATGCAGGCCCGCCGCCCAGCGGTGTTCGGGCAGGCAGACCTGGCGGATCAGCGCCAGGTCTGCCTCGAAGTCCCATTCCAGCGGGGCATGGGGAATGCACCATCCCCCTTGGAACACCTCGTCATACTCACCTTCGCTCAGGTTGTTGACAGCAGGCTCCGTCTGGGAAAAGGGCCCCGTGAACTGGGGATAACCCAACGGGGAGCGACCCGCAGAGCCGTTCACATGCACCCTTCCGCTCCAAACCTGCCCGGAGGCAAAGTTCACCGGATTCCCCAGCGGGCTGATCTGGCCGTTCGAGAGGTAACTGAACCCGGCCAAGTCCACCTGTTGGGCGTGGACCGCCGGAATTCCCAGGGCCAACAGCAGCACGGCGACAACAGGGATAAACGGACGGCGCATGGTTCCTCCTGACGGGTGGCAGGCGCGACATCCCGCTGGCAAGTGCCGGAATGGCGTGTTCGGGATGCTTGACATGCTGGCAGGCGGACTCGACATGGTGGTTGGGCAATCAGGCGGGAACCAAGCTGTGCAGCTTGTGCGAGTCCGGATGGCAAACCATGCGGCAGAAACCATGCCCGAGTGGAATCAAGCTCCTTTAGCGAAGCCATGCTCTTACAGAGCCATGCTCCCGCAGCGCGTATGTCAAACCAGCCGGTTCACATCCAGTCGCGGGCTGTCGGGCAGGGGCTGACCCACCAGATGGACCCCGCGGGCGGACAGGCGGCGCAGGCAGGCTGCCTGCTCGGAAGTGAGGAAGAGATAGTTGGCTAGTTCCCGGGCACCGGGCTGATGATGCAGGCCGCCCAGCAGAAGTTCGGACAGCGGCGCGCCCAGTTCCAGCAAGGTCTCGGCGGACGCGGGATCCGACAATACGGCCAGAGTGGTTTCGGCGGGTGGGACGGCCAGGGCGGCAGCCAACTGGGACAGGGTCATGAACTCCAGGCTCTGCTCATCGGCGGGGCAACAGGCATAGAGTTCGCGCTCGAACTCGCACGCAGCGATCACGTCGTCCCCCAGCACCAGCCGGTGGATGCCCAGCACGTCGCACCAGCCCACGCAGACCTGGCCGTGCACCAGCCGGTCATCCACGCGCACGATCCAGTGAGGCGCCTTTGTCATGCCGCCCGTTCCTCCACCATGGCTACATCAGAATGCCGGCCCGGCCCCGCTCCACCAGCAGGGGCAACAGCTCCTCCGGCGGCGTGGTCGTCCGGCGGTTCAGGAAGGTCAGCAGCAGAGGCAGGTTCACGCCCGTCAGGGGACCCAGCACGCGGCCGCGCTCCTCGCCCGTCAGGCCAGCCAGCAGCAGGCGGGCGGCCACGTGGGGCGAGGCCCCCGGCGCGTCCACCAAGAGCAGCAGCGCGTCCTCCGCCGGCAGCTCGGCCAGCCGCGCGCGCAGCTCGGCCACCAGACCGTCCCGGGAGAGGCCGCGATTGCTCAGGGCCGCCAAGCCTTCGCGCGGACCGATGATCTCCTCCGCCGTGGCCAGCAGAGCCGCGCCCAGCTCGCCGTGGGTGATCAGCAGCGCGCGCAGCAGGTTCATTCCGGGTCCCGCCGCAGATAGGCCCGCAGCCGCCGGCGCTCCTCCATGGTCTTCAGCAGGCGGCGGTTCAGCTCCTCGGCGCTGTTGTAGCCGTAAACCTTGAGGTGATGGTTCAGCGCCAGGGTCTCGCAGATCACCGTGATGTTCTTGCCGGGGAAGATGGGCAGCCGCACCAGCGGCAGCTCGATGCCCAGGATCTGCGCCGACTCCTTCTCCAGGCCCGTGCGGTCGATGTTGCCGCGCTCCTCCCACAGGCAGAGTTCGACCACCATCTCCACGCGCTTTTGCATGCGCACGGCGCTGATGCCGTAGATCTGCCGCACGTCCAGGATGCCCAGCCCGCGGATTTCCATCATGTGCTGGAGCAGGTCGTTGCCCTGGCCCATCAGGATGCGGTCGGCCTTGCGCGTCACCTGCACGACGTCGTCGGCCACCAGGCGATGCCCGCGCTCCACCAAGTCCAGGGCCACTTCGCTCTTGCCGATGCCGCTCTTGCCCGTCAGCAGCAGACCCGTGCCGTAGACGTCAACCAGCGTGGCGTGCTGCGTCTCCGTGGGCGCGAAGAAATCGTCCAGGTAGTCCGAGAGCAGGTGATACAACTCGGTGGTGCCCATCTCGGACTGGAAGACCGGCACGCCTGCGCGCTCGGCCAATTCCAGCATCGGCCGCACCGGCGGGTTGCTGTTGGTGATCACCAGGCAGGGGATGACGAGCTGGAAGACTTTCTCAAAGGCCTCGGCGCACTTCTCCGCGCTTAAGGAGCGCAGGTAGGAGATCTCCGTGTTCCCCAGCACCTGGATGCGATCGTGGGTGAACAAATCCAGGTAGCCGGCCAGCGCCAGGCCCGGCCGATGGAGGTTCTTCTGCGGAATCAGCCGATCCAGCTGGTGGGGATCCGACAGCAGGGTCAGGCACAGCTCCTCGTGTTCCTCCTCGAAGAACTGGCGCACGCTGAGTTGCTTGCTCGCCGACTCGGTGGTCATGGGCCGCCTCTCCTTGGCTGGGCACGCGGACTCTCCGCGCGCGGCTGCAGAAGGTCAGGAGCCGCGGACCGGGAAACAAGCGGGCCGGTTCGGCCGGCCCGCGTCGTCGTCCGTCATCGGCTCAGATCCTAGTGCTTCTTCTTCAACTTGTCTTTGAAGCGCTGCACCTGTTTTTCCAGCTTCAGCACCGCCGCGTCGATGGCTTTGTGGAAATCCTCGCTGGTCTCCTCCGCCACCAGACGCTCGCCCGGAACGTGGATGGCCAGCTCGGCCGTCTTGTTCTGGTGCACGTCGAAGGACAGGATCACGTCGCATTCCATGATGCTGTCGAAGTACTTGTCCAGGCGCGTGACTTCCTCCTCCGCATGCCTCTTCAGTGTGTCACTGGCCCGGAAATGGCGTGAGGTGACGTTAGTTTTCATGGGACCTCCTCTGAGAGCTTGGGATCCTTCGTGCCGGTTTCGCCCGCCGGGGGATGCCCCGCGCGCGGATGGGCCGACTGGTAAACTTCCTGCATGCGCTTCACGCTGACATGCGTGTAGATCTGGGTCGTGGATAGCGAGGCGTGGCCCAGCAGCTCCTGCACCACGCGCAGGTCGGCGCCGCGGTCCAGCAGATGCGTGGCAAAACTGTGGCGCAGGATATGGGGCGAGAGCGTGCGCCGGGAGCAGACCTGCTCCAGCCGCGCGCGCACCAGACTTTCCACGCTGCGCCCACTCAGGCGGCCGCCCCGGCGGTTGACCAGCAGCGCGGGCTCCTCCGGCCGTCCGACCTCCAGCAGCAGTTCGCGCCGCAGGGGCCGCCACTGCTCCAGCACGAGCCGGGCCTGCCGGCCCACGGGAATCAGCCGCTCCTTGGCGCCCTTGCCGAACAGCAGCACCAGCTCGCCCTGCAGGTCGTGCAGGTTGAGCGCCGTCAGCTCGGACAGGCGCATGCCGCCGGCGTAGAGCAGTTCGAGGATCAGCCGGTCGCGGCAGTCGGCGAAGTCGGCGGTGGGAATTCCTTCGATGGCCTCGCGCACCTCGCGCTCGCTCAGCACCTCGGGCAGGCGCTTCTCCTGCTTGACGGCGGGCAGGCCGGCGGCGGGATTGTCCTCCAGGCGGCCGCGGGACTGCAACCAGCGGCACCAGGAGCGCAGCGCGGCCTGGCAGCGCGCGACGCTGCGCCGGCTCAGGCCCTGGCGCAGGCGCAGGCTGAGGTAGTCGCGCAGTTCAGCCGGATCGAAGGGATTGGCCCCGTCCACCAGGGAATCCAGGTAGCCCAGCAGGTCGCGGCCGTAGGCCAGCAAGGTGGCGGGGGAGAGGCGGCGTTCGTGGCCCAGGTGCTCGAGAAAGGCTTGGAGGGAGGCGGCTTGCCGGGTTCCAGGGGGGACTGTCACCGGCTGGACTCGCCTGTCCCGTGCACTCATGCCTGGCGCCTTTCCGCACCGGCCGACCCACGCGGCCGTTGCTGGGAATGGGCCGCCCGACCAGGGCGGCCTGCTGTCAAGATCGGCTGGCGGGGGCCCGGACTTGAAGGTCCGGGCCGGCGATTCCAGCCGGGAGGCCCGACCACCGCGATTGGCCCGCGGCTTGGCCGGATCAGGAGGCGTCGCTCTCCGGGCCCTCGCCCTGCTTCAGCAATTCGCCGTCCTGGCTGAAGCCGCAGCGCGGGCAGTGCAGATCCGTGTCGCCATCCCGGCCGGTCTTGCGGCCCATCCATGAGAAGCCGCAACTGGGGCAGGCCACTTTTTCCGGGCGGTCCCAGGTGGCGTAGTCGCAGGCCGGGTAGCGCGTGCAGCCGAAGAAGGTCTTGCCGCGCTTGCTGCGGCGCTCGCTCAGTTTGCCGTCACAATCCTTGCGCGGGCAGGCCGCCCCCAGGTCGAAGGGCTTGGTCTGCTTACATTCCGGGTAGCGGCTGCAGCCCAGGAAGGGTCCGTAGCGCGAGTGCTTGACGCTCATGGGCGCGCCACAGGTCGCGCAGATCTCGTCGGTCTCCGTGGGATGGGGCGTGTCGCTGCCCGGATTGCGCGTGTAGCGACAGTCCGGAAAGCCCGTGCAGGCGATGAAGCGCCCGTTGCGGCCGTGCTTGTAGATCAGCGGCTGGGCGCACTCCGGGCAGGCCTCGCCCACCTCCTCGCGGGTGGCGGCGCGGATCTCCGCCCGGGCCGAGTCCGCCGCGCTCAGGGCCGCGGAGAAGGGCCCGTAAAAGTCCTGGACCACGCTGCGCCAGTCCCGGCCCGACTCCACCAGGTCCAGCTCCTCCTCCATCCGGGCGGTGAAGTCCACACTGAAAATCTGGGTGAAGTGATTGACCAGAATGTGGTTCACTGTCACGCCGAGCGACGAGGGGAAGAAGCGCCGCTCTTTCAGCTCCACATATTTGCGCTTGAGGATCATGTCCACGATGGACGCGTAGGTGGAGGGCCGGCCGATGCCCAGCTCTTCCAGCGCCTTGATCAGGCTCTCCTGGCTGAAGCGGGCAGGCGGTTTGGTGAAGTGTTGCTCGGCCGCCAGCTCGGCCAGAGTGGCCGCCTCGCCCTGGGCGATGTGCAATGGAATGGTCTTGTTGCGGATGGCCGGGGCGCCGGCCTTGGCCACGGCGCGACTCTTGGCCGCCGGCTTGGTGCCGTCCGCGTCCTCGGGCGCCTCGACCTCGGAGATATCCTCGTAGACCTCCAGGTACCCCTTGCGGGCCAGCACGCTGCCCGTGGCCCGGAAGAGGAAGCGCCCGCCCAGCAGGTCGATGGAGCGCTGGTTGAAGAGCGCGGGCACCATCTGGCAGGCCAGGAAGCGGTTCCAGATCAGGGCGTAGAGCCGCAGCTGGTCGCGGTTCAGGCTGTGTGACAGCTGCTCGGGCGCCCAACCCAGGCTGGTGGGCCGGATCGCCTCGTGGGCGTCCTGGGCCTTGCCCTTGCCGCGATGGACGACGGGCTTGTCAGGGACACAGTGCGGGCCGTAGCGCTCGGTCAGCAGCTGGCGGGCCTCCTGCACGGCGCCGTCGGACAGGCGCATGCTGTCGGTTCGCATGTAGGTGATCAGACCGGCGCGCTCGCCGTTCTCCAGCTCGATGCCCTCGTAGAGCTGCTGGGCCACCATCATGGTCTTCTTGGGGCTGAAGCCCAGCCGGCGCGCGGCGTCCTGCTGCAGGGTGGACGTGATGAAGGGCGGAGGCGCCTTGCGGCTCACCTGCTTCTCGCCGATGGTCTGAACGACCCAGTCCGCGGCTTCCATTTCCTCTTTTAAGGACGCGGCCTCCACCGCCGTGCGCACCTCGGGCTTCTCCCCGCCCTTGGGATTGCCCGCCTCGCGCCGGGCCGTGGCGGCGTCGGCGAAGATCCGCTGCAGTTCGGCCTCGAAGGACTCGCCCTGGGCGCTGCCGAACTGCCCGGTGAAGGACCAATACTCCTGCGGCGTGAAGGCGTTGATCTCCTCCTCGCGCTCGCAGATCAGGCGCACGGCCACGCTCTGCACACGCCCGGCGGACAAGCCGCGGCTGACGGTCTTCCAAAGGATGGGGCTGACCTGGTAACCCACCAGCCGGTCCATCACCCGGCGCGCCTGCTGGGCGTCCACGCGGTTCTGGTCCACGGCCTCGGGGTGCTGCACGGCGGCCACGATGGCCTGCTTGGTGATCTCGTTGAAGCGGATGCGGTGCACGGGCACGCCCTTCTTGGCGTAGCCCTTGAGCACGTTGGCGATGTGCCAGGCGATGGCCTCACCCTCGCGGTCCTGGTCTGTGGCCAGCAGCACCTCGCCGGCCTCCTTGGCCAGTTTGCGCAGCTCGGCGATCACCTTGCCCTTGCGGGCGGCCGGCTCGTAGGTGGGCGTGAAGCCGTTCTCGATGTCCACGCCCAGCTCGCGCTCCGGCAGGTCGATGATGTGCCCGACGCTGCTGGTCACCCGGTAGAGGCCGGGTTTGTAGCCGTCCAGATAGCGCCCGATGGTCTTGCTCTTGGTGGGAGATTCGACGATGACGAGGGTATGGGCCATGGCGTTGATCATCTCTGGCTTGGGCCGTCCACACCTGCGGGCTGAGAGGACGGGAGGACTCCGCTCGGACGGGCACGACGCCCGGTTCGGGTCCGGCTAATGACGGCTGGCGTGGAAAGGCAGCACCACCCGGTTTTGCTGACCGGGGTCCAGGCGCGCCTGACCCAGCATGTAGTGGTCCACGAAGGAGCGCAGGTCGTCCAGGGGCACGCTGGTGCGGTGCATCCAAATCGCCCGCTCGATGACTGTCTCCGTCTCGCCAGGATCCAGCAGGCTGTGGTTTTGCAGCTCCGCCAGGAAGGAACGTGCTTCTGGGGTGAGGTAGTGGGCCTCCGCCTGGTGCAGAATGCGGCGGCTGGTGGCATGAACCACGTCGCCCGTCAGGCTCTCCGTCGGCATCTCCAGCTTCTCCAGCAGCCAGCCCAGCGCCTGGGAGACTTCCTCCGCCTGGAATCCCATGGCCGTCAGATCCTCGGCCAGCACCTCCGGACGGAGATCTGTGCCGGGCTCCTGTTCCATGAAGCGCCGCAGTAGGAGGATAAGCAGTTCAGCGAAGCGTGGATTCACGACACCCTTTCCGGTCGATGACGGCGGGATAATAGGATTCCACCTCCGAAGGGCCAAGCCGGGGCGTGGCGGGCCCGGGTTCCCGGCGCCAGGGTCGCCTCCGCTGGACAGGGCGCTCCGCGGCCCGTCAGGCCGGCGGCGACCCTCGTGGAGTCCCCCGGACTCGGCTCTCCGATCCGGCGCCAGGCGGATGACTCTCCCCCTGTCCAATGCTATACTCGTCGGCCCCCAGAACGATGGCGGGCACTGGGTAAAGTCATGGTGGAACAGGACGAACGATGACCCTGCAGGTTCTCAAATCGAAAATCCACAAGGCCCGGGTGACGGCCACGCATCTGGATTACAACGGCAGTCTGGCCGTGGATCCGGAGATCTACGAGGCCTGCGGCCTGGTCCCCTTCGAGAAGGTCCTGGTGGGCAACCTCACCAACGGCCAGCGCTTCGAGACCTACCTGATCCCGGCCTCGCGCGGCACGCGCGAAGTCTCCCCCAACGGCGGCGTGGCACGACTCTGTCAGGTGGGAGACCAGTTGGTGATCATGAGCTTCGCTTGGGTGGATGCCCAGGACCGGCCTCTGCCCGAGGTGATCGTGCTGGACGAGAACAACCGGATCATCGAGCGCCCGGACTATTCGGAGTACCTCGCGTGAGCCTTTCCCTGCTCCGCCTTGCCTTGCTGTTTCTGCTGCTGGCCACCCTCCCGGTCCGCGCCCAATCCGCCGCCGACTCCCTGGCCCAGCAGGAGCAGCGCGTCCAGGCCCTGCGCGACAGTCTGGGCCTGGGCATCCGCACTTTCGAGGCCTTCTTCAACCTGCAGCAGCGCGAAGCCAATGACAGCCTCAAGCAGGCCATCCAGGCGGGTCCCGCGGTGGACTGGCGCGACTGGGCCATCAAGGCGGCTCCCCGGCGCGGCATGACCGGCGAGGACATCCTGCTGCTGGCCGACCTGCACGCCCGGCTCAACTCCTTCGACATGGATGGCTGCTACAACGAGCAGCTGGAATGCTACAAGCGCGCCATGCTGATGCCCGGCACCGAGGAGCGCGCACTCTATCGCCTGCACGCCGAATACCTGTCCGCCGGCTTCGCCCCGGGGATGATCCAAACCGGCCAGCGCCTGCTCCAGCTGGACAAGCAGAAGTCCATGGACCAGGGCGTGGCCCGCACACTGGCCCTGGCCTACTATTTCGTGGGCGATCGCAAGCAGGCCACGGAGTGGATCAAGAAACACCTGCGCGAGCATCCGCGGGACGAGCGGGCCCGGGAACTGAAGCAGCGCATCAAGGACATGCAGCCCCTCAAGGACTGATCCCCGCCCGCCGGCGCGCCAGCGCCCATGCCCAGTGGCCAAACCCGACGGGCCGCCAGCTTCCGCTCGCTATTCCCAGCTTCAACACCTAAGCTCCGGCGTCCGGCGCCCACCACCCTCGCACTCAGCGACCGGAACCGCGCTGCCGGAATCACCCAGCTTGGGAGTCAGCATGTCCATTGTAATCCGACTGGCAGTTCTGCTGCTGGCCCTGCCGTCTGTGCAGGCCGCCTGGCACCAGGTGTTCGTCCCCCTGCAAGACAAGCAGGATCTGGTCCGTCTACGGTCGGCGCTGAGCGGGCTGGATCCCTGCGGCACGGTGTTCACGGAGGCGGGGGTGGAGCTGCCCGTGGACGACGCCGACTTGGCGGCCCTGAGCCGGGCCGGTCTGGCGCCCCAGTTGTTGGTGACGGACCTGGAGGAGTTCTATGCCTCGCGCTTCGCCGCGGACCGCAACTACGGCGCCTACCACACGTATAGCGAGGGCATGGCGGAAATCCAGCAGCTGCACGCGGATTTCCCCGAGATCGTGGGCGCGCCTTTCAGCATCGGCACCACGGTGGGCGGCAACACCATCTGGGCCTTCAAGCTCTCCGACAACCCCGGTGTGGACGAGGCCGAGCCCGAGGTGCTGTTCGGCGCCTACATCCACGCCCGGGAAGCCATCACCATCGAGGTGCTGCTCCACTTCCTGCATCACCTGACGGACAATTACGGCACGGACAGCCGGGTGACCGACATCGTGGACGGCCGCGAGCTGTGGTTCATCCCCTTCCTGAACCCAGACGGCGTGCTCTACAACGAAACCACCAATCCCGCCGGCGGCGGCATGTGGCGCAAGAACCGACGCAACAACGGCGACGGCAGCTACGGCGTGGACTTGAACCGCAACTTCGGCTACCAGTGGGGCTACGACAACGTGGGTTCGAGTCCCACGCCCTCCAGCGACACCTATCGCGGACCTTCCGCCAACAGCGAGCTGGAGACCCAGGCGGTGCGCAGCTTCGTCAACGCGCATTCCTTTGCCGCCATGCAGTCCTACCACAGTTACAGCAACCTGATGATCTATCCCTACGGCTACATGGACATCCACTGCGAGGAGCCCTGGCACACGGGCTACGTGGCGATGACGGACCTGCTGAGCGCGGACAACGGGTACGCCTGCGGCACGGCCTGGGAGCTGCTCTACAACACCAACGGCGACGCCGTGGACTGGGGCCACGGGGCCACGGGCGAGCACGCGCGGATCATGTCCATCACCACCGAAGTGGGCACCAGCGGCGACGGCTTCTGGCCGGCGGAGTCGCGCATTCCGGCCCTGGTGGCGGAGAATCTCGAACCCAACCTGCTGTTCGCGGAAATCGCGGGCAACCCCTGGTCCCTGGGAGCGCCCGCCGCGCCCGCCATCAGCGGCCCGGCGGAGACCAATCCGGACTTCGCGTTGACCTGGACCACCGCCGCGCCCGACCCCGACATTCCCGCTGTCTCCTATGAACTGCGCGAGCTGAGCGGCCTGATCCAGGGCAGCGATGCGTTCGCCAACGCGGCCAACTGGACCGGCGGCACGGCCGCCTTCGCGCCAAGCAGCGCCCGCTCCTACAGCGCGCCCTCCAGCTTCTTCGGTGGCACGGGCCACAACCGCAACGCCATCAGCCTGCTCAACCAGCCCATCTCGGTCACGGCCGGAATGCAGATCAGCCTGCGCATGTGGTACAACATCGAGCCCGACTACGACTACGCCTACGTGGAGGTCTCCCCCAACGGCACCAGCTGGACCGGCCTGGCGGGCACCGGCACCACCACCAACAACCCCAATGGCCGCAACGATGGCAACGGGATCACGGGCGCGTCCAGCGATTTCGTGCTGGCCACTTTCCCGTTGACGGCCTGGGTGGGTCAGTCCATCCAGGTGCGCCTGCGCTACGAGACCGACGGCTACGTGCTCAACGAGGGCATTTACGTCGATGATTTCAGCCCGGTGGTGAGCTTCACCTCGGAGACCACGCTGGCGAGCGCCCACCCCGCCACCGATTTTTCCTTCACCGATCACTCCACCGGCATCTGGTTCTACAGAGTGCGCGCCCGGGACGCCCAGAACGACCTGAGCGGCTGGTCCAACTTGCTCCAGGTTGTGGTGACGGGCGGCACGGACCAGAGCGGCCCGCTGATCAGCCACTCCAGCCTGCCCGACACCGGGGACGCCCTGGGTCCCTGGCCCGTGGACGCACAGATCAGCGACGCCTCCGGCGTGGCATCCGCCAGCCTGGAGTACCGCGTCAACGGCGGCGGCTGGAGCCTGCTGCCCATGAACTTGACCGTGGCACCCAACTGGCACACGGCGATTCCCGGCCCGCTCAGCACGCCCTCCCTGGTGGAGTACCGCATCACGGCCGTGGACGCCTCACCGCTGGCCAACCCCAGCGTCAGCCCGATCTGGGACTTCCAGATCCTGGCCCCGGTCGGCCTGCAGTATTGCCAGGACTTCAGCGCCGGGCTGGACGACTTCAGCGTCATCCTCCACGAGCCCGCGGGCAGCACTTGGGGTCTCACCACCTACGACGGCCAGGGCCAAACGGCCTACATCCAGTACACGGGCCCGGGGCAGGTGGACCACGCCAGCCTGCTCAGCCCGGTCTTCGACTGCAGCCAGCAGGCCAGCCTGCAGCTGGATTTCTGGCACCACCTGAAGATGGGCTACTCGGGCGCCTGGACTCTGGCCCAGATGCGCGGCTCGCTGGACGGCGGTCTGACCTGGCCCTACCTGCTGGGCGAGTGGGCCTCCGACGGCAGTGCGGGGGAGGAGATCATCGATGGTCTCAACACGCTGGACATCAGTTCCTGGGCCGCCGGGCAAACCCAGGTGCGGATCGCTTTCGAATACTCCGACCTCAACGACTGGTACTGGTACGTGGACGACGTCTGTCTCACAGGCACGCTCTTCAACCTGGCGCCCGTGACCCTGCAGATCACGACGGCGGGCGGCGACGCGCAGCTGACGTGGGCACCCACGGGGGCCGATGCGTATCACGTCTACGGCAGCGACCAGCCTTTCTCGGGCTATATCTTCCTGGCCAGCGTGCCGGGCGCTGCCTGGACGGACGCGGGTGCCCTGTCCGACGGCCGGCGCTGCTATCAAGTGAAGTCGTGGCAAGGGGCGCTGCGGGTCGCGGATCCAGTCGGCATCCCGAAGTTGGACGCCCGGGCGGGCCGCCGCGCCGCGCCGCCCTTCGTCAAACAGCCCCGCGTGGACGAATAGCAGCCAATGGAAAGGGCCGGCGCATGCCGGCCCTTTCGTTTAGCCGATTGGTAGGCGGGCCGTGCAGTTGGTTACAGGTCCTCCGCGGGCAACGGATCCACCAGGTGGGCCAGCGCCTCGGGCAGCTCCAACTCCAGCTGCAGCAGGGCCTGACCGTGGGTCTTGCCCTGGGCGTCGTTGAGCAGGGACTCGCTGCCCCCGCCGCCCAGGCTGTCCTTCAGGATGAAGTTGAGCGCCCGGAGGTTGTCCAGCTCGTAGCGGATCACGCCGCCCTGGGCGATGCGGGCCAGGTGCGCACCCACGCGCTCCACGCTCAGGGTCTCCAGGGCCCAGCGGTAGAGGGCCTCGTGGCGGAAGAGCACGCCCACGTTGCTGTTCGGGCCTTTGTCGCCGCTGCGGGCCCAGGCGATCTGCTCCAGTCGGATGCGCATCTCAGGCTCCCGCTTCTTCGACGTTCACGCTGGTCCGGATCAGCTGCTTGGGCACCAGCGCCGGCCAGTAGGCGATGATCTCCTGGGGCTTGGGCCGCCCGCCGGCGAAGCCCGTGATCCCCGGGGGTCCGTTGGTGATCACCGGCGCCAGCTCCTTGCCGAAGCGCTCCACCATCCCCGCGTCGGGGTCGCGCACGCCCAGCCGCAGCACCACTTCGTTCACCTGGGCGGGAGCTGGCCGGATGCCGGGGTGGCAGGAATCCAGGCCGAGGAACTCGGTCTCCGTGTGCACGAAATGGCAGCCCGCCTGGCGCAGCCGCTCCCAGATGATCTCTGCCACCCGGGCCGCCTTGAGCCGCGCGCGCGGCCCACTGACGGTGAGCTGGCCGTGGGCCTTCCAGCCAGCGTGATACGAGAACGAAACCTTGAAAGTATCCGTGGCGGGCAGGCCGCGGACGCCGCTGATCCGCACGCGGTCGCGAGCCTCCTCCTCCAGCCGGAAGGACGTGAAGTCCACGCGCACATCCGGGCTGATGTAGTTGTGCGGATCGCCCATCTCGTAAAGGATCTGCTCGCCCACGGTCTCGCGCGTCACCATGCCGCCGCTGCCGGGCTGTTTGGTCACCACGAAGGAGCCGTCCGGGCCGGCCTCCACCACGGGATAGCCGATCCCGGCCAGGTCGGGCACCTCCCACCAGCGGCTGTGGTTGCCGCCCGTGCACTGGGCGCCGCACTCGGTGACGTGGCCGGCCAGCGTGCCGGCGGCCAGCAGATCCCAGTCCGCGCGGCCCCAGCCGAAAGCGTGCACCAGTGGGCCCAGCGCCAGGCCGGGGTCGGAGACACGGCCGGCCAGCACGATCTGAGCGCCCTGGTCCAGCGCCTCCGCCAGGCAGAAGGAATCGATGTAGACATTGGCCGAGCTGATCCGGTCGCGCACGGCGTCGAAGGACTCGCCGGTCTCGAGATTGCGGAAGTTGGCGCCCGCGGCCTCCAATTCGGCCACACGTTCCAGGATATCGTCGCCTTCCACCACGCCGATGCGCACGCGCTTGCCCAGCTTGGCCGCCACGCGGCCCAGCGCCTCGCGGCAGGCCCGCGGATTCACGCCGCCGGCGTTGGTCACCACGCGGATGTCGCGCTCCAGGCAGCGGGGCAGGATTCGGCCGGCCAGCTCCACGAAGTCCCGCGCGTAACCGGTCTCGGGGTTCTTCAGCCGCTGGCGCTGCATGATGGACAGGGTCACCTCGGCCAGGTAGTCCAGGGTGAGGAAGTCGATCCCGCCGCGCTCCACCAGATGCACGGGAGCGTCGATGGAATCGCCCCAAAAGCCCTGGCCGTTGGCGATGCGCACGATGCGGTTCACGGAACCTCCTGTCGATGTGTGTCGATTCAGACCAGCGGACAGACCATCTCAGCGCTCAGGGGGCATCCCGCCAGGATCACGCGTTGCACGCGGGGCTCTCCTCTCGCTCAGTCGCCCCTTCCCCCGGCAAGGGGGAAGGTCGGGATGGGGGTTCTCAGCATCCCTGTCATCTTCTGTGATCCCCTTGTTTTCCACCTTTCTGCTGGTGCCAGAAAGGTGGAGCCAAAGAGGCGCTTTTTCTCAGCGGGCCGAACTAGCCGGCCTCACGGCCGGCGTCGAACAAGCGGCCCGAGGGTCCCGATTCCTGACGCCTCGTTCGCTGGTTCGCCCTTCGGGCTTCACCCATTCTCTGGTTCAGGCCTGAAGGCCTTCACCTCACGTGACACAAAGCGCTTCGAGCCTTCGAGTCTTCCTGCGCAAGTGGTTCTAGGATGAATAAACCCAACCCAGGCCGAGTCCAATCACCACGCTGTGCCTCTGTGCCTCTGTGCCTCTGTGGTGAGTTGGTAACCAAGGAGACAGGGAGCCAGCCGGGCGTCTAGTCGTCCAGGAAGCAGACTTCGTGGCCAAGATAGACGCCGGCCTCGTAGTCGAAGCGCGCCAGGAAGCGGCGGCCGGCCAGCATCCAGGGCAGGAAATGGCGGTCGCCCTCCCAGAGCGGCAGGTCCAGCAGCCCCGCGCGCGGCACCCAGAGCAGGTGGCCTTCCGGCGGATCCACCGGTTCGCCCTCCGCCACCTCCGTTCCGTGGAAAAGGAAAACCGACCAGTCGTGGACTCCGTCGAAAAGGGGAAAGGTGATGTGGCCGGCGAAACGCAGGCGCCCCACCACCAGGCCGCACTCCTCCAGGATCTCCCGCCGCGCGCAGTCCAGCGGGGATTCGCCGGGCTCGAACTTGCCGCCCAGACCGTTGCAGCGACCGTAGTGGTAATCGTCCGGGCGCTTGTCCCGGCGCAGCATCAGCACGTGGCCCGCGCGCTCCACGTAGCAGAGCGTGGCCTCGACGGCGTGGCTCATCCCCGGGATCCTGTCAGGTCAAAGGTGAAGGCCGCGCACAGCACGCGCGCCACCTCATCCGCCCAGGCCCAGAAGTCCCCTGTCTCCGCCGCGGCCACCAGCAGCTCACGCTGGGCCAGGGCCGTCGCGGGCTCCAGCAGGGCGAAGGCCGAGAGAATGCCATCCACGTCCAGATGGTTGTTGATCACCAACCCCTCCGCCGGCAAGCGCCCGAACACAAGGAAATTGAGGGCGATCTCGGTGGAGCTGTCGGCCTGGAAGATCTCCGGCGTGGTGCTGGGATTCCAGTGGCTGAGTTCGATGTCCCGGTCTTCGCGGATGCCGTGGCTCGTGCCGTCCACGTAGAGCCGGACCCCGGGGTGAGAGGGCGCGGGGACCCCCTCCGATTCAAGATGGAGGCTGAGTGGCATGATATTCCTGTTCCTTCCCTGGCCGCAAGGTAGCGAACAGGATCCCCGGGGGGAAAGGGCGGCTCAGGCCAGGCGGCCGCTGCGGCTCGGCCGCGCGCCGCACCACTGGCCGAACAGCTCCGCGCCCAGTTCCAGCGCGCCCTCCAGCCGGGCCACAGGCAGGTCGCCGGGCGCGAACAGCACCAGCAGCAGGCGGCGGGTCGCCTCCGTCACCGCCGTGCGCGGGCTGTCGCTGGTGGGGCTGCCGAAAGGGCCGCTGGCGTCGAAAAGGCCCAGCCGGCCCTCCAGGTGGACCTCCTCCTTGCGGATGCCCGGGTAGGACTCCCCCGGCCGCCCCAGCCGCAGCTCCACCTCGCCCTGGATCCACCCGGCGTCGTAGAGGCCCAGCGGCAACAGTGTGCGCAGGGAGAGTTCGTTGCCCGCGTCCACGGCGTTGTTCACGCTGGGCAGGCCCTGCCCTTTGAGCACGCGCCGCAGCAGGGCCTCAGACGAGGGCCGGGTGCGGGTGGGATCCACTCCGGCGGCGTGATACAGGCGTCGCGCGGCTTGCAGACCCTCGATCTCCGCCGGCGTCCGGCCGCCGCAGAGGCTCAGCAGCTCGCACTCCAGCCCGGCGAAGGCCGTCGCCTGCTCGGCCGTGGCCGGGGCCACGCGCACCTCCTCCAGCTCCAGCCACGCCGCCATCACCCGGCCGCGCAGGGCGGGATCCAGGCCTACCATCAGAAGAAGCCCAGCTGCAACCGGGCCGCGTCGCTCATCATGTCCTTGGTCCAGGTGGGTTCCCAGACCAGGTCCACGTGCACGCCCTGCACGCCGTCCACGTCCAGCACGCACTCGGTGACCCGCCCGGGCAGGGCCTCGGCCTCGGGGCAGTTGGGCGTGGTCAGGGTCATGCTCACCTGCACGAAGCCGTCGTCGGCGATGTCCACGCCGTAGATCAACCCGAGCGAGTGGATGTCCACCGGAATCTCCGGGTCGAAGACCTTCTTCAGCGCCGCGACGATCCGCTCTTCCAAGGCCTGCTTGTCCAGCATGATTCTGCTCCCGAATTCGGATACGGAGATCACGACGCCGAAGGAAGACCACGAAGCGCAAACCTGTTTCGATGTGCCGACGTCTTCCTTCTCAACCTGTCACCACTCCGTGCTCTTCTCCCGCTCTTCGTATCCTTCGTGTCCTCGGATTCCCGACAGTTCCGCGTCAGCCGACACCGAGCAGGCGCAGGGCCTTGCGCAGGGCGGCCGCCAGGCGCTCCACCTCGGCCTCGGTGTTGTAAAGGCTGAAGGAGGCGCGCACCGTGCCCGGCAGCCCCAGGCGCTCCAGCAGCGGCTGGGCGCAGTGGTGGCCGCTGCGCACGGCCACACCCTCCAGGTCCAGCAGGGTGGCCACGTCGCTGGGATGGGCGCCGTCCACCACGAAGGAGAGCACGCTGACCCGCCGCGGGGCCCGGCCCACGCGCACGACGCCGGGAATGGCGTCCAGCTCGGCGCAGGCCCGCTCCAGCAGCCGGTCCTCATGCGCAACAAGTTCGTCCAGCGGCAGGCCGCCCAGGAACTCCAGCGCCGCACCCAGCCCGATGGCGCCCGCGATGTGTGGCGTGCCCGCCTCCAGGCGCCAGGGCAGTGTGTTGTACTCGGAGCACTCATAACCCACGTGGCTGATCATGTCGCCGCCGCCCTGCCAGGGCGGAAGCTGCTCCAGCAGTTCGGGCTTGCCCACCAGCGCGCCGATCCCGGTGGGTCCGTAGACCTTGTGCCCGCTGAAGGCGTAGAAGTCGCAGTCGATGGCCTGCAGGTCCACGCCCAGGTGGGCCACGGCCTGGGCGCCGTCCACCAGCACGCGGGCGCCCGCCCGGTGCGCCAGGGCCGTCCACTTGGCCACGGGATTCAGCGTGCCCAGCGCGTTGGAGACGTGGGTGAAGGCCGCCAGCCGCGTGCGCTCCGAGAGCGCGGCGGCGAAGGTCTCCGTGGACACCACGCCGTCGGCGTCCGCGTGGGCCACGCGCAACACCGCCCCGCTCCGCTGGCAGAGCAGTTGCCAGGGCACCAGGTTGGAGTGGTGCTCCAGGCCGCTCACCAGGATCTCGTCCCCCGGGCGCACGAAAGCGCGGCCGAAGGAGTCGGCCACCAGGTTGATGGCCGCCGTGGTGCCAGCCGTGAAGATCACGCCGTCGGTGCTGGTGGCGTTCAGCCGGGCACGGATGGTCTCGCGCACGGCCTCGAAGCGTTCACCCGCGCGCGCGCTCAGCGTGTGCACGCCGCGGTGCACGTTGGCGCAGTCGCCGCGGTAGTAGCCGTCCAGGGCGTCCAGCACGGCCTGGGCCTTCTGGGTCGTGGCCGCGTTGTCCAGGTAGACCAGCGGCTTGCCGTGCACCAGCTGGTCCAAGGCCGGGAACTGCGCGCGCAGCGCCTCCACGTCCAGCACGCTCATGCCTGCTCCGCCAATGTGCGGGTCACCAGGCGGTCCAGCGGATTGATCATCTCCGAGGTGCGCACGCGACCCAGCATGTCCGAGCAAAAGGCGTGGATCATCAGGCGGCGCGCCAAAGCCTTGGGGATGCCCCGGCTGCGCAGATAGAACAGGCTGTCCGGGTCCAGGCTGCCCACCGTGGCGCCGTGCGTGCATTTCACGTTGTCGGCCAGGATCTCCAGCTGCGGACGGGCCAGTGCCCGGGCCGTGTCGGAGAGCAGCAGGCCGGCGAAGGACTGCACGGCGTCCGTGCGCTGGGCGTCGCGGGCCACCAGGATGCGGCCCGTGAACACGCTGCGGCTGCGTTCCGCCAGGATGGAGCGGAAGGTCTGGCGGCTCTCGCAGTCCGGCGCCAGGTGAGTCACGTGGGTGTGGTTGTCCACCACGCTCTCCCCGCTCAGCAGGGCCAGGCCGTTGACCTCGCCGCGCGCGCCCGCTCCGGCCAGCTCCAGCTGGAACTCGTTGCGCACGCTGCGTCCGCCGGTGGTGAAGGTGTGCGAGCGCACGTGCGCGCCGGCCTCCACGCGCAGGAAAGCGCCTGAGACCCGCCGGCCCGCTGGGCTATCGCGCTGCACGCGCAGGTGCTCGAGCCTGGCGCCCGCGCCCAGTTGGAATTCGCTGACCGCATTGCAGAAGTAAGGCGTGGGGCCGAAGCCGCCGTGGGCCTCCATCACGCTGGCCTGGCTCTCCCGGCCAATGACCACCAGCAGGCGCGGCTGGGTGAGCAGCGCGTCCGCCCCCGGCAGCACCAGGGAGATCACCAGCAGGGGACGCTCCAGCCGGACGCCGTCGGGCACCCAGAGCCCCGTGGCGTCGCCGGCCAGGGCCGTGTTGAGGGCGCTGAACATGCGCTGATCGGGCCGGCAGAGGCTGTCCAGCCGCTCCAGCAGGTCCGCCGCCTCCTTCAGGCCCCCCTGGGCGGCCCGGGCCATCGCCCGCAGGCTGCCGAAACCCACGCCGGCGGGCAGCGGGCCGATCTCGCAGAGTTCGGGCATCAGGCGGCCGTTGACCACCACCACACGGTCCACGCGCACGCCCTCGGGCGTCAGGGCCGTGAGCTGCGGGGCCGTGGGCGCGGGACCTTCGCCGGCCAGCATCAGCTCTTCCTCGGCCAGACCCTCCAGACGCGAGTAGCGCCAGGCCTCGTCACGAGCCGTGGGCAGCCCCAGTTCCAGGGCCCGCAAGGCCAGACGCGTGCGTTCCGCACCGGCCACCAACCCGGCGTCTTCGGGAGGATCCGTCAACCAACCCGCCAGGGTACGGGCTCCGTTCATGCCGTGACCTCCTGGGTCAGCCAGCCGTAGCCGCACTTCTCCAGCTCCAGGGCCAGCTCGCGGCCGCCGGTCTTTACGATCCGGCCGCCGGCCAGCACGTGCACCTGGTCGGGCACGATGTAATCCAGCAGGCGCTGGTAGTGGGTCACCACCACGGCGCTGAAGTCCGGCGAGCGCATGGCGTTGACGCCCTCGGCCACGATCTTCAGCGCGTCGATGTCCAGGCCCGAGTCCGTCTCGTCCAGCAGGGCCAGCCGCGGCTCGAGGATCAGCATCTGGAAAATCTCGTTGCGCTTCTTCTCGCCGCCCGAGAAGCCCTCGTTGACGGCGCGCTTCTGCAGACCGTCCTCCAGGTGCACGAGTTTGAGCTTCTCGCTGACCAGGCGCAGGAAGTCCTCCGCCGGGATCTCGGGCTTGCCGCGGTGTCGGCGCTGGGCGTTGAGCGCCATCCGCAGGAAGTAGAGATTGGGCACGCCCGGAATCTCCACCGGATACTGGAAGGCCAGGAAAATGCCGTCGCCGGCGCGCTCCTCGGGCTCGCGGTCGAGCAAGTTGCGCCCTTGGTAGAGCACGTCGCCCGCCGTGACCTCGTAGCCGTCGCGCCCGGCCAGCACGTTGGCCAGCGTGCTCTTGCCGGAGCCGTTGGGCCCCATGATGGCGTGGATCTCGCCGGGCTTCACGTCCAGCGTCAGGCCCTTGAGAATTTCCTTGCCCGCCACACTGGCGTGCAGGTTGTGGATCTGCAGCATCTTCGCTCCTGTCTGCGCGCCGGGTCGCGTCGGCACGCCGCCTCCCGCCCACCAGGCGGTCCCGCTGACCATCGCCAGCCCCCCGGACCGCACTCGCTTCTCTTCGTGGTCTTCGATCCGTTTCGAGCCCTGCGTGGCCATCTGCGGATTCCACCCTCAGCCCACGCTGCCTTCCAGGCTCAGACCCAGCAGCTTCTGCGCCTCCACGGCAAACTCCATCGGCAGCTCGGCCAACACCTCGCGGCAGAAACCATTCACGATCATCGAGACCGCGTCCTCCTCCTTGATGCCGCGCTGGCGGCAGTAGAAGACCTGGTCGTCGCTGATTCGGCTGGTGGTGGCCTCGTGCTCCACCACGCTGTCGGGGTTGCGCACGTCGATCACGGGCCAGGTGTGCGCGCCGCAGCGATCCCCGATGAGCAGGCTGTCGCACTGGCTGTGGTTGCGCGCACCCGTGGCCTTGGACCCCACCTGGACCAGTCCGCGATAGCTGTTCTGACTTAGCCCCGCGCTGATTCCCTTGGAGATGATGGTCGAACTCGTGTTGCGCCCCAGGTGGATCATCTTGGCGCCCGTGTCCGCCTGCTGATGGTTGTTGGTCAGCGCCACCGAGTAGAATTCGCCCACGGAGTCGTCGCCCTTGAGGATGCAGCTGGGGTATTTCCAGGTGATGGCCGAGCCGGTCTCCACCTGGGTCCAGCTGATGCGCGCCTTCTCTTCGCAGAGCCCGCGCTTGGTAACGAAATTGAAGATGCCGCCCCGGCCCTCGCGGTCGCCCGGGTACCAATTTTGCACCGTGCTGTACTTGATGCTGGCGCCCTTGAGGGCCACCAGCTCCACCACCGCCGCGTGCAGCTGGTTCTCATCGCGCATGGGCGCCGTGCAGCCTTCCAGGTAGCTGACGTAGGAGCCCTCGTCGGCGATGATCAGCGTGCGCTCGAACTGCCCTGTGCCCGCCGCGTTGATGCGGAAGTAGGTGGAGAGTTCCATCGGGCAGCGCACACCCTTGGGGATGTAGACGAAGGAGCCGTCGCTGAACACGGCCGTGTTGAGGGCCGCGTAGAAATTGTCGCGCATGGGGACCACGCTGCCCAGGTAGCGGCGCACCAGCTCGGGGTGCTCGCGCAGGGCCTCGCTGATGGAACAGAAGATGATCCCGCGGGTGGCCAGCTCTTTCTTGTAGGTGGTCTTGACCGACTCGCTGTCGAAGACCGCGTCCACCGCCACGCCCGCCAGCCGGGCGCGCTCGCCCAGCGGGATGCCCAGCTTTTCAAAGGTCTCCAGCAGCTCCGGATCCACCTCATCCAGACTGGCCGGGCCTTCCTTCTTGCGGGGCGCCGAGTAGTAGGAGATGGACTGGAAGTCCATGGGCGGGACGTTGAGGTAGGCCCAGTCGGGCACGCTCATCTCCAGCCAGGCCCGGTAGGCCTTCAGGCGCCACTCCAGCATGAAGTCCGGCTCGTCCTTGCGCCGGGAGATCAGCGCGACGATCTCCTCGGAAAGCCCGGCGGGAATGGTGTCCGATTCGATGTCGGATGTGAAGCCATACTTGTAGTCCTGGGCGGCCAATTCGCGGATCTGCTGGGTTTCGCTGCTCATGCCGCGCCCTCCGCCAACTGCCGCAGCGCGTGGACGGACTTCTGCGCCCCGCCGAGGCAGGCCGCCGCGCCGCAGCCCTCGCCGTCGGCCGGGGCCATGTCTTCCAGGCTGATTCCCTGCAGCACCTGCTGGATGGCCTGGTTGATCCGCACCCAGGTGGGCTGCAGCGAGCAGCACGCCAGGAAGCGGCACTCCCCAGGTCCCGTCTCCACGCATTCGGTGATGGCGATGGGGCCTTCCAGCGCGCGCACGATGTCCGCCACGTAGATCTGGCCGGCCGGCCGTCCGAGCCGGTAGCCGCCCCGCGCCCCGCGCTGGCTGGCCAGCAAGCCCTCGCGCACCAGCAGCTTGAGGATCTTGCCGACCATGGGCAGGGGCAGACCCGTTTCCAGGGCGAGGTCCCGCGCGCTCCGCGCCTCGCCGCTGCGCCGGGTGGCGAACAGGGTCATGAGCACGACGCCGTAATCTGTTTGTTTGGTGATGCGCAGCACGGCGCCTCCAAAAGTAGAACCGTTCATGTTCTGATTTTAGTCCTTGATGAACAAGGTAGAACTCGCGGCACGGGCTCGCAAGCTGAGTTGACGCGGGAAGTGCAAAAAGAGGACTGGGGGCGTCTGAATTCCAGCCCGCCCCCAGAGTGAATGGTCGGTCAGGTCGCTTTCGGCGCCGTTCGTTCAGGGAGTGGCAGCCCGGACTTGGTAGAAGCGGGCGGTCGCGCTGCCCAGCACGCCGGATTCCGTGAATTGCCCGTCATAGGCGGTGCCCAGCCAGGTGGCAAAGGGCCCGGCGGCCAAGTCGGCGCTGTAGACGTGGTATTCCGGCGCACCCGTGGGCGTCCAGCTCAGGACGGCGTCTGGTCCGCTGGCGCTGATGGTCAGGTCATGAACAGGCTCAAGCGTCGTGCCCGCTTCAGTCCAGGCTGACACGTTGCCGTAGAAGATCCCGCCGGCCACGCAATCCGTCGCACGGGACAGCAGCGCGCAGACGGCCGAGGTGGAGCCGCCGCCGTAGAGTCCGCCCAGGGGCGACCAGGAGGAATCGTCCCACTGCGCGATGTAGTTGGCCGGGCCGTTGCACTCCGTGAAGTAGCCGGCGGCGATCAGCTCGCCGTTGTAGAGCGCCAGCGCGTTGACCTGGCCGTCCACGCCGCCGCCGAAGGGCTGCCAGTTGACGCCGTCGAAGTGGCGCAGATAACCCGGCGCCTCGCCGCCAGCCACCAGGTGGTGGTAGTCGCTCAGCGCCACGCCGCCGAACCTTCCTGCCGGAGTTTCGCCGCACGTGCTCCCGGCCTGGTACTCGGCCAGCGGCACGTGGATCACATCCGGCTGCCAGAGCGCGCCGTTGTTGGCCCAGATGGCGACGGTGAAATCCACCACGGGAGAGGTCCAGTAGACGTAGGCGGGATCATGGCCACCCCGCCAGCGGATTTCCGTGATGGCCTGAGTGCCGGCCAACTCGAAACTGTCCCAGACCACTTGATCGTAGTCGCTGCCGTCCGGATCCCACCAAGAGGAGAGGTGGATGGTGCCCGTGCCGTTATGCGGCTGAGTGTAGACCTCACTCGCGCGGGCGGCGGACAGGCCACCAAGCAGCAGCAGGATCAGGAGCCAGCCCCGGGCAGCGACGAGGAGGGAGCGTCCTCTGGATACCTGACCTGGGTTTCCGTGCAGCATGCGATCCTCCCGTCGGGTTCTGGGATCTGTCGTCCACCGCTCGGCGCGGGGAAATTCCGGTCACGGCTGGAAAATGAACCGCCGCCGACAAAGATCGCAGGACATTCATCATGTCTGGAAAGTTTAGTTTCTAACCAAGGTGTTTTCAGAACAATCTTAGGCTTGACCCTTATGCCGATCCATGAGCTATTTTGTGCTGTCCCGCCCGGCGGATGGTCGCCCGGCCCCACATCCAAAGGGATATCCATGAAGACGTTGCTGTTGTCCAGTTCGCTGAGCCCCACGTCCCAGTCCCGTCAGCTTTGCCGGCGCGTGGCCGAGACACTGGCCGCCGAGCCCGGGGTGGAGCTGGACTTCGTGGACCTGCGCGAAGTGGAGCTGCGTCCCTGCCACCTGGGCAAGACACCTTCCATGAAGGAGCTGGCAGAGCGGATCGCGCTGGCGGACAACTACATCTTTGGAATGGGCGTGCACTGCTACAGCATCAACGATGGGTTGAAGCTGGTGCTGGACAATTGCATGAAGGGCTGCGAAGGCAAGTTCTTCGGCATCCTCTGTGCGGCGGGCGGCGAGAAGAGCTATTTAAGCTCCATGCACCTCACCCAGATGTGCATGAACGAGTGGCGCATGCTCCAGCTGCCCCGGGTGGTCTACGCCCACGACGGCGACTTCCAGGATGGCGTGCTGTCCAACCCGGCCATTGAGGAACGGCTGGAGCTGTTCGTGCGGGAATTCCGCTGCATCGGTCAGAAACTGATTGCCTAGACGGGGTGGATGCCCCAGCGTCGGCGGGCGCTGAACCCGCCGGGTTCCGACACCAGGAGGACATCATGGGCGACAAGGGCGGCAAAAAGGACAAGGACAAGGCCAAGAAGCAGGATTCGGTCAAGCACGACCAGAAGGACAAGAAAAAGGCCGACAAGCAGGTCAAGAAGGTCTGAGCCCGTTAGCAGCCTGTCGGGCTGCAGCAGGGATCCGCCAGCCCGGTGGCCGCAAACTGGACGGGGTGATCCATGGCCCTGAGCTGCTTCGATGACAAGACCCGGCCGCCGGACGCAGCGGAGCTGGCCGCGGCCCTCGGTCCCGCGGCGGCCCTCTGGCGCGAACTGTGCAGCCGGGCGGACGCCGCGCACGGACCGCTGACGGAAGAGTGGAAGCACCCGGGCAAGTCCTTCGGCTGGTCCCTGCGCCTGAAGCTCAAGGAACGTGTGCTGCTCTACCTTACGCCCCAGCACGGCTTCCTCTGGGTGGGCATCGTGCTGGGGGAACGCGGATGCGGGCCTCCCGCCGGCCCTGCGCCAAACACTGGCCAACACCAGAGCCTATGCGGAAGGCCGCGGCCTGCGACTGGAGCTGCGGCCCGGCGCGGAGCTGGAGCCGCTGCTGCGCCTGCTGGGCCACAAGCTGGCCTGATCCCCCCTCCCGCCGACGCAGGTCCGTCGAACAGCGCGATCCGGCGGGGTGACGTCATCCGCCCGCCATTGCTGATATTGGAGCCCCACGCGAGAAGCAAAGAGGTGTTGAGATGAAGAAGACTTGGATCATTCTGGCCGTCATCGCGGCCGTGCTGCTTTGGGCGGTGCTGAGCTCCGTCAGAACCTACAACCGGTTGGTCACGCTGGAGGAAGGCGTCACAGGCCAGTGGGGCAACGTGGAGAACGTCTACCAGCGCCGGGCCGACCTGATCCCCAACCTGGTCGAGACGGTGAAGGGCTACGCCAGCCATGAGCAGGAGACGCTCACGGGGGTCATCGAGGCCCGCGCCAAGGCCACCCAGGTGACCGCCCAGCTCACGCCGGAGGCCATGAACGATCCCAAGACACTGGCCAAGTTCCAGGCCGCCCAGGGCGAACTCTCCAGCGCGCTGGCCCGCTTGATGGTGGTGGTGGAGAGGTATCCGGACCTGAAGGCCAACCAGAACTTCCTGGACTTGCAGACCCAGTTGGAAGGCTCGGAGAACCGCATCGCCGTGGAGCGCCGCATGTTCAACGACCTGGCCAAGGAATTCAACGCCAGCATCCGGCGCTTTCCGGCTTCGTTGATCGCTGGCATGGCCGGACTGCAAAAACATGCCTACTTCGAGGCGGCCGAGGGCGCCGAGCAGGCCCCCAAGGTGGACTTCGGCAAGTAAGAGGCTCCGGAACGCCATGTGTCACGTGGCGTTCCCACCCAACCCTGGAGGAGCCCATGATTCGCATGCGTTCCCGGCTCTGGCTCTGCATCCTGCTGCTCTCCCTGTCCGCGGGCCTGCTCCGGGCCCAGGATCTGCCGGCCCCGCCCGCCCGCCACTTCGTGGACGAGGCCAGGCTGGTCTCCGCTCCGGAGGCCGACCAGTTGGCCGAGCAGCTCTACGCTTTCGAGCAGCGCACGGGCATCCAATTCGTGGTGGCCGTGTTGCCCGAGGCGGACGCGGAGATTTCGGACTACGGCAACCGCCTGTTCGCGCACTGGAAGATCGGCGACGCCAAGAACAAGCGCGGCGTGCTGTTCCTGGTGCTGCCCAACCAGCGCGCCTCACGGCTGGAGGTAGCCTACGGGCTGGAGGAGGCGCTGCCTGACATCAGCGCCGGACGCATCCTGCGCGAGATGAAAGAGATCCCCCGCGACCCGGCGGCGGCCCGCCTGCAGTTCGTGATGATCCGCGTGGCCCAGGCCATCGCGCCGAACGATCCGCTGGCCCAAGGACAGATGCCTGCCGCGCGTCCTCAGCGTACCCGGCGCCCGCAGGGCCTGGGACTGTTGGGGCTGGTGGGCATCCTGGCCCTGCTGGGCCTCCTGGGCGGCGGCCGGCGCGGCGGCGGCATGGCGCCCTTCATCATCGGCAGCATCCTGGGCTCGTCCCTGCGCGGTGGCGGCGGCGGATTTGGCGGTGGCGGCGGCGGATTCGGCGGTGGCGGCTTCTCCGGCGGAGGGGGCTTCTCCGGCGGCGGCGGCGCCAGTGGAGGGTGGTGAGATGGCACGCGAGAGCAAACCGGCGGCCTTCCTGAGTCAGGCCGAGCAGGAGCAGATCAAGCAGGCGGTGGAGACCGCGGAGCGGCTCACCTCGGGGGAGATCCGCGTCTACCTGGAAGGGAACATTCCCTGGTTTGGCCGCGATCCCTACCGGCGCGCGCGCCGGGTCTTCGGCAGACTGGGCATGCACGCCACGGCGGAGCGCAACGGCGTGTTGGTCTACCTGGCCACCCGCTCCCACCGCTTCGCCATCGTGGGGGACGAGGCCCTGCACCAGCGCGTGGGCGACGCCTTCTGGCGGGAGATCGCCGGGGACATGTCCGCCCACTTCGCCGCCGACAACTTCGGTGACGGACTGGCGGAGGCCGTCAATCGGGTGGGCGGGAAACTGGCCGAGTACTTCCCCTACCAGAGCGACGACCGCAACGAGCTCTCCGACGAGATCGCCTTCGGCCGCTGAGCAGCGGGACACCAGCCCCAGCCTGAGGCCGTGCCGCTGGAACGGCGCACGCCCGGTTGCCAGTTCTGCGTCTTCTCCAGGCCGCCCCCCTGTTCCAGCCCAAATCCAGCGCACAATCCAGCCGGGGTTCCAGGTCCCGGGTAAGCCCGAGGCCGCTGTTCGAATGGATCACCGGCGGCGAGGACTCGTCGTTGACGTCCAGCCTCCTTGTATCTTGAGCTTCGACCGAGCGCCGCGCCGGCGCTCCCCCAACCACCAGCGCACAGGACTCTCATGATCCACGTGGTGCAGGAAGCCCGCAGCGAATCCCTCTTCGATCGCCTGGCCGAGGACCTGGCCGCCGCGCCGCCCGGACCCGCCGCCCGCGAGGTGGTGATCGTCGAATCCGTGGGCATGGCCCGGCGCCTGCCGCTGGAGCTGGCCACCCGCCTGGGCGGCGTGGCCGGTCTGCACACGCCCTTTCCTGCCCGCTTCCTCTGGGACGAGCTGCTGCGCCCGGCCGACGAAGCCGCAGGCGCGCGCTCGCCCTGGGAGCCCGAGGCCCTGGCCTGGCGGATCGCCGCCTTGCTGCCCGCCTGCCTGGAGGGTCCGGGTTCCGAGGCCGTCGCCCGCCTGCTGGAGCGGGACCGGGCCGGCAATCTGCGCCACGGGCTGGCGCGCCGTCTGGCCGGCCTCTTTGACCAATACCTCGTGTACCGGCCGCGCTGGCTGCTGGACTGGGAGGGCCATCCCGAGGCCGCGCGCCTGCCCGGCGGGGAGCCGCCGCCCGACTCGCCCACGCTGGTCTGGCAACGCCAGCTCTGGCGGCGCCTGCGCCGGGACCTACCCCAGCCCCAGCGCGCCAACCTGCAGGCGGACTGGCTGGCCACGCTCGAGCGCACAGGGCCGCCCGCCGGTCTGCCGCCGCGCCTGAGCCTGTTCGCCCTGGGCAGCCTGCCCCCCGCCCAGCTGGACCTGTTCGACGCCCTCGCCAGGCACCTGCCCGTGCGCCTCTACCTGCTCAATCCCTCCCGCGAATACTGGGGCGACTTGCCCGGCCGGCGGCCCCGCCAGGCCATGGAAGAGGCCGAGGGGCGCGCACCTCTGCTGGCCGCCTGCGGCAGCGAGCTGGGAGCCTGGATCGACGAGCTGCTCGAGCGCGACGCCGAGTTCCGCGGCCCGCAAGACGAGCCGCCGGCCCCGCGCACTCTGCTGGGGCACCTGCAGTCCAGCCTGTTCCACGTGAGTCCGCTGCCCGATCCGCTACCCCTCGACGACAGCCTGCAATTCCACTCCTGCCATTCGCCCCAGCGCCAGGTGGAGGTCCTGCTGGATTGCCTGCTGGACCTGTTCGAGCGCGAGCCGGAGCTCAGCCCCGGCGATGTCCTGGTGCTCTGTCCCGAGCTGGAGAGCGTCCGGCCGGCTTTCGAAGCGGTCTTCTCCAGCCAGGAACCCGCGCGGCAGATTCCCTGGCGCGTGCTGGGACCCGCTACCGGCCGCGGCCTGGGCGTGGTGCTGGCCGAACTGCTGCAACTGGCCGGCGGGCGCTGGGAGAGCGGTCGCGTGCTCGCCCCGCTGCAGTGCGCGGCGCTGCGCCGGCGGCAGGGGCTGGAAGTGGATGCCCTCGCCATCGCCCTGGACTGGTGTCGCGCGGCGGGCATCCGCTGGGGCTGGGACGCCGAGTCCCGCCGCCGGCTGGGCCTGCCGGCCGTGGACGAACACAGCTGGCGCGCCGGACTGGATCGCCTGCTGCTGGGCTACGCCATGTCCCGGGACAGTCTAGTGGAGGGGCTGGTGGCCCTGCCGGCCGCCGGCGAGAAGCCCGAGCGCCTGCAGGCCTTCTTCGAGTGGCTGCAGACCCTGCGCCGCTTCGAGGCCGAGATCGAATCCCCGCGCACGCCGGAGGGCTGGACGCGCTGGCTGCTGGAGTGGCTGCCGCGCTTCTTCTCCCCGGACGAGGAGGAGGAGCGCGAACTGCATGAGTTGCGCGAGCGCCTGTTGTCCGGCGAAGCCGCCGCGCGGGCCGGCGCTGCTGCCGAAGCCCTCGCCTTCGGCAGCGCCCGGGACTTCCTGCTGCGTACCCTGGCCGAGGACGAGGGCATCCGCGGCGGGGGCTTCGACGGTCGCCTGACCCTGGCCCCCATGCTGGCCTGCCATGGCCTGCCCGCCCGCGTGATCGTGCTGCTGGGCCTGGACGACACGGTCTTCCCGCGCCCCAGTCGCCGGGACGAGCTGGACCTTTGCCTGAGTCCCTGCCGGCGCGGGGATCGCCAGCCCCGGCTGCAGGACCGCGCGCTTTTCCTGGAGGCCCTGGGCTGCGCGCGGGACAACCTGCTGCTGTTCTGGACCGGACGCGACGTGAAGGAGAACCGCCGCCGGCCGCCCTCCACGGTGGTCAGCGAACTGCTGGACCTGTTGGGTGATCCCGCCGGGCACGTGCGCGAGCACGCCCTGCAGGCCTTCAGCCCCGCGGCATTCTCTCCACAGGCCCGGCCGGCAGGCCATCATCCCGGCTGGGGTCGGGCCGCCCAGCGCCTGGCCCGGGCCCGGCGCGAGCCGGCAGAACTGGTGGCCAGCCATCCACTGCTGGACGCGCTGGATCTGCCCGAGCCCGCCCGCGAGCTCACGCTGGAGGAGCTGGAGGCCTTCCAGACGAATCCAGCCCGCAGCCTGCTGCGCCGGGCGGGGCTCAGCCTGCCCTGGGACGGCGGGCATCCGGCTGAGGAGGAACCCTTCGCCAGCGACCGCCCCACGCTGGGGCGACTGCGTCACACACTGCTGCGCTGGGCCGGGCAGGGGCTGCCGGAGGGTGAGCAGGAGCCCCGGCTGCGGGCCGCCGGCTTGCTGCCCTGGGGTCATCCCGGCCGCGCCGAATTGCTGGCCGGGCGGAGTGAGGCGCAGGACCTGCTGGAGCGCCGCACGCTGGCTCTGCAGGGCGAGGATCTGCCGGAGACCCGCGACGTGGAGCTGCGGATCGACGGATTCCGGCTGCGGGCCAACCTGCCGGCCCCCGCGCCCCGGCGCGTGGAGTGCTGGGCCCGGCGTCGCGCCGGCTCGGCCCTCGGCACGCCCTGGCTGCGCCATTTGGTCTGGAGCGCCCAGGGCGGCGCCGGAGTCAGCCACCTGATCTTCCTGGACGAGGAGCTGGAACTGCCCGCCGTGGCGGACCCCGTCGCGCGGCTGCGGGAGTGGCTGGAGGCCTGGCGCCTCGGGCAGCTGGCCTGGCTGCCCTGGCTGCCCGCCGTCAGCGAGGCGCTGGCCCTGGAGTGCCTGCAGGCCCAGAGCGAGGAGCGCGAGCCCGAGCTGGAGAAGGAGTGGTACCGGCAGCGCGAATACCTCTGGGAGGATCCGTGGCTGCAGACAGTGCTGGGCGGCGCGGATCCCTTCACGCATCCGGGGATCGCCCCCCGGCTGGTGGAGTGGGCCCTGCGGTTGGGCGCTCCGCTGCAGGAGGCCCTCGCATGAGCCACGCGATGCACGATCCTGTCCGCGTCCCACTCCAGGGCACCTTGCTGGTGGAGGCCAGCGCGGGCACGGGCAAGACCTGGACCATTGGCGCGCTGGTGCTGCGCTTCCTGTTGGAGGAAGGGCTGGACCTGCCCTCGCTGCTGGTGCTCACTTTCACCGAGGCCGCCACCGCCGAGCTGCGCGACCGGCTGCGCCAGCGGCTGGAGGAGGCCCGCCGGGCGCTGGAGCCCGACGGCCCGCCGGCGGATCCCTTCCTGGAGGAGCTGCGTGCCCACCTGCGGGAGGCCGGCCGCTGGGACGACGAGCTGGCCCTGCGCCAGCTGCGCGCGGCGCTGGCGGCCTTCGACGAGGCCTCGATCTTCACCATCCACGGATTCTGCAAGCGTGTGCTGAGCGAGCGGGCCGTGGCCCTGGGCCTGCCGGCGGAGCTGGAACTGGGCGAGGACTCCGCCGACTCCCTGCGCCAGGTGGGGCTGGACGAGTTGCGCCGCCTGTGGCAGGCCTTCCCGCCCGGTCTGCTGGACTGGCTGCGCAGTCAGGGCGGTCTGCTGGATCCCGGGCCCTGGCTCAAACTGGCGGGACTGGGCCGACAGCACGCGCTGACCGTCCCGGCTCCGGACGGCAGCTCCGCACTGGAGGCTGCGCTGGCTCCGCTACCCACACTGGAAGCTGGGCGGATCCAGGCTGCGGATGCGGCCCGGCGAGCCTTTGCGCCGTCTGTGCCGGAGGAGCTGGCCGCCCTGCTGGCCTCGTCCACACTGGACAAGCGCAGTTACCGCAAGGATCACGTGCCCCGCTGGCTGCTGGCCACCGTCCGCTGGCTGGAGCAGGATGCGCCGCTGGGGGCCTGTCCCCAGGCCCGACGCTTCTCCGCAGGGGCCATGGCGGCCAAATCCAAGGATGGGCGGATTCCCCGGCATCCGGCCCTGGACGCGCTGAACCAGTTGCTGGAGCTCGAGGACCGGCTGGTGGAGAGCTACACGGTCGTCCTGGAGCGCTTGCAGGACCAGGCCCTGCGCAGCTGGCCCCGGCGGGCCGCCGAATTGCGACTGGAGAATCGACGGCTGGATTTCAGCGACCTGCTCAGTCTGGTGGCCGAGGGCCTCGCCGGCCCGGGCGGCGGCGAGTTGGCCCGGGCGCTGGGCCGGCGCTGGCGCGTGGCGCTGGTGGACGAGTTCCAGGACACCGACCCGCTGCAGGCCGGAATCTTCCGGCGTGTTTTCCAGGCCGAGGGCCGGCCGCTAATTCTGGTGGGCGACCCCAAGCAGGCCATCTACTCCTTCCGCGGCGCCGACCTGCGCGCCTATCTGGCGGCGGCCCGGACGGCGGACCGGCGCGAGGAGCTGCGCACCAACTGGCGCTCCGGGGCCGGCCTGCTGACGGCGGTCAACGCATTGTTCGACGCCGGACGCTTTCCCGCGCAGCGCGGCGCCTTCCTGCGTCCGGACATCCATGCGGCTGAGCTGCGGCCGTCGGGCCAGGTCGCGGAGCGGGAACTCTGGCTGGACGGCCGGGCGCTGCCGCCTTTCCGCGTGTTGCAAGAGGACGTGCCCGGCCTGAACCGACCCTTCGCCGGACGGCGGGTGGCCCGGCACCTGGCGCGCCTGCTGGCCCGCCTGCTGCGCCCGTCCCCCGGACAGCGTACTGGCTGGCTGGGGCCGGGTGGCCTGGAGCCCGTCGAGGGCCGGGACGTGGCCGTGCTGGTGCGCAGCCATCGCCAGGGCACGCTGGTGGCGGACGCGCTGGCGGAACTGGGACTGGCCTGCGTGCAGCTCAGCCCGCGCTCCGTCCTGCAGAGCCCCGAGGCCGTGGACCTGCAGCGCCTGCTGCTGGCCCTGGCACGCCCCCATGACACGGGGCGTCTGCGCACCGTGCTGGCCGGCCCGCTGGCCTTCGCGCTGGGCTCGGATCCCCAGGCTGCGCTGGGCTCCGCGCCACTCCAGGAGGAGCTGCAGGAGCGTCTGCATGCGGCCTTGCAGGCGGCCCGGCGCCTGGGCTCCAGCCGTGCGCTGCGTGGACTGTTCGAGGGCATGGGTCTGCCGGAGGCCCTGCTGGGACTGCGCCGGGGCGAACGCCGGCTCACCAACTGGCTGCAGTTGCTGGAGCTGTTGCCCGGACTGGAGGGCCCCGGCGGCTTGACACCGGACGAACTGGCTCTGCGGCTGGAGTGGAGCCGCGATCAGGAGAGCGCGGCGGCCGAGCTGCGATTGGAGAGCGAGGACAACCTGGTGCGTGTGCTGACGCTGCACAAGAGCAAGGGACTGGAGTTCCCGCTGGTGGTCTGTCCCTTCCTCTGGGACGAGAGCGGGCGGCGGGACGAGTTCGGCGCGACGCTTCTGCACGACGAGGCGGACCGGCCGGAGCTGGTGGCCTGGTCCAAGGCGCGGCCCCTGCCGGACGCCCGGCACGTTGCCCTGCAAGAGGAAGAGTTGGCGGAGAGCCTGCGGCTGGCCTACGTGGGCCTCACCCGCGCCCGCCACCACACCCTACTCTACAGCGTGGCGCCCAGTTCGGCGAGCCGGCGGCGGCCCTGCGCGCTGGACTGGCTGCTGCTCTCGCGCCGGCTGACGGAGGATGCGCCCGGCGCCGGCGAGTCCTGGAAGACGCTCTGGGCCGAGGGTCCCGGGCCCCAGCGGCAGGCCTGGGAGGAACTCGCCCGTCCCGGCGTGCTGGGCGTGGAAGCCCTGGAACTCCTGCCCGCCCCGGATGCGGGTGACACGCTGCGCGCTGTAGCGGAGCTTCCGCGGATCCAGCCTTTCGCGGGCCGCATTCCGGCGGGCGCGCGGCTCAGCTCCTTCTCCAGCCTGCTCACCGACGCCCACGCCGACGAGCGGCTGGACGAGTGGTTCGCGGGCGCGGCCCCGGCGGCGGAGTTGGAGCCTGGCGAGCCCGAGGACTGGCGCGGGCGCTTTCCCCGCGGGGCCACCGCCGGCACCTGCCTGCACAAGCTGCTGGAGCTGGCGGATTTCAGCCCCGGCCGCGGGTCCGCCCAACTGGAGGCCCACTGCCGGCAGCAGCTGCGCGCCCACGGGCTGGACGAATCCCTCGCCCCGGGCAGCGCGCGCTGGCTGGAGGAGATCCTGGACACGCCGCTCACGACGCAGGGATTCCGGCTCTCCTCGCTAGGGGACGGACAGCGAGTGTCCGAGCTGGAATTCCACCTGCGCGCCGCCGCCCTGTCGGCGGTGGAGTTCCGCGCGCTGCTGGAGCGCCACGGCCTCTTCTCCGCGGCCCGGCTGGGGCTGACGCCGCCCTGGCCCGCCAGCCCACCGCCGCTGCCCGGCGACCTGCCCGCGGGCTTCCTCAAGGGCTACATCGATCAGATCCACTGGCAGGACGGCCGCTGGTGGGTGCTGGACTGGAAATCCAACCGGCTGGGCACGACGGCCGCGGCCTATCCGCGCCGCGCCCTGGCCGACGAGATGGCGCGCTCCGGCTATTTCATCCAGGGCCTGCTCTATCTGGTCGCGCTGCACCGCCACCTGGCGCGCACCCTCCCCGGCTACCGACCCGGCGAGCACCTGGGCGGGTTGCGCTATCTCTTCCTGCGCGGCGTGCAGGCGGATCAACCCAGTCAGGGCTGCTTCGAGGACCGTCCGCCGCTGGAGCTGATTCTGGAACTTGACAGCCGGTTGAGCCCGTCCCGTGATTGACGCCGTGACACACGCCGAACCGAGGTCGCCCATCGTGAATCCCATGCTTGAGCTCGTGCAGGAAGAAGGCCTGGGAATGCTGGACCTGGAACTGGGTCGCCTGCTCGCCCGCCTGGACGGCCGCCCGTCGGCCGCCTCCGCCATCGGGCTGGCCGCCGCGCTCTGCAGCGTCTGGCGCCGGCACCAGCACAGTTGTCTGCCCCTGGAGCAGGTGGCCGGCCAGCTCCTGCCAGCCGCCCTCGACGCCGCCTGGGGGGAACGGGCCCCCGTACTGGACGCTTGGCAACCGTGGCTGACCTCCAGTCCCGTGGTGGCCGCCGCCGGCGAAGCGGATCGTCCACTGGTGCTGGAGGACGGCCAGCTGTTCCTGGAGCGGCTCTGGAGCGCCGAGTGCCAGGTGGCCGGGCAGGTGCTGGCCCGCCTGTCCCTGGACGAGTCCCCCGCGGGTCCGGATGAAATCGACACGCTCACGGAGGATCCGGAGCAGCGCACGGCGCTGCGGGCAGCCTTCCGCCGCCGCCTCCTGCTGCTCACCGGTGGACCCGGTAGCGGCAAGACCACCACCGTGGCCCTGCTGCTCGGCCTGGCCCTGGCGCGCCAGCCCGACCTGCGCCTGCGCCTGGCCGCGCCCACGGGCAAGGCCGCCGCGCGCCTGCAGGAAGCCCTGGCCGGCCAGCTGAAACACCTTCCCGTCGAGACAGCCCGCCGGCTGCGCGACCTGCCGCCAGCCTCCACCCTGCACCGCTTGCTGCAGGAGACGGACTCCCGGGGTCGACTGCGCCAGCTGGATTGGTTGATCGTGGACGAGGCCTCCATGGCCGATCTGCCCCTGATGGCCCGCGTGCTGAGTGCCTTGCCCGACGAGGCCCGCCTGCTGCTGGTGGGGGACCCCGACCAACTGGCCTCCGTGGAGGCCGGGGCCGTGCTGGAGGAACTGTGCGCCGGGCTGGAGACGCCACCGTCGGTCGTCGATTCCCTGCCCGTGGTGGTACGCCTGCGCGGCAGCCGGCGCTTCGCCCCGGACAGCGGCATCGGCAGGTTGACGATCCTATTGCGCGAGGGTCGCGCGCACGAACTGCCCGAACTGCTGCGCGCAGGCCGGCCAGACCTGCTCTGGCTGCCACCAGGCGGGCCGGACTGGAACCGAGAACTCGAGGATGAGCTGGAGGCCGGCTACGCGCCGCTGGCTGCCGCGGAGTCCGCCGAAGCGGCCCTGGCGGCACTGGGACACTTCCGCGTACTCTGCGGCCAGCGCCGGGGCCGGCTGGGCGTGGAGGGTCTCAACTTCTGGTGCGAGCGGCGCTGGTGCGGCGGCCCCGTGCCCACGGTACGCGCCCCGCTGCTGGTGACGGCCAACGACGCGCGGCTGGGTGTATTCAATGGCGACGGCGGTCTGCTGGAGGGGCGCCCCGGCGAGGGCGCCCGCTGCCTGTTGGCCGGCGGTGCCGGGCCGCGCGACCTGCGTCTGGCCCAGCTGCCGGGCTGGGCTCCCGCCTGGGCCCTCACCGTGCACCAGAGCCAAGGCTCCGAGTGGGACCACGTGCTGCTCATCCTGCCCGAAGCCCCGTCCCCCCTGCTCTGCAGCGAACTCCTCTACACGGGCGCCACCCGCGCCCGGCAGCGCCTGGTGATCGTGGCCTCCGAAGACGCCCTGCGGCTGGCGGCGGGCCGGCGGGCGCTGCGCTGTTCGGGACTGGCCGGGCGCCTGCGACCGCCCGTCTGAGCGGGTTTGGCGACGACGGTGATTCCCAGCCGTCCGCACCGATCCAGCGCCCAAGCGTTACCCCACGAGCAACCGGAGGATCCCATGAATCCCATCGAGCGCGCCCAGCAGGCGCATCAGGCAGGCCACGCCTGTTCCCAGGCCGTGTTGGAGGCCTTTGCGCCGGAGTACGGGCTGGAGTTGGAGACGGCCCAACGGCGGGCGGCGGGCTTCGCCGGCGGCATGCGCCAGGGGCGGCATCTGCGGCGCAGCCAGCGGCGCCTTCCTGGTGCTGGGGTTGGCTCTGGCCGGCCCGGATTGTGTCACCAAGGAGGGCCGAAATCGCCTGGCCGAGGTGACGAGTGAGTTCACGCGGCGCTTCCGGGAGCGCGTGGGCGCGCTGGATTGCCCGGACATCCTGGGCTGTGACGTCCGCACGGCCGCAGGGCTGGAGCAGGCCCGCGCCCAGGACCTGTTCGCCACCCGCTGCACGCCCGCCGTGCGCATTGCGGCCGAGCTGCTGGTGGACCTCCTGCCGCCCCGCGCCACGGTGCCGGCATGAGCCGCCCGCAGTCCGCGCGCCGTGTGTCCCCGCAACCATCCTGGTGGCGCGGCAGCCGGGGCGAGGCCTGGGTACTGGGGCAGGTCATTCTGATGGCCCTGGTCTTCCTGGGCCTGAAATCCCGGCGCGAAGAAACCTGGCTGCTCGCCAAATACCCGGAATACGCCCACTACCAACTCCAGGTGAGCAAGCTGATTCCCTTCATCTACTGAGCCCGGCGCCGGTCGACGCGGCCGGTTGTCCGGATCAGGACACGCGGGAGCATCTCATGGCGCAGCAATCCGGCAGATCCTTCTGCTGCTCGCCCTCTGCGGCGCCGGCGTGCGCATCGGCCGTCTGCAGAAGCTGTGCGACTCCGACCTCTCAACCCCGCTCGTGCGGGCCAAACTGCGCGAGCACTACGGCGCCTCCCTGCCCCAGGAGGAAGCCGTGATCTCCCCCAGCGAGATGTTCGACAGCCCCGAGCTGGAGTTGGTGGGCCAGTTCTGACGACTACCGCGCTCTGGCACCGACCTGGCACCGACCTGGCACCGACCTGGCACCGACCTGGCACCGCTCTGGCACCGCTCTGGCACTGCTCTGGCACTGCTCTGGCACCGCATGTCGTCAATCCGTGGATAACCGCCCCTCCTCCAATCTTCCTGTCCGGCCAGGATGACAGACCTGATTCAGAGTGGACCTGGATTGCTTTTCCATGCAGCGAAAAAACGTGCATCAGGGGCTTGACTCTCTTCTTGGTGTTTGCGTGTTATAGTGGTGTAGTCTGATACAATACAAAATCAACGGTGAGGCCATGCAACACCATTGGAACGAGCGGGACCCCATCTTCCTGCAGATCCGCGACCTGATCGTGCGGATGGTGCTGGGGGACTCGCTCAAAACCGAGGAGCAACTGCCCTCGGTCCGCCAAGTGGCGGCCGAATACGCCGTCAACCCGATCACAGTCATGAAGGCCTACCAGCTCCTCGCGGACGAGGGCGTGCTGGAAAAAAGGAGGGGACTGGGCATGTTCATCCAGGCGGGGGCCCGCGAACGGCTGCTAGCGCAGGAGCGCAAGCAGTTCCTGGAAGTGGACTGGCCGCGCATCCGGCAACGGATCCAGGCCCTGGGACTGAGCACGGGCGAGTTGCTGGCCGCCGCCCCGGCTGCCGCACCGACCGCTGCGAAAGGGGAGGGAACACGACATGCCTGAGCTGATCCACGCCGCCGGCCTGAGCAAGCGCTACGGGCGCGTCCAGGCCCTGACCGACCTGAACCTGAGCATCCCGGCTGGCCGCATCGTGGGCCTGATCGGACCCAACGGCGCCGGCAAGTCCACCCTGCTGAAGAGCATCCTCGGCCTGCTGCGCTTCGACGGCGAGTTGTCCGTGCTGGGCTTTGACCCGCACCGCGAGCGGGCCACCATGCTGGAGCAGGTCTCCTACATCGCGGACGTGGCCACGCTGCCCGACTGGATCCGGGTCCGCCAACTGCTGGAGTATTGCTCGCAGGTCCATCCGCGTTTCCGCCGCGAGAAGGCCGAGGCCTTCCTGGCCAAGACCGAGATCAAGCCCGACTTCAAAGTGGCCCGCCTCTCCAAGGGCATGAAGACCCAGTTGCACCTGGCGCTGGTGATGGCCATCGACGCGCGCCTGCTGGTGCTGGACGAGCCCACGCTGGGGCTGGACATCCTCTACCGCAAGGCCTTCCACAGCAGCCTGGTGACGGATTTCTTCGACGAGGAGCGCACCATTCTCATTTCCACGCATCAGGTGGAGGAGGTGGAGCACATCCTCACCGACCTGATCTTCATCCGCCAGGGGCGCATCGTGCTGAACCTGCCCATGGACGAGCTACCCGCACGTTTCTGTCAGCTGGCCTGCGGGCTCGAGCAGGCCGCCGCGGCGCGCGCCCTGGCGCCGCTGCGTGAAGAGTCGCTGCTCGGCCGGCACGTCTTCCTCTATGACGGCGTGGACCGCGGGCGGTTGGAAGCCCTGGGTGGACTGCGCACGCCGGGGGTGGCCGACCTCTTCGTGGCGATGATCGAGGGGGAGGGCCGGGCATGAACCGCGCATTGGACGCGCCGTCGCGTGACTGTCGCACGCGCATTGACCGGTTGGCCGTGTTGATCAAGCGTGAGTTCTGGGAGCATCGCGAGCTGCTCTGGGTGCCGGTGGTGATCTGCGTCCTGCACCTGGGTCTGGCACTGGCGGCGCTGGTGGTGCCCCAGCACCTGCACGGCAACGTCGATCTGGTGCGGCACTCCGAGCAGAGCCTGTTCCAGGACTCCCAGGATTCCGGCGCCTCCACCACGGTGACGCGCCGAGTCGACCTGGAGAATCTGACGCTGCCCTACCTGTTCCAACTGGTGGAGGCCACACCGCTGGCGGATCGGACGAGATTCCTCCAGCAAGTCAGCCTGGGACACGGCCGCGTGACCCTGGCCATCGGCGGTTTCCTGCTGCTGATCCTGCTGGGACGCATGCAGCAGCGGGAGCAGCAGTCCCGCAGCAGCATGTTCTTTCATTCCATGCCGCTGACGGCCTGGGAGTATCTGGGCGCCAAATGGCTCACCGCCGTGCCGGTGGGACTGGCCCTGCTGCTGGCCACCATCGTACTGAGCCAGCTGGCCTGGCTGCTGGTGTTCAGTGGCGCGGCGCTGGCATATGGCCACTCCCCGTGGAGCCTGTTCTGGCAGCCCGCCCATCCGGCCGTCCTCTGGAGCACCCTGACACTGCAAACGGTGGTGGACACGCTCTGGATGCTGCCCGGGCTGGGATTCACGCTGCTCTGGGGCAGCCTGGGCCTGCAGGCGCGCTCCAGCCAGCGCAACAGTCTGATTTGCGGAGCCGTCCTGATCGGCGCCGTCCTGCTGGACGTGCTCTACCTGACAGGCGGTCAGCTCTGGCACTGGGTGCTGCGCCACGTGCTGCCCGCCGGGATGGGCTGGGAAGCACGGGCCTTGCCGTCTGCGGCACGTCTGCTGGGCCAGCAACCGGGCACCGGCGGCGCGCTGGATCTTTGGCTGGGCGTGGCGTTGGGACTGGCCATGTTCTGGACCGCGGTGAAGGTCCTGCACTGGCGCGAGGAGCGCTGAACCGCTCGCGCGACCGAAGGGAGAAGATTCATGACGACTCAAATGGACACGCCCGTCAACCCGCTCTTCCGCGGCAAACTGCGGCGCCTGGGCATGCTGATGCGCCGCGAACTCTGGGAGCACCGCCACATTTGGGTGCTGCCGCTGATTCTGACCAGCCTGGTGCTGGCGGGCAGCCTGCTGGCCCTGGTGCTGCCGGGGCGCATCGACGCCAACCTGCGCTCCAACCAGTCCACCATCCACTTCAACGGCTCGGACAGCGAACCGGCCAACGAGTAGTGCGACAGCCTGAGCTTCCACGGCTCCCACAGCAACCTGGCCCGCCTGATCCCGGGACTGGGGAACAGCGGGATCGTGGTGGAACTTGGCGACGTCACCGTGGCGAACCTGTTGGACTTCTTCGGACGTCTGCCCGTGCAGGTGCGCTCGCACATGCTGCTGCTGGTCCTGCTGGTCATCGGCAAGTTCACGCTGCTGCCACTGGGCTTCATGGCGGCCATCCTGACCCTGAACATGTTCCGCCAGGAGGCGACCACGCAGCATCTACTTCTTCAAGTCCATGCCACCCACCGAGGGTGAGGCCGTGCTGGCCAAGGCCCTGGTGAACGGGCCGCTCCTGCTGGTCCTGATGCTGGCCACAGCCGCGGCGACCCAGCTGATTCCGCTGCTGGTGCTGTCCGGCGCCGCCCTGGTCCACGGGATGAACCCCATTCCGCTGCTCTGGCAGCCGGCCCCATTGGCGCAGATCTGGGGACTCATGAGCCGGGAGCTGCTGCTCGACTTCCTGCTCTTCCTGCCCGCGCTGGGCTTTTTCTACGCCCTCAACGCCTGGCACTCCTCCCGGCGCTTCGCGGCCCTGATGGTCGTGGCGGGCCTAGCCATGCTGGATCGGCTCTACCTGACGGGTGGCGAACTGGTCCAGTGGATCTCGCGCCACATCGTCCCGCAGCTGGCTGCCCGTTGGCCATGTTCGACAAGCCGCCCCGCGTTCCAGTCGAAATGCCAATTTCCACCCGCAATTCGTCGGACAAGCCCGACCGGCTGCCGGCAGCGATTCATCAAGCACGGCCGGGACAGATGCGCCATTGGCTCAGCCTATTCACCCTGGTTGCACTGGGAAGCTCCGCGCTTCGCGCCCAGGACGCCGATAACTGCCGCCTGCTGGGCGCCACGGATGGAGCCTGTCGTGCCGTGGCCCAGACAGGTGACACACTCTGCCTCGCTGCAGGAGTGAATCTGGTCTTCCTGGATCTGGCCAGCCCCGCAGCCCCACGCCGGATGGGCTCCATCGGACTGCCGGGACGAATCGAGTCGCTGGCGCGGATTGGCGATCGCGTGTACGTGGCCGCCGGTTCGGCCGGCCTGCGGGTGATCGATGCGGGCGATCCCGACACGCCGGTTGAGCTGGGCTTTCTCGATGTGGGCCTGACGGCACTGGACGTGGCGGTGGAGGGCGATCTGGCCTGTCTGGCCACTGCTGGAGCGGGTCTCTGGGTGGTGGACGTGAGCAACCCGGCACAGCCCATGGAACTCGGACGCCTTGACACGCCGGGCGAGGGCCTGGGTGTTGAGCTGGCCAATGGCCGCGCGTATCTGGCGGATGGTGGCGCCGGGCTCGCGGTGATCGACCTGGCGGATCCGGCCTCTCCGACGGAAGCGGGCCGCCTGGACACGGAGGGCTGGGCGCGCGCTGGCCTTGTCAGGCAGCTTGGCCTATGTGGCCGACAACACGGCCGGTCTGGGGATCGTGGATGTGACGCAGCCGTCCTCACCCGTGGAGCTGGGGCGGCTGGACACGCCGGGAAGCGCCTGGGGCGTCGTGGTGCGGGATGGGCTGGCCTTCGTGGCGGATGAGGACGGAGGGCTGCGCGTGGTGGACGTCAGCGATCCCACCCAGCCGACGGAGCTGGCATCCCTGGCTGTCCCCGGCGCCCGCGCGCTGGCCCTGGACGGTCATCTGCTCTTCTTGAGCTGCGGCGGGAACGGACTGCAGGCGGTCGATGTGACCGATCCGGCCCAGCCTGTCAGTTGCGGCTTCTTCCACACACCTGACTGGGCTGAAGGCGTGGCCGCGGCGGATGGCCTGGTGTGCGTGGCGAATGCCTGGGACGGCCTGTTGGTGCTCCAATTCGAACCTGAGGATGCCCTGCCGTCCGCCGCCGGTATGGAACCCGTCAGCCTGAGCCTGGGTCGCTGCTTCCCCAACCCATTCAATCCGCAGACCACGATCCCCTTCCATCTGACCGCTCCCCAGCATGTCCGCGTCCGGGTGTTCGACCTTGGCGGTGCGCAACTGCGCGAGCTGCTGAACACCGATCTTTCGGCCGGCAGCCATCGGGCGACTTTTGACAGCGGCGGCTTGGCCAGCGGGCTTTATCTCTATGAAGTGCGCGGCGCGCGGGAATCCAGCACCGGAAAAATGCTCTTGCTGCACTAGCCGGTTCCTGTTGCTGGGCTGGGTCGTGTGCGTGGCCGCGCCGCTGGGCGACCGGGGTCACCCCGACCCGTGGGTCCTGCTCCCCGTCTTCCTGCTGCTCTGGCACGGCTGTCGGCTGGTGCCCTGGCGGGGACTGGCCCTGGGAGCGGGTCTGCTCGCCGGCTGATTGGGACTCTACCGCCCGGTGACCCGCCCGGCTCGCTGATTCCGAACAATAGGATCCTATCCTTGCCCTGGGTAGCAATTCGACCGCGCCCGGCTGCTTGTTCAATTTCCGGCAGGATGGGCAACCCCAAGAAATCAGTACGAGCTTGCCACTTATGAATCACGTTGATTATCAAAGGATCAACTGCTGGGTCGGGCTGGCGCCATTTTTGCTCTACGGCCTAGGTTGAAAGAACCCAGAAAGGCAGCCCCCCATGCTCCTGCGCCGAATCCTCTTGTCCCTGGTTGCCGCCCCGGCCCTGGCCTTGGCGGGAATCTGCCTGTCAGCCCTCGGGACGCAGGCCGCCCCCTCCACCTCGTCTGCGGGCTTCAGTTCGGGTCTCCAGCTGCTGGCCCTGGATCCCGTCGAGGGCGGCATGGATCCCGCACTGGATCTCAGCCTGGCCTGCACGGGCGTGGTGGACGGTCGCGGCGTGCTGCGCCTGGGCTCCCGAGCCTCCTGGAGCCACGGCCGGCTGGAGCTGAAGGCCTCGGATGGCCAGCGCCTGGTGCTGAACGGTCTCGCCAACCTGAGCTGGCAGATGCCGACGGCGGGCGCCTGGAAGACCCTGGCCAGCGTGCGCCCGGAAATCCGCCGGGAGCGCGGCGCGGCGGTGCTGGAGCTCTGGCTGCCGGCGGAGTGGACGGTCTGGAGTCGCCTGCTGGAATCCGGCGCCGGGTTGGGCCTGGCCACGCGCGCCGAGGCCGGCGCGCCGCTGGCCGACGAGCTGGAACCCGCTCGGGACGGCGAGCGCAGCGATCATCACGTGGCCTTCGTCCACCACGGCAACCAGGGCCTCACCTGGACCGACGTGCTCTGGGGCGACGAGGCCGATTCCCACGAACAGCATTGGAGCGAGTACCTCGACACGGGCAGCGAGCACTGCGGGTTCGACGAGCTGCTGGGCCTGCACGACGTGCTCGACGTGCCCGGCAATTTCCACGTCAGCGGCCCGTTGCAGAGCGCGGCCCAGTGGTACTACCCGGACGGCACCGTGGAGGGCTGGAATGACTGGCTGGCCCGCGGCGTGACCGAGGGCTGGGCCGGCATGCTCACCAGCGCCTACGCCCAGCACATCATGCCCTTCGTCCAGGACACCATGAACGACTGGGCCGTCCACACCCACAGCCAGATGACCGCCTGGCGCTACGGCTACACGCCCCACGTGGCCTGGGTGCCGGAGCGCGTCTGGGTCAGCCCCGAGGACACCGACGGCAATCCCTGGAACACCGCCGCCCACGTGGTGGACTGGATCGGCGACGACTGGCTGCCGCACGGCGTCTACGGCGTGTTGCTGGACCAGGAGGAGCACTGCGACTATCAGAACAACTGGGCCAACGACCGCCATATCTACACCATCCCCGTGCCCGGCCAGGGTGACCTGAACGTCATCCCCATCAATGGCTCGTTCACGGGCAACTGCCACCACGACGCCGGCGCGGCCTGGAACATGATCCTGGGCACCTCGCCCGACGAGCTGCTGGTCTACGGCACGGATTGGGAAGTGGCAGCGGAGGTGGCGGGCTTCGCCGGGCAGTTCCCCAGCGCGCTCAACAATATGATCTGGCTCGTGCAGCAGATCGCCGCCAGCGGCGGCTCCGTGGAATCCATGAAGCTCGACGCGGCCCTGGGCGGCTTCGGCGGCGGGGCCATCAACCTGCAGAACGGGACCTATGGCCTGCTCGGCGGCCGGGGCGGCTACGGCAGCGACTGGCTCAGCCCGGGCACGGCCAATTCGTGGTACGGGCATTTCGCCGGCGCGGCCTCCCACAGCGACCAGCACGTGCCGCAGTGGAACTACGGCCAGACCTGGAACGACACCTGGGGCTGGCTGATGGGCAGCCCGGACAATGACCTCTCCACCCTGGCGTGGTACGTGCTGATGACCAACGTCTACGAGACGGGCTGGCACGACGGCAGCGAGATCAGCGGCTGGATCCACCGCTATTCCTCTCATATCAAGAACGCCCGCGTCTACGCCGAGGCGGGCCGCTGGTGGAGCGGACAGGCCTGGCAGGGCACGGGCGCCCAGCTGGCGGACGTGGACGCCGACGGCGTGGAGGAACTGGTCCTGCACAGTGACCGCGTGCTGGCCGTCTTCGAACCCGCCGGCGGCCGCGCGCCCTGGATCTTCGCCAAGGACTCCACGGACGCCGCCAGCCTGGTGGGCAGTTGCAGCGCCTACTGGGTGGACACCGAGGGCGACTACAACGACGGCTCCTCCAACAACCACGTGGCCGCGTTCAGCGACGTCAGCCCCCTGCTCGAGAACGACAGCTACACGCTGACGGTGGACTCCACCGCCACGGACTTTGCGCGCGTCCGCCTCAGCCACCCCGCAGGCCTGGTGAAGACCTTCAGCCTGCGCGCGGGCGAGCCCTGGCTCACCTGCGACTACGACACGCCCAGCGAGACCTGGGTGAAGAACGGCTTCACGCCCGACTATCTGGACTTGCTCTGGAATGGCTCCACTACGCGGCTCTGGGATCCCGGCGCCGCCTGGCCGCAGAGCGACTGGCTGGGCCAGCGCAACACCACCACGGGCTGGACGGCGGCCCTGGTGCTGGGCAACGGCGGCGCTCAGCACGCCGGTGATTTCCAGGGCACACTGGTCAAGGGCGACGAAATCCGGGGCGACGGCCGCTTCCGCTTCCTGTTCTACGCCGGGCGCACCACGGCTCCCGACGCGCAAGGCCAGGTGCCCGAGCTGGTATCGTTGGCCTTGGCGGATCTGGACGTGAAGGGTCCCGAGCTGGCGGACAGCGCTCCCTGGCTGGCGCCGGACTTGGCCGTGCTGGACTTCAACGAGGCCGTCGACGAGGCCAGCGCGGAGAACCCGGCCCATTGGAGCCTGAGTGGTTTCCCCGCGGGCGTCAGCATCGTCTCGGCGGAGCGGCAGGCCTGGACCCGGCGCGTGCAACTGCGGCTGGCCGGCCTCTCCGGCGGCGTGGGCGGCAGCATCACGGCCACGGGCGTGACGGACCTGGCCGGCAACCTGGTGGATCCGGCCCACGACACGGCGCTGTTCAGCGTGCCCAACGGGCTCACGCCGCACACCCCGCTGGTGGACGGCGCGCAGGACTTCATCCCCGCCACGGAGCTGCTGGAGAACCGGGCGGACAGCCTCTTCCTCACCTGGGATTCCCAGACGCTCTACGTGGCCTTCCGGGGTCGCAACCTGGCCACGGGCGATTTCTTCGTGCACCTGGACACGGACGGCGTGGCCGGCAGCGGCGCTTCGCGCGACTCCTGGAGCCGGATCGGTTTCAGCAGCGCACGGCGGCCCGAGTACTCCGTCGCTGTCGAGGGCGGCGGCAACAGCATGCAACTCAACCACTGGACAGGCACGGCCTGGACCTACACGGCCTATGGCAGCCACTCGGGCAGCAGCTACGAAGGTTGGAGCGGGAATCTGCTGACGGAACTGCGCATTCCCTGGAGCGAGCTGGGCAACCCGACCCAGTTGGCGCTCTGCGCGGGCTTCACCCAGGAAGCCACACAGGTCACCGTGCTGGCTTGGCCCCAGGCCAATCCGGTGGGGACCAACGTCACCTACGGCAGCTGGTTCACGTTCACCCAGCCGCCCATGGACGGACCCATGCCCCGCATGGGCGTGGCGCCCAACAATCCCGTGCCTGCGGCTCCGGCGGCGCCCCAGCTCAGCGTCACGCTGCTCGCCGACGGCACGCTCAAACTGGCCTGGGAGCCCGTGGCTGGCGCTCTCGTCTATCGAATCTACGCCCTCGCGGCACCCTGGGACGAACCCGGGACCACGCCCCTGGCGGAGACGCCCGCCAGTGAATTCATCCTATCGCCCTCCGGCACGAGCGGCTTTTACGTCGTCCGGGCAGGCAACACCCAATCGCAACCCAATTCAAGAGGTATTCGATGAAACTCCTTTCCCGACTTTCCGCCCTCGCCGCCCTGCTGGCCTTGCTGGCCCAGCCGGCCGCGGCCCTGGTGGAGCAGAGCTTCCTGCAGTGGCAGGAGACCGGTGACACGGTGCCCAACGCCAGTCCCGTGCGTGTGTATGCCCGCGCATTGAAGACGGGCTGCACGGGCGTCTGCGAAACGGACACCCTGCTCTTCTGCCAGGACATGACCAAGACCCTGTTCTACCGCGCCCAAGGTCAGTCCACCTACACGTCCATGCCCATGACCTTCAATAACGGCGACTGCTACACGCCGCTGGACGAGTATTTCGCGGACATCCCCACGGCAGCCCTGAGCGGCGACAGCGTGTTCTTCTACTGCGAGTTCGCCGACGGTGATGGCGCGGCGGCCTTCACGGCGCGGCCGGGCAGCCCCGAGGCGACCTTCACCGCCACGACCCCGGCCTTCTATCTGGTGGAGAACGCCACCAGCGAGAACTTCACCTTGCACGTGGTGGGCGACTTCCACTGTGTCACCAACAACGGCCAAGGCCCTGGCATCTCCGGTTCCTTCAATGGTTGGGTCTACCAGGCCATGACCCAAGTCAGCCCGCGCGTCTACGCCTACGACATCGTCTGGCCGGCGGGCTCCGCCCTGACCATCGAATTCAAGTTCCGCAACGGCACCGATTGGGAAAGCCTGCCCGGCGGTCCCTTTGCCAACCGTGAGTTCACCGTGCCCTCCGGCGCCACCACCGGCGAATACAGCGGCTATTGGAACGATGAAGCCGAATGCCCCTGCGTCGAGGCCCCCCTGGGCGCCAATGCCATGGTGATCTTCGCGGTGGACATGCAGCACCAGGATCCCGCCAGCTACGCCGGTGGCGTGGGCATCCGCGGGACTCGCGCGCCGCTCAACTGGGATACGACCATCGCCTTGAGCGATGTGGGCCATCCCGGCCTGTTCTCCGGCATGGTGATCTTCCCGGCCGGCACCTTGAACACGCTGGAGTACAAATTCCTCAAGAGCACGGACGGCACGGCCTGGACCTATGAGGACGGATCCAACCGCAGGCTGTGCATGGTCGCGGGCTTCACGGCCCTGCCCAACGCTTTCTTCAGCAATTATGTCCCGCCGGCGGGCACCACGGTGCCCATCACGGCCCACTTCAGCCAGGACATGAACTGCATCGGCACCGTGACAAGCGTCTCCCTGCAGGGCAGTGTGGCTCCGCTGGACTGGACGGCCGGCACCACGCCCATGACGGATGCCGACCTGGATGGCGTCTGGGAAGCGGACGTGACCTTCCCCGTCGGCTCCGCTTTCGAGGTGGAGTACAAGACGGCCTTCACCACCGACGGCAGCACCTGGAACTGGGAGGACAACATCCTCAACCGGCCCTTCACGCTGGATGATGCCACCCCCAACATGACCCTGCCTCCCACCTCCTGGGACGACTGGTTCTGCCCGCCCAACCTGGAGATCGTCTACGTCGGCGGCCAGGTGACCTTGAGCTGGACGGCCGTGCCGCTGGCCACGGGCTACAGTGTCTACAGCCAGATCGACGGCTATCCCGCCCCGACTTCGCTTTCTACGTTTGTAACCACCACCACCGACACCACTGTGACGTTGCCGGCCACTGGCCGCGCCTTCTACGTGGTGATTGCGGAGAAGTAAAACCTCCTGGCCTGCGCCCAATGAAAACCGGCCCCGTGCGCGAGCATGGGGCCGGTTCTTTTTGGCTGGAAGCGGATGGCTTGCGCAGTCTCGCGTGACCGGGATCCCAACGGACGCGCCAACCTACTTGAGATAGAGGAGCTTGCGCGTGACCGCCTGGCCGTTGGACTCCAGCCGGCACAGGTACAGGCCCGAGGCCAGCCGGGAGGCGTCGAACAGGACGCTGTGGACGCCGCGCGGCATCGGCCCCTGGGCCAGGGTTCGCACCAGTTGGCCGCCGGGGTTGAACACCCGCAGCGTGACGTTACTGCTGGTGGGCAGCGTGTAGCTCAGGCTGGTTGCCGGGTTGAAGGGATTGGGTTGGGCCTCCGCCAGGGCGAAGCTCAGAGCCTGGGGCGCGGCGCCCTCGTCCAGGGCCGTGTCACAATCCAGGGTGTCGAAGACGGGCATGGCGGCCGGCAGGTTGACCGGAAAGGGCGTGCCGATCTGGTAGGGGTAGGCGAAGCTCGCGCCCCGGGACCAGCTCAGGACGGGGCTGCCGGCGGGGCAGCTCAGGCGCACCTGAACGTCGCGCAGCACCACGCTGGCGCCCTGGTTCAGCAGCTCAGGCCGGGTCGGAATCATAGGCCCAGATCAGCCCCACCAGCACCGGGCTGCCGCCCACGACCCGCTGATTGGCGGCCAGCCGTGCCACGGCGACGCCGTCCACCTCCAGCAGGGCGTTCCCCGACAGGAACTCGACGCTGTTGTAGTCCCCCGCGCCCAGGCGCTCCAGCGGGAAATTCAACTGCAGATTGGCATGCGCGCTTGCCGCCCACAGACCCAGGCCCAGCCATCCAAGTCGAATGCGCATCGTCAATCCTCCCATCGGTCTTTGGTCTCTGCGCTGGCAAGGAAGCACTCTCGCCGCACCCGCCTTCATCCGGTCCAAACGAAATCACCCCCCGAGAGCGTCACCACCTGGTTCTGGTTCAGCCACGGGCGGTCAGCCCGGCGGGCTTCACCTCACTTGACCATTGACTCCAACTGACTCACGATTTCACTGTGCCTCTGTGCCTCTGTGTTGAAGAGCCACTGCGAGCACCCCAGCATCCGCTTCGAGCCTTCGAATCTTCGTGTTCCCAGGCTCCATGGATGAGGCACTCAGCCTCTCACGGCCGGAGAATGCCGGGCGCCATGTTTCCACCTTTCTGCCAGCCGGCGCTTGGGCTACCTGCCACCATGTAACTGGTTCCGCCTGAGGGAGGGCGCTTCTGCAGCGTCGTGATGTCGCCTACTTGACCAAAACCAACTTGCGCGCGGCACTCCGGGTCGCCGTGGTCAGCGTGCAGATATACGCACCGGAGGCCAGCTCGCCGGCGTCGAACACAACCTTGTGCGCGCCGCGCTGGAC
>DYSB01000217.1 GCA_020726405.1 Acetofilamentum sp. | reverse complement strand
GCTACTTGAGCAGCACGGCCTTCAGGGTGTGGGACTGCCCACCCGCCGAGAGCGTGCAGAAGTAGACGCCCGAGCCGAAGCGCGTGGCGTCCCAGGTCACCTGATGGTGGCCCGCGCCGCGCACGCCCAGGTCCAGCTCGTCCACCAGCGCGCCGCGCAGGTCGTGCACGGTGAGCGTGGCCGCCGCCAGCGCCGGCTGCGTCCACTGGATGCTGGTCGAGGGGTTGAAGGGATTGGGGAAGTTGGGTTCCACCGCGAAGGTGAACTCCCGACCCTCGCCCAGGCCGGACTCCATGTCGATGATCGACATGGTGTAGGGATGGGTCTCGCCGGGACCGGCGAAGTCGGCCACGATGAAGTAGTCGCCCGCCGGCACGTTGGCCAGGGTCAGGGTCTCGCCCTGGGTCCCGGCGCCGGTGTTGTTCACGGCCGCGCCGCAGCTGGTATTGGGCTGCGCGCAGTTGCCCAGCAGCAGAATCACTTCGTCGGCGTTCCCGTCGCCGTGCATGGAGACCTGCAGATCGGTGGTCTGGCTGAGCACCAGACGGGTCACCTCGTCGCGACCCGGGCTGCTGATGCCGCCGGGGCAACCGGTTCCGTCATGATGGACCATCATGGGGGCCGGGCGGGCCATCTGGACGATGTCATGGAAGTTGCCCACGTCGACGTAGTTGTCGCAGGGATCCTCGGGCTGGCTGGGCGTGCCGAACACCAGCTGGTAGGCCTGCGGTTCCTCGACGCCCTCGAGCGTGCTGTGGCCGATGGCCAGGAAGTAGTCGCCCGCGGCCAGGTTGGGGAGCGTGATGGTCTCGGGCGCGCAGGCCGGCGCCTCGTTCACCTCGTGCAGCACGGAGCCGGCCGGATTGAAGTCGGTGATGAACAGGGCCGCGTCGAAGGCGTCCACCTGGGCCGTGAAGGTGACGGTGTCGGCCACGTCCAGATGGAAGTGGTACCAGTCCATGTCGCGCTGGCCGGCATTGGCCCAGACGGCGCCGCAGATGGTCTGGCCCAGGGCGATCTGGCCGTAGTTGCTGTTGGGCGGCGTGGCATTCCAGCCGTCGTTGGGCTCCACCTCGGGCGTGCCGACGCACTCCACCGGCAGGTGGCCCGAGCAGGGGTCGCCCGAGCAGACTAGGCTCAAACCGTAGGTCTGGGGGGTCGGCACGTCCGGGTCGCCCACGTGCTCCACCACGATGTAGTACGCGCCGCCGGGCAGGTCGTTCACCGTGAAGGCTTCGTCGAAACAGCGCGGGAAGCTGCCCGCGGCGGCCAGGGTTTGGCCGTCCACGGCGTGCTCGCGCAGGCTGACGCGGCCGTTGAAGTCGGAGACGTCCAGCGTGACGGTGATGTTGCCGCCGAAGTGCGTGTAGAGGTACCAGTCGGTGTCCGTGCTCGTGCCGTCGGCCAGCACCGTGCCGCAGCGCGTGTCCCCGCAGCGGATCACGTTGAAGCTGGCGTTGTTGTCGTTCCAGCCTTCGTTGGGCTCGACCTCGGCCGTGCCCGCGCACTCGACGGGTTCGCAGTTGGAGGGCGGCAGGAAGATCAGGGCCAGTTCGTCCATGATCGGCATGCCCTGGCCGTCCCGGTTCACCTGCAGGCCGATGGTGCCCGAGGCGTCCTCGATGCCCACCGAGCAGTCCAGCACGTCCGTCTCCGTGATGTCCTCGTACTGCAAGAGGGCCAGGCCGCTGGCGCTGAGGATGATCTGGAAGGTCGAAGGATTGCTGCCACCGAGGGGCGTGACGTTGTTCCACTGGAAGATGGCGCGCTCGTTGGCCGTGTCATTCCACTGGAAGACGGCGCTGCCGTTGGTGCCCACGTAGAGGTCGTCCCAGACGGCGAAGATCACGTCGTTGGGCAGCTGGGGATCGGGAATGGCACCGTTCCAGTAGGGCGTCGCCGTGGCCTGGAAGGTCAGGTAGCCGTTGGAGGAGACCCAGAGGTTGCTGTAGAAGTTGCCGTACCAGGGGAACTCGAATGGCAGGCTGGCCGTGGCCGCGACGTCGTCGCCGGCGATGCCCAGGTTGGTGCCCGTGCCGCTGATGTCGGTCCACTCGTACTCGGGGCCGCCGGGGCTCAGCGAGCTGCGCCAGATGTAGCCGTAGGCGTCGGGCCCGCCGCTGCTGGGCGCCTCGGACCAGGAGCCCTGGTCCTCGTTGGAGCGGTCGGACTCGCCGGACGTGAACACGGCGCTGACGGAGTAGGTGTAGACCACGTCCGCTTCGCTCCCCGAATTCAGGTGGTCGGTGAAGGAGAGGTTGGTGGTCTCCACCAGCAGCTCGTCGTCGCGGTAGAGCCGGAAGCTCTCGAACTCGCGCTCCGCGCCGCCGTGCAGCCAGCGCTGCCAGACGCTCGCGGCCGCCAGCTTGCTCATCCCGTGGGTTTCCATCAGGAAGGCCACGGCCTCGTCCTCGGAGGTCGGCAGCTCGGCGCCGAACAGGGTCACGAGCTCGATGTTGGGCGGAGGCAGCCAGGTGATCAGGGTGCCGGTCTGCAGGCCGTCGGAGGCGCTCAGATTCTGCGGTGCCGTGGCGTAGCTCACCACGTCGAAGGCCAGGGGCGCGGTGGTGCGCGTGTTGTGCAACTCCGTGGCGTCCACGGCCACCAGCCACCAACTCACCAGACTGCCCTCCGGTTGATGCGGGATGGCCCCGCTCCAGAGGCTGTTCGCGCCCTGGCTCATGGCCACGCTCAGCTCGGTGCCGGCGTTGACCGTGTAGACCAGGGTCACGCTCTGAAGACCGGTCTCGTCGGTCACCGTGGCCGTCACCGGATAGTCGCCGGGCAGCTCGGTCTCCACGTCGGAGGGCATGTCCTGCAGCGAGACCACGGGCGGGCGGAAGTCGCCTTCCAGGGCGTCCACAAAGAAGGCCACACCGTCGGTCACCGCGCCGCCGTCGCTGTGGTAGCGGTACTGCAGGCCGATGGTCCCGTCCGTGTTCTCCTGGCCCACGCCGAAGGAGAGCAGGTCGCCTTCACCCATGTCCTGGTACTGGACCAGGTAGTCGCCGCTGCCGTAGAGGATCACCTGGAAGGTGTGGCGCGGGTTGGTGTCGCTGCAGCAGCCGGGCACGGCGGTGAACTGCACGATGAAGCGCTCGTTGTCCTGGTCGGACAGGTAGCGCACGGAGCCCGGGGCCACGGGCCAGAGGTCATCCCAGAAGGGCGCGATGAAGTTGTCCGGGCTCCAGCCGTCCGATGGGGTGGGGAAGGGCTGGGCGCCCAGGCTGCTGTAGCCCTGGGTGAAGCTCACGTAGCCGTTGGAGCCGATCCAGCACTGGGCGTAGGTGTCCTCGTAGAAGGGGAAGTCGATGCCCATGTCGAAGGGGCCGGCGAAACTGTCGTCGGAGAGGGTCACGTCCGTGCCGGTCTCGCTGATGTCCACCCACTCGAATTCCGGGCCGTTGGGATCCAGGCTGTTGGTCCAGACGTAGCCCATCTCGTCCGGGCCGCCCTGGGTGGGCCGCGGGGGCGTGGGTTCGATGACGATCTCGAAGGAGCCCGTGGCGGTCCAGTCGTCGGAGACCATCAGGTGGTAGGTGCCGGCCTCCAGGTTGATCTCGTTCAGGCGGGCCGCGCCCCAGGGGAGCTGGCAGTCCGACCAGCCGGCGGAGGCGATCAGCGTGCCTCCTTCACACGGGTTGTCGGTGAAGAGGTTCAGCACCAGGTCGTAGCTGGAGCCCGCCTGGCAGGCGTCCAGGTTCCAGAGCCCGGAGCTGGGGATGGTCAGCGTGATGCCCGCGTCACCGCCGTCGCCACCGTAGACGTCCGTGGCGCCCACGTTGCTGCCTGACAGCGTGCCCGGGGCTGCGAACTCCACCACGGCGTCGTTGTAGCCCTCGCAGGGGTTGCCGACCTCGGTGATGTCCAGCGTGTAAGTGCCCTGACTGGCGGAGCTGAAGCCGTCCACGGCCAGGAAGTAGTCGCCGGCGGGCAGGCTGATCTCGGTCAGCTGGGACTGCAGGCCGCAGGCGTCGTCGTTGACGTAGAGGCTGGTGCCCAGGGCGCCGTCGGCGTTCTCGAAGACCTCCAGCGCGCTGTCGTAGCTGGTGCCGCCGCAGAGCGAGATGGTGATGAAGGAGATCTGCTCCAGCGTGAAGCTGTAGAACACGTCCGGGCTGCCGTAGGAGGTGCCGCCCTCGTTGACGTAGCCCACGGTGGTCCCCGTGTCGTTGTAGGGGATGCCGTCGATCTGGGTGGCCTCCGCCGGGGTTTCGCCGCCCTGGCGCGCGCCGCCGCCGGCGGGCGGGAAGAGCCGGACCTGCAAGTCCGCCGGCACAGCCGCGCCCTCGTGCTTGAGGACCAGGTAGCGAGCCAGATCCGGGCTCAGGTTATCGGCCTGCTCCACCCAGGGGGCGAAGTGGTCGTGCAGCATGCGTTCCACGTCGGCGTCGGTCTTACAGCGGGTGCGCAGTTCCTCGCGCAGCCCGGCTTGGGCGCTCAGCCCGAGACCCAGGCAGAGCAGGATGGGTACGGCAAGTCGAGGCAAGGACATGGTTCCTCCCGTTGGGCTCAAATGATAAGTGCAGGTATGTACGAAGAGCGGGGCGAATGGCCGAGCAGTTTCCAGCTTTGAACACATTTATAGGGGTTCTCGAAAGTTCTTGTGGATCGGTCACGGCACGGTCGCGGCGTCC
>DYSB01000028.1 GCA_020726405.1 Acetofilamentum sp. | reverse complement strand
CGTGGAGTGGAGCCAGGAACTGAGCCTGCCGCAGAGCGTGCGCGAGTACCAGAAGACGGCCTGGCTGCTGGAGATCCTGCAACGTACGCGGGCCGGCGGCGCCATCTCCGCGGCGGCGGATCTCGCCACCGTGCTGGACTTGAGCGTCGGCTATTCGCTGGACGGCATCCGTTCCGTGGCCATGAGCCGGGCCCTGGCCGAGCTGCGCGACCCCGCCGCGGGGCTGGCCGAACTAGCGGCGGAACTGCCCGCCGAGTTGCGGGACTGGGCAGGAAGCCCACCGACCGGCGCGCTGGCGGATTGTGTCACGCTCTCCACCTTCCACGGTTGCCCGCCGGACGAGATCGAGTCCATCGCCGCATACTTGCTGGACCAGGGCTGGTCGGTGATCATCAAGTTCAATCCCACTCTCTGCGGGCTGGAGGACGTGCGCGGGATCCTTCACGACCGGCTCGGTTACACGCAGCTGGAACCGGATCCCGCGGCCTTTGCGCAGGACCTGGAGCTGGACGGCGCCGTGGCCCTGATGGGCCGGTTGTTGGGCCAGGCACGCCGGCTGGGCTTAAGCCTGGGCGCCAAGTTCTCCAACACGCTCGTGCTGCAACGGGACGCGGAGCTCTTTCCGCCCGAAGCCGGACCGCACATGTATCTGAGCGGCGCCCCGCTCCACCCGCTGGCCTTGCGCGCCGCCGCCCGGTTCGCCGCCGCCTTCGCGGAACCCCTGCCCCTCTCCTTCTCGGCCGGGCTGGAACGCGGCAATGCCTTGGAGACGCTGCGCTGCGGTTTCGCGCCGTTGACCCTGTGCACGGACCTGCTCCGGCGGGGCGGCCAGGGTCGGTTGTCCGGCTTGCTGGGTGAGGTCCAGGCCCGCCTGCGCGCGGATGGGGCCCGCAGCCTGTCCGAGTGGTTGGGTCCACTGTGCCAGCCGGAGACTCCCGGCGCCTGGGCAGAGGCTCGTCGGCGACTGGGCCAGGCGGCGGATGCCGCGGCCGGGGATGCGCGCTATCACGCCCGCAGTGTGATGAAGCCACCTCGCCAGCGCGAGCAGGTGCTGGAGCGGCTGGACTGCATCAACTGCGATCTTTGTCTGCCGGCCTGTCCCAATGGCGCGCTCTTCAGCTGGGTCCTGACGCCGACCCCTGGCGAGGCGCCGCGTCGGCAGATCGGCGTGCTGGCCGACGCCTGCAACGCCTGCTCCAACTGCGAGACCTGGTGTCCCGAGCAGGGCGCGCCCTGGCGGGTCAAGGAACGCTGGCATCAGGATCTGGCCTCGCTGCAGGCCGCGCCCGTGGACCTGGACGGGTTCTGCGTGGCGGAGGGAAAACTGACGGGACGAATCTCCGGCTGCTGGTTGACCCTGACGGAAAGTCCCACGGGGGCCTGCCTCGCCTGGGAGGGGGACCTGCCCGACGCACCGGAAGACCTGCTGGAGCGCTTCCTGCAGGTTCGGGATTCCTTCCTGCAGGGGGAAAACCCGGCGGCCCTGTTGAGCAAGGAGGGCCTGTGAGCCCGCGACTCTTCCGCAACGCCCGCATTCCGGCCGGCGGCAACGCCACACGGGTGCTGGACTTCCTGGTGGAAGATGGGCGCTTCGCCTGGTTTGACGAGCCGGGGCGCGCCAGCAGTCGGGCGGCCCGCGAGATCGATCTGCAGGGGCGGCTGGTGCTGCCCGGTGTGATCGACGGCCACGTGCACTTCGACGATCCGGGCTACACCTGGCGCGAGACCTTCGCCAGCGGCACACGGGCCGCGGCGGCGGGCGGTGTCACCTGCGTGGCGGACATGCCCTGCACGTCCACGCCGGCGGTGGTGTCGCTGGCGAACCTGCGTGTCAAGCACGCGGCCGTGCGCGAACAGGCCCTGGTGGACTACCTCTTCTGGGGCGGCATGTGTGCCAACCTGATGGAGGACGGGACGGACTGGCGGCGGGACCTGCGCGAGCTGGCCGCCGCGGGCATCGGCGCGCTCAAGTGCTACCTGCACTCCGGGATGGAGAGCTTCCGCGCCGTGTCACACGCGCAGCTGCGGGAGCTGGCCGGGCTCTGCGCCGAGCTGGACCTGCCGCTGGGCGTGCACGCCGAGGACCACGAATTGGTTGTGGAGCGCGAGGCGACCCTGCGCGCGGCCGGGCGCGCCGACGCCGAGGCCTTTGTGGAGTCGCGACCGGGCGAGGCGGAACTGCGCGCGGTGCGAACGGTGATCGAGACAGCGCGCGAGTCGGGCGCCCACCTGCACGTGGTGCATCTGGGCAGCGGGGCCGCACTCGAGGAGATCGCAGCCGCCCGGCGCGCGGACCTGCGGGTCAGCGCCGAGACCTGTCCGCACTACCTGGCCTTCACGCGCGGGGATTTCACGCGGCTGGGCTCGCGGTTGAAGACCGCTCCGCCGGTGAAGGATGAATCGGACCGCCAGCGCCTCTGGCAGGGCGTGTGTGACGGCGATATCGCCTTTCTGACCACGGATCACGCCGCCGGCGAATGGCCGCGCGAGAAGCAGACCGGTTCCTTCTGGACGGACTACGGCGGGATCCCGGGCGTGGAGCTGCTGCTGCCCTGGGCCTGGACGGCCGGCGTGGCCACGGGAGAGCTCAGCCTGGAGCGGCTGGTGGATCTGCTCTGCGGCGGCCCGGCCCGTTTCTTCGGCCTGGAGGGGCGCAAGGGCGCGCTGCGGCCGGGCCTGGACGCGGACTTCGTGCTGCTGGACGAACAGGCCTGGACCGTGCGCGCGGAGGGTCTGCACAATCTCAACCGCTACACGCCCTTTGAGGGACAGGAGCTGGCGGTGTGCGTGGAGCAGACCTGGCTGCGTGGCGAACCCGTCTGGGACCGCAGCGGGGCGGAGTTCCCGGCCGCCCCGGGATTTGGTCGTCTGACCAGCCGTGGGAGGCCGACCCATGCCTGAGATCCACCTGTTGAGCGGCGGCACGCTGCTGCCCGACTGGAGCGGAGCCGGCAGCGTGGCGGACGGCGCCGTCGCCTGGAGCGGCGAAACGATCCTGGCGGTCGGTCCACGCGAGGAACTGGAAAGGCGGCACCCCGACGCGGTGCGGCACCAGGCCCGCGGCGGCTGGATCGCCCCCGGGTTGATCAACGCCCATCACCACATTTATTCCGCGCTGGCCACAGGCCTGGACCCCGGCCTGACCATCGACGGCTTCGGCCAGTGTCTGGACCGCCTCTGGTGGCGCTTGGACCGCGCCCACGACGAGGCCAGCATCCGCCAGAGCGCCCGGCTGACCTCCTTGCGCTGCGCCCTGGCCGGCTGCACGACCCTGGTGGACCACCACGCTTCGCCAGCCTGCATCGAGGGTTCGCTGGACTGGTTGGCCGAAGAGCTCGAGACCGCCGGGCTCTCCGCCCTGCTGTGTTACGAGGCCACGGACCGCAACGGGCACGCCGGGGCGCTAGCCGGGCTGCGCGAGAGCCGGCGTTTCCGCGACTCGGTCAGAGCGAACGGGCGCTTCCGTGGTCTGCTGGGCTTGCACGCCGCTTTCACGCTGGGCGACGACACACTGGCCGCGGCGGCGCGGCTGGCGGAGGACGGCGGCATCCACGTGCACGTGGCCGAGGATCGCCTGGACGGGGAGATTTGCCGGGGCCGGGACGGCCAGGGTCCGCTGGAGCGCCTGGAGTCCGCCGGCCTGCTGGGCGCGGCTTCCTGGATCGCCCACGGCACCCACCTGGACGAGGCGGGCCTGGACCTGCTGGCGCGGCGCGGCGCCCTGCTGGTCCACAACCCCGAGTCCAACGCCAACACCCAGGTGGGGCGGCTGGATCTGCGCGCCGTGCGCCGGGCCGGCGTGGACGTGGCGCTGGGCACCGACGGCATGAGCTCCTGCCTGCTCAGTGCGCTGCGCTGCGCCTTTCTACTGCACCGCCAGGGCGAGGGCGATTCGGCGGGCGGCTGGCAGGACTGCACCGGACTGCTGGAGGGAGCCCGGCAGCGGCTGGCCCGGCTCTTCGGACAGCCCGCCTACGGCCAATTAGTTGCCGGAGCCCCGGCGGACTTGATCGTGCTGGACATGCCCGCCGCTCCCCCGCCCACGGCCGGCAATCTGATCGCGCAACTCGTCTTCGGCCAGGTGCCGCCCCGCGTGCGGCACACCGTGGCCCGCGGACGCTGGCTGGTCGACCATTTCGAGGCTTGCGGCCTGGACCCGCACCGCTTGGCGGCTGAGATCCGCCCGGTGCGGGAGGTGCTCTGGCTGCGTTTCCACAAGCTGGGGGCCGGAACATCTTATCTTGGCCCCGAACCCGGAGCCGCTGGAGGAAGACCCGAATGACTCATCGTGAAGACGTCCGCGCCCGCGCACTGGAGCGTTGTCGGGAGCGGGGCATCGTGATTCCCACGCTGGCCCAGCAGCAGCACCCGGAGCTGGTGCCCGCCGAAATCCGCGCGGCGCTGCGGACGGTGGACATGCAGGCCCTGGATCCCCTCAACCTGTTTCGCATTACTTGGAAGAACGACGTGGAAAGCGGCGGCTTCGGCGGCGTCAACCAGCTGGAGATTCCGCCGGAGATCTCGGGCGTTCGGGCCCGCATCGTGGGTCTGGTGGGACGGCACTTCCCCACTGGCGCGCACAAGGTGGGTGCGGCGTTCGGCTGCCTGGTGCCGCGGCTCGTGCGCGGCGAATTCGACCCCACCACCCAGCTGGCCGTCTGGCCCAGCACGGGGAACTACTGCCGGGGCGGCGCCTTCGACAGCGCGCTGCTGGGTTGCCGGCCCCTGGCCATCCTGCCCGAGGAGATGAGCCGCGAGCGCTTCCGCTGGCTCGAGGAGATCGGGGCCGAGATCATGGCCACGCCGGGCTGCGAGAGCAATGTCAAGGAGATCTTCGACGCCTGCTGGCTGATTCGCGCTGAGCGCGGCGACGCGGTCATCTTCAACCAGTTCGAGGAGTTCGGCAACTACCTCTGGCACTACGCCGTGACGGGCTCCGCCGTGTTGGAGCTGGCCCGGGCGCGCGGCCTGGCGGCGGGGCAGGTCCACTGGGTGGGCGCCACGGGCTCCGGCGGCACGCTGGCCGCGGGTGACCGCGTGAAGGACGAGTTCCCGGGCGCGCGGCTGGTGGCCTCGGAGGCGCTGCAGTGCCCCACCCTGCTGCGGAACGGCTTCGGCGGCCATCGCATCGAGGGCATCGGCGACAAGCACATCCCCTGGATCCACAACGTGCGCAACACCGACGCCGTGACGGCCATCGACGACGAGGACACTCTGCGCCTGCTGCGCCTCTTCAACGAGCCGGCCGGGCACGCGCAGCTACGCGCGCTGGGAGTGGACGAGTCTCTGTTGGCGCGGCTGCCCTGGCTGGGAATCTCCAGCATCTGCAACCTGCTGACCGCCGTGAAGACCGCCCGCTGGTTCGAACTGGACGAGTCCCACGTCATTTTCACCTGCTTCACCGACAGCGCCGAGATGTACCTCTCGCGGCTGGACGAGATGAACGGCGCGCTGGGCGCCTACAGCTCGGCGGACGCCCGCGTGGATCACGAGCGCCGCCTGCTGGGCCAGGGCACGGACAATTTCCGCGAGCTCACCTACCCGGAGCGCAAGGCCTTGCACAACCTCAAGTACTTCACCTGGGTGGAGCAGCAGGGCCGCACGGTGGAGGAGCTAAACGCCCTCTGGGATCCCGGCTTCTGGAGCGCCCTCAAGGACGAGCTGCCGGCCTGGGACGAGGAGATCACGCGCTTCAATCGAGAAGCTGGAGTTCGGACCTAGTAAGGAAGCTGAGCGCGTCCTGAACGGGAGGAGAGGAAGATGCTGGTGGACCTGGATGCACTTGAGCGGGCAGTTCTCAAACTCAAGGAAGGCCTCCAACTTCAAGCGCAGGCCTCCGACAGCGACATCATTCGGGACGGTCTGATCCAACGCTTTGAGTTCACGTACGAATTGGCGCACAAGACACTGCGGCGTTTCCTGGCAGTGCGGAGTCCAAACACGGAAGACGTGTTGCGAATGGACTTTCCCACTCTGATCCGCATTGCGGACGAGCAGGGATTGCTGCTGGGGGGCTGGCCGAAATGGAAGGTTTGGCGGGAACTGCGAGGGAAATCCAGCCATACCTATGACGAGAACATTGCCTTGGAGGTGGTGGCCGGGATCCCCGAATTCTATGAGGAGGCGGCTCAATTGCTGACAGCCATGGGCAAGGCTGGGCAGAGTGGCTGAGCTTCTCCCCCAATTGACGATCGAGCACTTGCGGATCGTCCTGGCCATCCTGGCTGACCTTGTGCCAGACCGCGAAGTGCGGGCATTTGGCTCACGCGCCCGGGGAGATGCGCGCCGCATGTCGGACTTGGACCTCCTCATCATGGGCGAAGCGCCGGTTGAGCTTGTCCGCCTTGCTGATTTGGAGGAGGCGCTGCGTGAATCCGATCTGCCGTTCCGAGTGGATGTGCTGGATTGGACGAGGGCCGGCGAGCATTTCCGCGAATTGATCGTGGATGACAGCATCGTGATCCGTTCCTCCCAAGGGCACGGTGCGGTCAAGTCGACAGGTCACACGAATTCATGAATCGAGGATGCATGGACTTGCAAAGATTGACAGCAGCCCGACGGGAGGCCATCGTGCGCTTCCTGCGGGACATGATCGCCATCCCGGCGGAGAGCTGCCGGGAGGAGGCCCGCTGCCAGCGGGTCAAGGCCGAGTACGAGGCACTGGGCTTCGACGAGGTCCATTTCGACGGCCTGGGCAGCGTCATCGCGCGGGTGGGCACAGGTCCCCTGCACCTGCTCTTCGATGGGCACATCGACTGCGTGGGCGTGGGCGATGCGGCCAACTGGAGCCACGATCCCTTCCAGGGCAAACTGGAGGACGGCAGAGTCTGGGGCCGCGGCGCCGTGGACGAGCTGCCCGCCATTGCCTGCATGGCCCACGGCATGGCCGCGCTCAAGCAGGCCGGCTGGCCTGCGGACGTCACGGTCTGGCTCTGCGCCAGCGTGATGGAGGAGGACTGCGACGGCCTGCCCCTGCAACACCTGGTCGAACAGGAGGGCGTGAAGCCCCACGCGGTGATCCTGGGCGAGCCCACCGATCTGGCCATCTACCGCGGCCACCGCGGCCGGATGGAGATCAGCGTGACCACCCACGGCGTGGCCGCCCACGGTGCGCACTGCGAGCGTGGCGTCAACGCCATCTACAAGATGGCCCCGATCCTGCAGGACATCGAGGCGCTGAACGCCACGCTGGCGACGGACGACTTCCTGGGCAAGGGCACGGTGACCGTGTCCTACATCGACTGCCAGACGCCCAGTCTGTGCGCCGTGCCCGACCAGGCCCGCATCTGGATCGACCGGCGCCTCACCAAAGGCGAGACTGTGGAAGGCGCATTGGAGCAGATCCGCACGCTGCCGCACATCGGAGACGCGCTGGTCGAGCTGCCGACCTACGACGCCGTCAGTTGGCGCGGCCTGGCTGTCAGGCAACCCAAGAGCTTCCCCACCTGGGCGCTGGAGGAATCCCATCCGCTGGTGCAGGGAGCCGTGGAGGCCGCGCAAGCCGAGCTGGGCGCCGCCCCCCGTGTCTCACGCTGGACCTTCTCCACGAACGGCGTGGCTAGCATGGGCCGGCTGGGTATTCCCACCATCGGATTCGCGCCGGGCAAGGAAGAACTCTCCCACTCCACCGGCGAGTGGGTGTTGGTGGACGACCTGGTGAAGGCCGCCGCCGTGTACGCGCGCCTGGCTGTCGTGTTGGCGGCGCGCAAGAACGAACTCATGTGAGGAGCCCCATGGAACAGAAGTACAATGGCAGGGATTTCATCACCACCCAGGACTGGAGCGCCAGTGAGCTGGAGGAGATCATCGAGCTGGCCAGGCAATTGAAGCTGGGCCGCAAGATGGGCGTGGGCAACCGCGTGCTGGACGGCAAGACGCTCTACATGATCTTCTTCGACTCGTCCACGCGCACGCGCAACTCCTTCGAGACGGGCATGACGCAGCTGGGCGGCCACGCCATCTTCCTCTCGCCGGACAAGATGCAGATCAGCCATGGCGAGAACGCCAAGGACACGGCCAACGTGCTGTCCCGCTACGGCGAGGGAATCGCCATCCGGCACTGCGCCTTCCGCGAAGGCAACCAATACCTGCGCGAGGTGGCCGAGCACGCCAGCGTGCCCGTGATCAACATGCAGTGCGACGTGTATCACCCATGCCAGATCCTGGCCGACTACCTCACCATGCGCGAGCGCTTCGGCTACAAGCGCAAGCTCAAGCTGGGCGTGGCCTGGACCAGCGCGCCCAACTATGTGCGCCCGCTCTCCGTGCCCCAGAGCCTGATCCTGATGATGCCGCGCTTCGGCATCGACGTGACCCTGGCCTACCCGGAGGAGTTCCGCCTGATGCCCGAGATCGAGGAGCAGGCGCGCCTCAACGCCGCGGCGGGCGGGGCGAAATTCGAGATCAGCCACAGGTTCGAGGACGCCTTCACCGACGCGGACGTGGTCATCCCCAAGTCCTGGGGTCCGCTGATGCACACCACGGAGAAGGCCGAGGGCCTGCGCCTGATCGAGAAGTATCCCACCTGGCGCTGCGACAAGCGGCATATGGAGCTGGGCAAGGAGGACATGATCTACATGCACCCGCTGCCCGCCGACCGCGGCCGCGAAGTGACCGACGAAGTGATCGACGGGCCGCAGTCCGTGGTCTACGACGAGGCGGAGAATCGCCTGCACGTGCAGAAGGCCCTCATGGCGCTGGTCATGTAGCCCCTGCGCCCGCCGCCTGGGTTTTCCACCTTCCCCCGTCCCCCGGCGGGGGAAGGCCGTTTTTTGAGGTGCCATGTCACACGTGGAGCTCAGTTGCGTGGAGTGCGGATCCCGCTACCCCGAGGATCCCACCCTGCTGGTCTGTCCCGCCTGCGCTTCCCGCCAGGAAGTCGGCGGCCACACCCGGGGCGTGCTGCTGGTGCGACACGCGGAGTTGCCGGACTACTGGCCCCAGGCGCACGGCGAGTGGCGGGGCTGGCTGCCGCTTCCCGACGGGCTGGAACTGCCGCGCTTTCCCGTGGGTGACACACCCCTGCTTCACGGCGCGGCGCTGGGCGCGCGGCTGGGCATGCCGCACCTCTGGCTGAAGGACGACACGCGCAATCCCAGCGGATCCACCAAGGACCGCGCCTCCTGGCTGGTGTGCGCCAAGGCGCTCCAGTTCGAGCTGGAGACCGTGGCCACCGCCTCCACGGGCAACGCGGCCACGGCCCTGGCCTGTTGCGCGGCGGCCTTCGGCCTGCAGGCCGTGGTCTTCGTGCCGGTGACGGCGCCCGCCGCCAAGCTCCTGCACATCCGCGCCTGCGGCGCCACGCTGCTGGCCGTGGAGGGCAGCTACGACCAGGCCTTCGAACTCTCCAGCGCCGCCTGCCTGGCGCGGGGCTGGTACAACCGCAACACGGCGCTCAATCCCTACACCATCGAGGGCAAGAAGACGGCCCTGCTGGAGATGCTGACCCAGGCGCCGGGGCATGCCCTGGACGCCATTTTCGTGGGTACGGGGGACGGCGTGATCCTGGGCGGGCTGGGCAAGGGAATCGCCGACCTGCAGCAGGCGGGACTGCTGGGCGCAGCGCCGCGCCTCTACGCCGTCCAGGCGGGCTCGTCGGACGCCCTGGCCCGGGGCTGGGAGGCCGGCGAGGCCGCCGCCGCCCGGGTGCCGCGGGCCGACAGCGTGGCGGACAGCCTGAACGTGGAGGCGCCGCGCAACGCGCAGCACGCGCTGCAGGTGCTGGCTGCCACCCGGGGCGGGTGCGTGCGCGTGAGCGACGAGGAGCTGCGTTCCGCCATCGCCCTGCTGGGCGCCGCGATGGGCATCTTCGCCGAGCCCGCCGGCGCCGCGGCCCTGGCCGGGTTGCGCAAGGCCCTGGAACTGGGTCTGGTGGACGCCCACGAGCGCGTGGCCCTGCTGATCACGGGCAACGGCCTGAAGGACCCCGCCGCCGCGGGCAGTCATCTCCCGGACGCCTTGCGGGTGGCTCCGCGCCTGGAAGCCCTGCCCAAGTTCATCTGATCGCGGGCCGAGCGCTGACCCCGCTCGGCCACTTGCCGGCCCGCCGCGCCCTGGGCAAGGATTACCCGGCCCCGGCAGCCTGATCCCCCTCAGCCCCAAGCAGATCCACCCCCTTCAAAAGTTCTGAAGTTGGAAGCTCCTGAAACTCAGGAGTTTGCGCCCTTCCCAGCTCTTGGCACTGCTCTTGCCAATGGAGTCTGCGACACAAGTCGAAAGGAAGGCGACCATGGCCGAGCTGCAGGAAAGAGAGCGGCTGCGAGGCAAGAAGGCGCTCTTCGTGTTGGGGGTTGGCTTGGGTTACCAGGTGACCGCCATCCGCGAGCGCAAAGACCCGCGAGCCCGCGTGTACGCCATCGAGCGCTACGAGGAAGTTTTCAACCGGGCTGCGGAAACGCAGAACTGGGACCTCCAGGCCACGCCCGACGTGGAGTTCTGGGTGGGCGTGGACATTGACTCCGTGCTGCAACACCTGGACGAGATCACGGCGGACATGGAGGAATCGGATTGGGATATCATCACCAATCGCCCCTCCATCCGGCTGGACCCGGAATACTACAAGCGCCTGATCCGTGAGCGGCGGCCCTCGGCGCGGCGGCGGCGCGAACCGCAGAGCTGAGCATGTCCCCAGCGGACGACCCACGCCGGCGGCTGTTGCTGCTGGGCGACGGTCTCTGGGCGGCGGCCGCGCTGCGCCATCTGGCCGTCATCCACGATGTGCCGGCCGTGGTGGAGCGGACGTGCCCGACGGATGACAGCCTGGCTCGGGCCGCCCGGGAAGCGGGTCTCCCGCTCATCCGACTGGACGACGTGAACGGCCCCGCTGCGTTGGAATGGATCCGCTCCCTGGCTCCCGATCTGCTCCTCTCCGTCTCCTACGACCAGATCTTCCAGCGCACTCTGCTCAGTCCGCCCCATCCCCCCGTGCTCAACCTGCACGCCGGCCATCCGGACCGCCAGCGGGGTCGCGCCGTGCTCTGCTGGCAGTTGCTGGAGGGGGTCCGCACACTGGAGCTGACCGTGATGCGCGTGACCCGCGGCATCGACCGCGGCCCCGTGCTGGGTGTGTCACAAGTCCAAATTGGGGCGGACGACGAGTACGGCCAGGCCCTGGAGCGCGTCTGTGTCGCCGTGCCTGCCGTGCTGGATCAAGCGCTGGCCGCCCTGGCGGCGGAGCGCACGCTTCCCGGGATTCCGGCCGCGCAGCCGGTCTATTATCCGCGCCGCCGGGCCGGCGATGAGTGGCTCGATTGGAGCCGGGACTCCGCCGGTCTGCTGAGGCTGATCCGCGCCCTGGCACCGCCCAACTGCCTGGCCGCCACGCGGCAGGGGGAGCGCGAATTGCGCGTGCGGCGCGCGGAGGCCTGCCCCGACTTTCCGGCGGGCGCGGCCGGCGTGCCCGGGGCGGTGATCGGAAAGGATCCCGGGCGCGGCCTGCTGGTGAAGACCGGCGACGGCGCGCTCTGGGTGCGCGAGCTCTGGACTCCCGCGGGCGATTCGGTCCCGCAACTGGAGATCCACCTGTCCGACCGCTTCGGCAATGGAACGCTGGCCGAACTGGAGTCGCTGCGCCAGCGGGTGGGCCGGCTCGAGGAACGCCTGGCCGCCCTGGAAGGAGTCGCAGATGTTGGTTGACGCGTTGATCCCCGCGCGGGCGGGCTCCCGGCGCCTGCCGGGCAAGCACCTGCTGCCGCTGGGCGGCCGGCCCCTGCTGGACTGGACGCTGCAGGCGGCCCGCGAGGCTGGTGTTTTCCGGCGGATCACGCTTTCCACCGATGACCCCGCTCTGCACGAGCGCGGGCTGAAACTGGGCCTGAATCCCTTCCCCCTCCGTCCGGCCCGCCTGGCCACCGACGAGAGCCGCAGCGCCGACGTGCTGCGGCACTACCTGGAGTGGCTGCCCTCCGCTGGACTGGAGCTGCCGGACTGGGTCATGCTGCTGCAGCCCACCTCGCCCTTCCGCGGTGCGGAGCGGATTCGCGAGGCCTGTGAGCTGGCCGGAGAGCGGGGCGGCGATGTGGTTTCGCTGGGCCCCGTGGGCAAGCCGCTGGAGTGGTGTCGCGAGCTGCGGGACGGCCGGGCCCGGATCTGGGACTGTCCGGACCCCGCGCCGACCTGGCGGCTCAACGGCGCCATCTACCTCGCGCGCGTGGAACGCTTCCTGGCGGACGGCTGCCTGCTGCCCGCCGAGCCCCTCGCGCTGCTGATGGAGGAGTGGGAGTCCGTGGACATCGACACACCCCTGGACTGGCTGCAGGCCCAGGGCGTGGCCAGCGGTCGCAACCCCGCGCCGGAGACGGCATGAGCGACATGCGTGGATTGCTGGGCACCCGCCGCCCCTGGGTGATCGCCGAGATCGGCGTGAATCACAACGGTCGGCTGGGCGAGGCGCTGGAACTGGTGGAGCTGGCTGCCCGCTGCGGAGTGCAGGCCGTCAAGTTCCAGGCTTTCCGCGCGGAGCGCCTGGTGCGCCAGAACACTCCGCTGGCCGCCTACCAGGCACGCAATCTGGGCGTGGATCCGGGTGGGCAGTACGCCCTGCTCAAGGGCCTGGAGATCGACATGGACTCGCTGGCGGCCTGCGCCGGCCTGGCTCGCAAGCGTGGACTGGCCTTCGGCGTCACGCCCTTCGACGAGCTTTCCCTGCAGGAGATCCTCGGGCTGGAGCCCGACTTCGTCAAACTGGGCTCCGGCGACGCGGACAACCAGCCCCTGCTCGAGGCGGCGCGGGAGTGCGGCCGGCCCGTGCTGGTCTCCACCGGGATGTGCAGCCTGGCGGAAGCCGGCCGCGTGGTCCGGTGGTTCGCCGGGGCCTTTGATCGGCTGGCCCTGCTGCACTGCGTCTCCGCGTATCCGGCACCCGAGGATTCCTGCAACCTGGCCGCCTTGCCGGCCCTGCGCGAACTCGGCTGCGTCATCGGCTTCAGCGACCACACGATGGGCACGCGCGCCGCGCCCCTGGCCGTCGCCCTGGGCGCCGAGATCCTCGAGCGGCACGTCACGCTGGATCGCTCCGCCTCCGGTCCAGACCACGCCTGCTCCAGCGACGAGCTAGGCCTGCGGGACTGGCTGGATGAACTGACGGCCGTGCGCGCACTGCTGGGCGACGGGATCAAGCGCGTCATGCCCTGCGAGGAGGATGTGCGCCGGGCCGCGCGCAAGTCGCTGCTGCTGGCGCGACCGCTGGCGGCGGGCGAGATCCTGACGCGGGAAGACGTGCACTGTTTGCGGCCCGCCGACGGCCTGCCGCCGTGGTGGCTGCCGCACTTCCTCGGCCGCCGGGCCGCCCGGGACCTGGAGGCAGGCCACCTGCTGCATCCCCTGGACTGGCTGGAGGCGACATGAGAGTGCTGGCCGTGACCGGAAGCCGCTCGGACTACGATCTGCTGGAACCCGTGCTGCGGCAGATCGAGGCGCATCCGGGCCTGGATCTGACGCTGGTTGTGACCTGTGCGCACCTGGCCAAGGCCTGGGGTGGCACGGGCGCGCGCATCCATGGGTTCAGCCGCATGTTGCTGCGACCCACGCTCATTGACTGGGACAGCCCGGAGGCCCGGCTGAAGAGCATGGGCCTGGAGCTCATCGCACTGGCCCAGGACCTGGCGGAAGAGCGCCCGGACCTGGTGCTCGTGCTGGGGGACCGCGAGGATGCGCTGCTGGCGGCTGCGGCGGCCTCCTACAGCTGGATTCCCGTGGCCCACGTGTTCGGCGGCGACCTGGGGCACGCCACCGTGGACGACAGCGTGAGACACGCCGTCAGCAAGTTGGCCCACCTGCATTTCACCGCCTCCGAGGGCAGCCGGGACGTGCTGCTGCGGCTGGGGGAGGATCCGAGCCGGATCCACGTCTGCGGCAACCCCGCCCTGGACCGCATCCGGCGGCTACCCGCCTGGCCGGCGGAGCGCCTGCTGGAGTGCTTCGGCATCGTGCCCGCCCGCCCGCTGATCCTCGTCTGCCAACATCCTGTGGGGCCCAATCCCCATGCCGCGGCCGCGGAACTGGAGCTGATCCTCGCGGTCTGCCGCCGGGTGGACGCCCAAGTGGTGGTGAACACGCCCAACAGTGATCCCGGCTCCTCCGGGCCGCTGCGGATCTGGGAGGAGGCGGACCAGGTGATCCGTGTCCGCAACCTGGAGCAGGAGGCCTGGGTGGCGCTGCTCAAGCGCTGCAACCTGATGCTTGGCAACTCGTCAGCCGGCCTGCTGGAGACGCCCTTCCTGGGCATTCCGGCCGTCAACGTGGGCGAGCGTCAGCGCGGCCGCCGCCACGCGGGCAACGTCCAGTTCGTGGAGGCGGAGGCCGAGAGCCTGCATGCGGCCATCCAGCGGGCCCTGACCGACGCGGACTACCGCGAGCAGGTGCGCGGGTTGGCCTGTCCCTTCGGCGACGGACATGCCGCCGAGCGCGTGGTGGGCGTCCTGGCCGGACTGGAGTGCCGCAGCTTGCTGCCCAAGCGCCACATCCTGGATCGGAGCCCCGCATGAAGCAGCCCAGCCGCGTGTTCCACCCCGACCAGGTGGTCGAGATCGCCCTGCCGCTCCAGGAGGCCGTGGCCTGCATCGACCGCAATCGTTGCGGCGCGGTCTGCGTCATCGACGCGCGTCAGCGCCTGCTGGGCATGCTCACCGACGGCGACATCCGCCGCCAGGTGCTGCGGGGCACGGACCTGCGCCAGACGCCGGTGGGCGAGGCCATGCAGCGTCGGCCCGTCACGGCCACGCCGGACTTCAGCCGCAACCAGCTCCGGCATCTGATGCGCGCGCGCTCCATCTCGCAGATCCCCATCGTTGACGCGGACAACCGCCTGCTCTGGCTGGCCCTGGCCGCGGAACTGCTGGAGGCGCCGGTCAGCGGGCGTCCGGCCCTGATCATGGCCGGCGGGCAGGGCACCCGGCTGCGCCCGCTCACGCTCTCCCGCCCCAAGCCCCTGCTGCCCGTGGCCGGCCGACCCATCCTGGAGCACGTCATCGAGCGCCTGGTGGAGTGCGGGTTCAGCCAGGTGCTGGTCTCCACGGGTTACCACTCGCAGATGATCGAGGACCAACTCCAGGACGGGCGCCAGTTCGGGGCCTCCATCCGCTACTTGCGCGAGGAGACTCCCCAAGGCACCGGGGGCGCGCTGGCCCGGCTGCCGGAGGACATCAGCGGCGAGCTGCTGGTCATGAACGGTGACATCCTCACCACCGTGGATTTCTCGGCCCTGCTGGAGAGCCACGTGGCCAGCGGCGCGGACATGACCGTGGCCGTGCGCGAGATGGTGGAGCAGGTGGAGTACGGCGTGGTGCGGGTGGAGGGGGAGTGGGTCCAGGCCATCGAGGAGAAACCGCACCGCAGCTTGCTGGTGAACGCGGGCATCTATGTGGTGGGGCCACGCCTGCGCGCCCTGGTGCCCGCCGACGAGCCCTTCGACATGACCGATCTGATCCGCTGGGGAATCGGCGAGCGGCGCCGGGTGCGCAGTTATCCACTGCGCGAGTTCTGGCTGGACATCGGCCGGATGGCCGACTACGAGCGGGCCAACCGGCTGGCCCAGCGGCTGGGGGATGGCGGCGGGGGCTGGCTGGGGCACCTGTCGCGGGAAACGCGCGAAACCGTCGAGGAGTGCCTGACATGATTCCGCTCAGTGAACCCAGCCTGGGGCCCTGCGAGGCCGCCCGGGTCCAGGAATGCCTGGCCGAGGGGTGGGTGTCCGCGGAGGGCCCGTGGACGGGACGCTTCGAGACCGCCGTGGCCGCCCTGCACGGGCCGCACATGCACGCCGCCGCCTGCTCCAGCGGGACAGCGGCCCTCCAGTTGGCGCTCATCGCGCTGGGCCTGCGTCCCGGCGAGCTGGTGATCGTGCCCGCTCTCAGTTTCGCCGCCACCGTGAACCCGATCATCCACCTGGGCGCCGAGCCCGTGATCCTGGACGTGGAGGAGGACTCGCTGGGCCTGAGTCCCGAGGCCGTCAAGAACTGGCTGGAGCGCGAGACGCTGCGCCGGCAGGGCGCCGTGTTCGAGCGGCGCAGCGGCCGGCGCGTTTTCGGACTGCTTCCCGTGCATCTCTACGGACTGCCTTGTCGCATCCATGACCTCGCCCAACTGGCCCTCGAGTACGGGCTGACGCTGCTCGAAGACAACGCCGAGGCTCTGGGCGCCCGGGCGCGCGGACAACTCACGGGGACCTTCGGCCACGCCTCGATCCTTTCCTTCAATGGCAACAAGACCATCACGGCGGGCGGCGGCGGCATGGTGCTCTCGGCGGACGATGGCGTGACGGCCCGGGCGGCCTACTGGGCCAACCAAGCGCGCCGGCCCGGTCAGCCGGATCCGGACGACTACGGTTTCAACTTCCGCCTGAGCAGCGTGCAGGCCGCGCTGGGTCTGGCCCAGCTGGAGCGCCTGGACGAGCTGCTGGCCGGCCGCCGCGCGCAGCACGAGGCCTATCGCGCGGGTCTGGCCTCGCTGGGTTTGGGGCTGCTGGAGGGACAGGCCGGCGACGATCCCAGTTGGTGGCTGAACATCGCGCGGGGTCTTGGTCGCCGGGAAATGGAGGGGTTGGTGGTGGATCTGGCCGCCCGGGGCGTACAAGTCCGCCGGGTGTTCCGGCCCTTCGACTGCTGGCCGCTCTACTCGGCCTACGCGCGGATGGAGTGTCGCGCGGCCCGCCATTCCTACGAGAACTGCCTGGCCCTGCCCTCCTCTTCGCAGCTGGATGCCATTGGCCGCGCGGCCGTGCTGGACGCCCTGGCCACCCACCTGGCGGTTCCGCTGCCGGTGGAGACAGCGTCATGAGGATCCTGATCCCCGGGCTCAAGGCCTGGCCCTACCACCACGAGGTGGAGCACTTCCTGGGCGAGGCGCTGCGCGCCGCCGGCCACGAGGTGCTGTTCCTGGGCTGCTCGCGCCTGGGGATGAGTGCCTGCGAGTGCGTGGACCGCGCCGTGCGCGAGGCCGCCGGCAGCCACGCGGCCTTCTGCGCGGGCTGTCACACGCGCCAGGGCGGAGTCCATCAGCGGGCTGGATTCCCGGAGCTGCCGGTTCCCGCCGACGAGGCCCTCCAGCGCGAACTCGACCTCCTGCTGGCCACCCTGGATCACCGGCAACTGCTGGAGCTGCCGGTGGCCGGATACACGCTCCGCGAGCTGGCGGGGCCTTCGCTGCGTCGCTGGGCCCGCTCCGGCCGCGAGCTGGAGAGCCGGATTCCGCTGGACGTGCTGCGCGAGCACGCGGCCCAGGCCCTGCGCCTGGACGCCCTGCTGCCGGACCTGCTGCGCCGCGAGCGCATCGACATGCTGCTCCTGCTCAACGGGCTCTTTCTCTCGGAGCGCGTGATCGCCGAGCTGGCGCGGAGCGCCGGTCTGCGGGTGGTGAACTACGAGCGCGGCCACGCCCGCAACACCTTCGTGTTTTCCGACGGGCAGCCCGCCTGTTACCTGGAGCTGGACGAGTCCGTGCCTTTCCACCCGGGACCGGATCCCCTGGCCGAGCGCTACCTGCAGGGCCGGGCGCTCAACCGCGACGCCTCCACACGCTTCGGCACGGGCGCGGAGTCCGGTGGCGCCACTCGGTGCGAGCGACCGCTGGTGCTGGTGCTCACCAACGTCTGCTGGGATTCCGCCGTCTGCTCCCGGGGTGACGGCTTCGGCGGCTACTTGAGCTGGCTGAGCGCCGTGCTGGACGAGGCGCGCCAACGACCGGAGACGGACTTCGTCCTGCGCGTCCATCCCGGTGAGGCCCGCCTGCAGTTCGATCCCACCCTGGACCGGACGGAGGATTGGCTGGCGGAACAGGCTCCACCTTCCAACCTGCGCGTGGTGGGCGCGGAAGATCCGGAATCGAGCTACGAGCTGATGGCCGCGGCCACGGCGGGTCTGGTCTACGTGACCTCCGCCGGGCTGGAGATGGCCGGCCTGGGCAAACCCGTGATCACCTGCGGGCGCGTGCACTACGCCGGCCGGGGCTTCACGGTGGACGCGGCCGACGCGCAGGATCTGACGCGTCAACTGGACCAGGCCCTGACTGTCCCGTGCCCCGCGGACTGGGGCCGCCTGGCGCGCGCCCACGCCGGGCGCCTCTTCCTCGACGGCCCCACGCCTTTTCCCTGGGTGGACGAGGTGGAGTATGGCCGACCCCAGCGGGTGGCCGCGCCGGTCACCGCCGCGACCCTGCGGACCGACGCGCTGCTGGCCCGCCTGGTGGACTATCTGGTCGGCGCGGCCCCCCGGCCCTGCAGCCTGCGCGAACTGCTGGAGCAGCCGCAGCTCTGTCCCCTGCCCTACCACTTCGGCAGCCGGCTGGCGGCGGATCCCGTCCGGCTGGCCGTGCTGATCCCGGCCCACCAGCGGCCGGACTCCCTGCGGAGCTGCTTGCAGGCCTGGCTGGCGCAGGTGTATCCCGCCGCGCTGCTCCGCATCCTGGTGGTGGATGACGGCAGTGCACTGCCGCTGGAACCCGTCCTCCAGGCTGTGCGGGAGGAAGCCTCGGGTGCCGGGATAATGGCCCAGCTCGAACTGCTGCGGCTCGAGATCAACGGCGGACCAGCGCGAGCGCGCAACGCCGGGCTGCGGCAACTGCTCCACACCGGCGATGCCGTGGACCGTATCCTGATCACGGGCGACGACATGCGGCCCGAGCCGGGCTACCTCGCCCGCCTGACCGCCGAGCACGTGGCTTGGTCCGACCCGCGCGTGGCCATCCTGGGGCGCGTGGAGTGGGACGACAGCCGGGGTATCACGCGCGTGATGCGCCTGGTGGAGTGCAACGGCATGCAGTTCGGGTTCCAGTCCCTGCCTGCCCGGGCCTGGCTGCCCGCGCAGTTCTTCTACACCTGCGCCGTGGCCCTGACCCCCGCCTTCCTGCTGGCCAGCGGCCTCGAGTTCGCCGAGGACTTTCCCCACGCGGCCTGGGAGGACGTGGAGTTCGGCGTGCGGGCCATGGAGCGGGGGCTGATCCTGGTCCACGACGCCGCGCAGCGGCTCCGGCACGATCATCCCACGGACTACGCCGGGTTCGCGCGCCGCCAGCGCAAGGCCGGCGCCTGCGCCCGGGTCTTCCAGGCCCGGCGTCCACGCGAGTATGCGGCCATCTGCGGCCAAGCACCCGTCGATCCTCCCGATCGCCTCTCCATGCGCCAGCTGGAGGCGGCGCTGGGCGAACTGGCCAAGCTGGATCTGGCGCCCCTGCGCATCCTGCCGGGAGCGGATCGCACCCCCGACCTGGCCGGCCAATTGGACCGCGAGCAGGACCGCCTGCTGGAGACCCTGTTCCGCCTGCACTCGGATGCGGGCTGGTTCAGCGCCCCGCCCCTTCCCCGGGGACCGGGCACGCCCGGCCTGCTCTCCGTGCTGATTCCCGTTTTCAACCAGCTCGAACTGACTCGGGCCTGTCTCACGGCGCTGGAGCACCACAGCAGCGGTCCGCTGGAGATCATCGTCGTGGACAATGCCTCCAGCGACGGCACCGCGGAGTTCCTGGCCGCCACGCCGCACGTCCACGTGCGCAACGAGCGCAACCTGGGCTTTGCCCGCGCCAGCAATCATGCGGCGGCCGCGGCGCGGGGCGAGTGGCTGCTTCTGCTCAACAACGACACCGAGGTTCTGCCCGGCTGGGACGCGGCTCTGCGCCAGGAACTGGCCAACCCGGCCACCGGCGCCGTGGGTCTGCGCCTGCTCTACCCGGACCGGACCATCCAGCACGCGGGGCTGGTCTTCGGCCCCGACCACCTGCCCTGGCACGTGTTCCGCGGCTTCCCGGCGGAGGCGCCGGAAGTGATGAAGCGCCGCCGCCTCTGGGCGCTCACGGGCGCCTGTCTGGGCCTGCGGCGTGAGACCTGGCAGGCGCTGGGCGGGCTGGACGAGAACTTCATCAACTGTTATGAGGACGTGGATCTCTGCCTGCGCGTGCGTGCGCTGGGACTGGACTGTGTCTACCGGCCTGACGGCGCGGTGCTGCACCACGAGGGCCGCAGCGCGGGACGCAACGAACGTGTGGGTCATAGCTGGCTGGTCCTCCAGGAGAAGTGGGCCGGGCAGTTGCCCCATGACGAGGACGAGGTGCTGGGCCCCGAGGGCTGGCGGACCCAGCGCAGTCCTGGCAGCCTCAGCCTGAAACGCCTACCGCCGCCCGTGTTAGCGCGAGCGCCGGAGCTGCGCCGCCAAGCCGAAGACCTGCTGCAGCTGGGACAGGTGGAGCAGGCCCGGGAGCTGCTCGCGCGCGCCCTGCAGGGCGCCGGCCCCGCCGCCCGCACCGGCGAGTTGCGGCGTGCGCTGCTGGAGCTGGAGCTGCGCATGGGCAACCTGGCGGCGGCGAAGAACTGGGCCGCCGGCCTGCGCCCCACCCCGCGTCAGGCCCGGGAGCTGGAGCGCCAGCACGGCGAACTGGCGCGGCGGCTGCAGGTGCTGGGTCTGCAGGTGGAGCCGTGACACGCTTCCGGATCATCCAGCTCGCCCGGCTGGGTGACCTGCTGCAGAGTCTGCCGCTCTGCCGCGCGTTGCGCGAGCGGGGCGAAGTGGAGCTGGTGCTGCCCTTTGATCCGGGACAGCGCCTGCGCCGCGAGGCCGACCGGCTGCGGATCGTGGAGCCCTGGAGCCTGGCCCGCGCGGCCCGCCGGCCCGCGCTCTTCCTGCACCGCCTGCGCGACGCACTGGGCGGGGACGAGAGCCTGGACGCGCCCGTGGATCTGCAGATCTGTCTGAACGAGGATCCGGCGGCCAGGGCCCTGGCACGCCTGCTGCCCGCCCGCCGGCGGCTGGGGGCGGGCGTGGCTGGCGACGCCTACCCGCGCTGGCTGCGGCTGGCCGTGGAGCACCGGC
>DYSB01000216.1 GCA_020726405.1 Acetofilamentum sp. | reverse complement strand
CTCCAGTCCTTCCAGCAGCTCGTCGGCCCGGGCATGGGCCGCCGGGCCGATCCGCAGGGCCAGCCGGTCGCCTTCCTGCGGCTCCAATCCGCCCGCCAGCCGGTACATGTCCACCAGGTTGAAGTGGTTGACCGCGCGATTCCCCGTGACACAAAAGAAGTAGCGCGCCCAGTCGTGCTCGACCTTGATGCGCCCGTCGGGGTGGATGGTGATGCCGCGAGTCTCGCCGCGGGAGAGGAAATCCGCCAGCACGGCGCTGTCCCGGCTGTGGGTGACGTTGATCACCAGGTCCCAGCCGGCGCCGCGCAGTTCGCGCAGGCGCGCCAGGAACCAGGCGGACTTCTCGGGCAGGCCGCGTCCGGGATCGAGCAGGAGGCCCACCGCAAAATCCTGATCCAGCTCGAGGCACTCGTCCACGCCGGGCAGCAGGCGCGCCGCCCCCGCGAAAGTCTTCAGCGTGAGCAGGCCCAGCCAGGCCCCCGGATGGCGCGCGCGCAGCCCGAGGATCAGCGGCCCGGTCTGGATGATGTCGCCCATCCGGGTCAGGTTGAGCACCAGAATCCTATCCATGGCGGACCTGCTCCAGCATCCGTTCCACGCCGCGGTCGCGTGCCCAGTCGCGCAGCTCCTGCATGTAGAGGAGGGCGGCGCCGGTCTCGTCCAGCGGGGCCTGTCGCCCGCGCAGCCAGTCCGCCACGGCGTCCAGGTCCCGGGGCAGCTCCGCCGGCAGGGCATCGAGCCAGGCGGTCAGCTCGTGATCTGCGCCGGGATCCTCCAGGGATTGGCGCTGGGTTGCAGCGGGGAAGATCTCCCCCTGGAGCAGCAGCAGCTCCAGCAGCTCGGCCATGCGCCGCTGATAGGTGTGGCGGGCCAGCACGGTGCGGCGGCCAGCCTCGGCGATGGCGCGGCGCTCCTCATCGTGATGGGAGTAGTGCCGGATCAGCTGGCGCAGCTCGGCCACGGATTCGTAACACAGCAGGTCGCGGCCGGGGACCAGCAGTCCCGCCAGCAGGCTGCGTCGGTCCACCAACTGGAAACCGCCGCAGGCCAGGATCTCGAAGGTGCGCGGATTGACGAAATCGCCCTGGGGATGGATCCCAGCGTGATAGCTGGAGGAGTGCAGGTTCAGGTTGATCCGGCTGTTGGAGAAGATCCGGCGATTGAGTTCCGGCGTGGTGCGGCGGCCGCCATCCTGCAGCAGGGGCCGCAGGGGACCGTGGGCGCGCCAGTCCGAGCCCCAGATGCGCAGTGGCAGGTCCAGCAGTTCCAGGAACAGGCGCTCCCGGTTGAAGTAGCCGGCCCCGACGAAACTCAGCTCCGGCGGGACGCCCTCCAGCCAGGGCTCGGGGTGGCAGAACGCCGGATCGGCGCAGGTGGGCAGATAGGCCACGGGCGCCGAGGAGAGCGCGGCCAACTCCCGGTGGAAGCGGCCCCGCTGGATCGTGAGAAAGAGGTCGAAGGCGCCGTGCAGGCCCTTCCAGTAGTCCAGAGTCTCGAAGTCCTCCACGAACCAGTAGGCGCTGCGCACCCCCGCTTCGCGCAGGGCCGTGGCGCACTCAGGCGTGAAGGGGCTCTGGGCCAGGCCGAGCACCAGGTCCGGACGGAAGGCCCGGGCCTCCACCAGCAGCATGCGGCCCAGCATGCGCGTGAAGTCGCCGGCCAGCGCGCCCGAGCCGGGATGCCGGTCGGCGAAGTCGTGCAGGGACTGGCGGGCCGACGCCATGGCCGAGAAGTCCACGCTGCGCACCTCGTGCCCCAGCTCGCGCAGCGCGGCGGCGGCACTGCGGGCCATGGGCAGCGAGCCTCCGTAGATAGGCTCCACCACCAGAATGCGCAGGCGCAGCGCGGCGGAGCGCAAGTGGCCCAGCGCGACGCGGCGCACGGCGCAGGCCTCGGGGAAACTCCGCTTCCAGAATGGCATCTCCAGCACCCGGTCGGCAGGCTCGGCCAGTGTGGCACAGGCCTCCAGCGCGACGAATTCCACGCGCGGATCCGCCAGCACGTCCGGCCGATCCCAGTGCTCCAGCGCGAAGCGCAGCAGCGCCAGCTCGTCCGTGTGCAGCCAGAGGGCCCGCACACCGCGCTGCAGCAGGGCCTCCACCTCCCAGCCCGTGCCGTGGCCGATCAGGTGCACGCGGCAGTCGGCGCCATCGGCCAGCACCGATTGGGCCCAGCGTTCGGCCTCGCGGCGGGGATCCACCGGCGATACCAGGCTCTGCCCATTGACCACGAGGCGGCGCCGGCCGCCCTGCTGCAGACACTGCCCGCCCTCGTCAGGCCGAATGGTGGCCAGGGATTCCGCCAGCCAGGGCCAGCGGGCACGGACGATGTCCATCGCATTCATTCGGCCTCCTCCCGGGGCAGCCAGTCCGGCGCGTGGGACAGGCCCCGCACCAGCCGGCCGGCCCGGCGCAGTTCCCGCACCCACTCATCCATCCGGCGCCGGGCGAATCCAAAATCCGGTCGCGGCGTGTCCGCCGGGCGCTGCACGCCGACCGCGTGGTCCCGGCCATCCGCCGCGAGGTCCACGCCGCTCAGCAGCAAGGGACCGGCACTCAGCCAAGCTGCCAGGGCCAGGGCCGGACCGGCCACCGTGCCACAGCCGGCCCGCAGACCTCCCGGCCGCCGTCCGTGCCACTCCTGCTCGAAGAGCCCAGGACCTTCAGGCAGCGCCAGCCACAAGGGACCGGGCCAACCGCGCACCAATGCGGGGCAGGTGCCGGGAAACACGGCAAGCGGCACGCGGGACCAGCCGGCGGCGCGCGGCAGGTCCGCGCCCAGCAGCGGACTGGGATCCGTGGCCACGGCGGCGTCGGGCAGCAGTCCGTGCCTTTCCAACACCGGCAGGGCCGTGCTTACGGCCAGCAGCCGCGCGCCCTCCGCCCGGCACGCCGCCAGCCGCGGCAGGTCGTCGCCCAGACTCGGGCCCGCACCCAGGATCACCACCGGATCTTCCCCCCAGCTGCCGCGCTGGTCCGCCACGGCGCCAGCCAGCAGCAGGCGGACGTGATTCAGCCCGGCGTTTTCACGCAGCAACGCCTCCTGGACGCCTGCGCTGGCACGGCGGCAGAGCAGGTCTTCCACCAGTCCGGCAGCGCCGGGAGTCCCGGGCCGCCAGAGATCCGCGCAGGCGGCACGCACCAGCACGGGCCGTTCCGCGTGCTCGTTCTCCAGCAGCGCGGCCAAACCGGCGCAGAGGTCCCGATCGTCCGAGGCCAGCAACAGGCTGCAGCGCGCGTCTTCCGGCAACCCCCGACCCAGGTGGCGCCAGCGCTCAAGGGTTGTGGCCAGGGAGCGCAAGTCCGCCTCCACCACCAGGACCTGACCGCTGCCATCCTGCAGCAGCAAATCCAGTTCATGCCCGGCGCCCAGGCCCAACAGCAGCACGCTGGGCGCTTCCAGCAGTCCGGCCACACGCAGCCGGGCCTCGCGTAGCGGCGCCCGAGCCGAGCAACCCAACCGGCCGTCGGGCAACCGGAAACTCCAGTCTCCGTCCGGCGCGCGCTCTAGCGGATAAGCCGGCTGGCCGCTGCAGAGGCGGGCGGCTTCGGACCAGGCGAGCTTCATGCCGGCTCCACCTGCGGGTCTCCAGCTTGCAGCCAATGCCACTGGCCAACCAGATCCTGGGGCGGATGGAACCACTCACGGTCGCGCCAGGCGGTGGGTGCCAGGCCGGACTGCCGAGCCCAGTCCCGTCCGTGAGACAGCGTCAGGTCCCGAGGTGTGGCCCCGAACTCCAGGCCGCGCAGGAGAAAGAGCTGGCGACCACGCTCGCCGCTCGCCGTCGGATCTTCCGCACCCTGGACCGGAACCAGCCGGACGCCGCCGGGATCCGCCCGGCAGATCCAGTGCGAGCACTCCGCGCTACTCAGGTCGGGGATATCGCCCACCCCCAGCAGCGCCGCACCCAGTCGGGCCGTTTCGTCGGGACGGATGCGGCTGCGGCAGAAGTAGTCCGTGCAGGTGGGCTGTCCTTCCACGCAGGGCGCGCAGTCCGCCCGGATCTGCAGCACATGTGCGCCATCCAGCCAGGGTGCCGTCTCACGGGCCGAGGCCGAACCGTGGTAAAGCCCGATCAGCGGGCGGCGCAGGTGGGCCGCCAGATGCAGCACGCCGGTGTCCTGGGCCAGCACCAGGGCAGCGCTGTCCAGCAGGTCCTGGAGTTCGTCCAGATCCAGGCTGCCACTGACGTTGAGCACGCGGTCCGGACGCTGGATGCGCCGCTCCAGCTCGGCGCAGTCCGCCTGCTCCAGCAGCCCGCCGGTGAGCAGCAGGCGGCGGTGGGGAACCCGCTCCAGCAGTTCCCGGGCCAGCCGGTTCCAGAATTCCATGGATAGCTGCCGCGCGGCGCTGCCACTGCCTGCGTGCAGGACCAAGTCGCCCGGGCCGGACTCGGCGGCGCGCGGGGCGGGGGTCTCCTCGCCGGGCAGGCAGGCCAGCATGGCTTCTGCCAGCGTGGCCGTCGCCGCGCAGCGCAGCGGTGCGCCGTTCAGGCAGGCGCCGCCGCCGCGCACCACGCTGAACATTTCATCGCGCACCGGATCATAAATGACGCCCACCTGCGGCACACCGCGCCAGGCCCATGCCAGCACGACACACAAATGCGGATGCCCATGCGAATAATTCACCGTGCCGTCCAGC
>DYSB01000215.1 GCA_020726405.1 Acetofilamentum sp. | reverse complement strand
TGGGACACGACATGGACGAGACGGAGAACGGCGACAACCCCGCCGTGCCCGTCAATCTGGACGTCTACAGGTGGCCCCTACCCATCACCTTCCGCATCGGCGCGGAACTGCCTGTCTACGAAAGCCCGGAACACTCCCTCGTGCTGGCGGCGGACGCCGTCCACGGCGTGGATCGGGCCTCCGAATCCGTGTCCTTGGGCACGGAATACAGCTTCCGCGAGCGCTTCCAGCTCCGCGGCGGCTATCGCGACCTGTTTCTGCATGATCGGGAGGGCGGTCTTGCCTTGGGAGCCGGATTCACCTATCCTTTGGGGGCAGGCAGTCGCCTGCAGGTGGACGCTTCCTGGGAGGACTACGGCCGGCTGGATTCCGTCCTGCGCTACAGCCTGGCTTTCCGCTGGTAATCCTTGAACGTTCCAATTCTGAGGAGAAAGTGACATGAAGAGACTAGCCAACACACTGGGTCTGCTGCTGCTGGCCGGCTGGGCCTGTGCCCAGAACCCGGTGACCTTCCAGATCCACATGGACATCCAGCAGGAGCTGGGCAACTTCAATCCCGACACGGACCAGGTGGTGGTGCGCGGCATGTTCAACGGCTGGGGCGGCGCCAATCCCACCCTGGTCAATGCGGGCGACATGCTCTACACCGGCAGCTACGACATGCCCGACGATCTGCTGGGCACGCTGGTGGAGTTCAAGTACGTGATCCTTCCGGCGGGTGGCGCGGACAACTGGGAGAGCGTGGACAACCGCTCCTTCACGCTGGCCGCGGGCGCCACGACCCTGGAGCCCGTCTACTTCAACAACCAGGACTCGGCCGGCGAGTTGACCAACGTGGAAGTGCTGTTCCAGGTCAACATGCAGGTGATGACGGCCAACGGCACCTTCGATCCGCTGACGGACTGGATTGTGCTGCGCGGCGGCCACGCCAACCTGGGCAACTGGGGCGGCGCCGTGGTGATGAGCGAGGAGGGCGGCAACCCGGGCCACTACTACCTCAACATCCAGTTCGACAACGTCGAGGTGGACTCCAACCTGGAGTACAAGTTCGTCATCCTGGAAGACCAGAACGAAGCCTCCGCCCGCTGGGAGAGCGTGGCCAACCGGCTGATCCCGATCACCACCGGCCTGCCCGACAACGACAGTGACGGCTACGGCGAGCTCGTGCTGGGCGAGGCCTGGTTCGACGACGTGACCTGGAACGACATCATCTCCCAGGACGTGACCGTGCACTTCGGCGTGGACCTCTGGCCCGTCCAGGCCTGGTTCGTGGAGCACCCGGGGGAGACCAACCAGGGTCTGACTTCCTACGGCGAGATCACCTACACGTCCATCTGCGGCCCCTGGAACAACTGGCCCTGGGATCTGGTGCCGCCGGCCTACCAGCTGGTGAACACCACGGGCACGCTTTTCGAGGGTGACGTGCTCTTCACGCAGTTCAGCTCCCGGCGGATCACCTACAAGTACGGCGCCAACGGCCACGACAACGAGGCCGGCTTCCAGGTCGACCACGTGGTGGTCATCGACGACGCCAATCCCACCTACGACGTGCACAACACCTTCGGCGAGCTGGGCGACTGGTGGACCCTGACCGACGTGGATCCGGCCCTGAGCCGCCCCGCGGCCCTCGAGCTGCGCGAAGCCTATCCGAACCCCTTCAACCCGGTCACCACCCTGCGCTTCGTCAACCGCGAGGCGGCGGACCTGCGCCTGAGCGTGATCAACCTGGCCGGCCAGGAAGTGGCCGTCCTGAGCCAGGGCCTGCACGCCGCCGGCGAGCACCAGGTGAGCTTCGACGCCTCCGCGCTGGCCAGCGGCCTCTACCTGGCCCGGCTGGAAGGTCAGGGCGTCAGCGCCACCCAGAAGCTGCTGCTGGTCAAGTAAGCGGCGGCGTTGTTTCGTGATTCAAAACGCCCCGGCATTCGTCGGGGCGTTTTCCTTGGGGGGATGTGGGTGGCATGGAGACCCGAACTTGACAGGCCGTCCGCAAGTCGCCCGCGAAGAAGGGGCTTCGAAATCCCCCGCCCACAGGCTACCTTGGAGCCCTGAACACAACTTTGGAGTCATCCATGCATGCCAAGAGCATTGAATTGTTGAACCGGGCCGTGGCCGACGAATTGGCGGCCGTCCACCAGTACATGTTTTTCCATTTCCATTGCGACAACCAGGGCTTCGAACTGCTCTCCAGCCTCTACCGGCGCACGGCCATCGAAGAGATGATGCACGTGGAGCGGTTGGCCGAGCGGATCCTGTTCCTGAAGGGCGAGGTCCTGCTGAAGGCCGCCCACGAAGTCCACGCGGTCACGGACGTGCGCGAGATGCTGGCCATGGCCGCGCGCATGGAGCAGGAGAGCGCGCGCGACTACAACCTCTGGGCCAACGAGTCCGGCGCCAACGCCGACTCCGCCACCAAGAAGATCTTCGAAGGGTTGGTGGAAGACGAGGAGCGCCACTTCGACCAATTCGATCTGGAGACCCAAAACCTGGGCCGCTTCGGCGATCGCTATCTGGCGCTGCAGTCCATCGAGCGTGCCAAGAAGAGTTCCATGGGTCCCGCCGCCTGAACCGGACAGGCCCGGCTCCGGCCGGGCCTTCGGTCTCCCTATGGACGACGCCTCCTTCTGGCCCCTCAGTCTGCCCCCGCCCCGCGCGCTGGAAGTGCGGCCGGGCGCCGCGCTCCACCCGGGCCAGGCCTTTCACCTCCACTTCACTCCGTCAGACGCCGCGCGGGAGCTGGACCCGGAGGCCCGGGCCCGGCTGCTGGCCCATGCCCGGCGGCGCGCTCTGACACCGGCGGATGCGCGGGAGCGGATCCCGCTGGACCTGAGTCTGCGCCCGGACCTGGAGCCGGAAGGCTTCGAACTGGAACTGCGGGCGGAGGCCTCGACGCTGGCCGCCGGCGGCGAGGCGGGCCTGCACGCGGGCCTGGAGACCCTGGCCCGGCTGCGGACGTGTGACACGGCGCTGCCCGCCCTGCGGGTGGCGGACGCCCCGCGCCAGGCTTGGCGCGGAGTGATGCTGGACTGCGCGCGCCATGCCTGGCCTGCGCCACGCCTGCACGCCCTGCTGGAGGAAGTGGCCGCCGGGCGCGGCAACCGCCTGCACCTGCACCTGACCGACGACCAGGGCTGGAGCCTGCCCCTGCCTGGCCGGCCCGAGCTCGCGGCCCTCTCCCCGCAGCTGAGCGTGGACGAACTGCGCGCCCTGGTGGCCCACGGCCGCGAGCTGGGCGTGGAGATCCTGCCCGAGGTGGACCTGCCCGGGCACTGCGGCGCCCTGCTGGAGGCCCGGCCCGACCTGGCCTGCCCCGGCCGGGGCGGTCCGCGTCCCCGCGCCTGGGGCTGCCACGAGGCCCTGCTCTGTTTGGGGAATCCCGCCTTGCCGGAGTTCATGGGCGGGCTGCTGGACGAACTGGCCGCGCTCTTTCCCTTCGGCGTCGTCCATCTGGGCGGCGACGAGGTGCCCGCCCGGGCCTGGGCGGGGTGCCCGCGCTGCCAAGCGCTGGCGCACCGGGCCGGCCTGCCGGGCGTGGAGGCCCTGCCGGGTTGGTGGCTGCGCCAACTGGAACCGCTGCTGCGGGAACGCGGTCTGCGCGGCGCGTTCTGGGACGAGGCCCTCGACGGACCGCCCCCCGCCGGGTCCCTGCTCTTCGCCTGGCGCGGTATCGCCGCCGTGGAGCGCTGTTTGTCGGCGGGCTTCGCCACCGTGGCCTGCCCCCAGCACCCCTGCTATCTGGACCACTACCCGGGCTCCGGGAGCGAGCAGCAGCGGGCCATCGGCGGCTGGAATTCCTGGCAGGACCTGCGGGCCTTCGATCCCGCCGGCGGAGCGGCGTCCACCGGGCTGCTGGGTGCCCAGGGCAACCTCTGGAGCGAATACGTGGCGGACGAGGACCTGCTGATGGAACGCCTGCAGCCGCGCCTGGCCGCGCTGTTGGAGACGCTCTGGGCCGGGCCGCGGGGCGCCGCGGACTTTGCTGGTCGTTTGCCAGCCTTGTTGCGCGATCAGCTGGCCCGGGGCTGGCGGCCTCGGCTGGATCCGCCCCACGTGTCCGGCGCACCGCTGGCCCTGAGCGGCGAACCCCTCGATCTGCGCGTGACCCGCAGCCTGCCAGGGACCCGGCTAGAGGCGCGCTGGGACGACGGCGACTGGGAGCCGCTGGTGGAGGGCCCCCTGCGGCTGGCTCCCGCGGCCGGGAAGCGCCGGCTGGCCCTGCGCCAGCGGCTGGGAGAGCTTGGCAGCCGGCCGCTGGAGTTGCAACCGGACTGGGTGGAACCCTGGCCCGCCCGGACGCCGGCCGATACGCCGGAGCCGGCGGCGACGGCCCGCTGGCTGCTGGCCGCCGAACCCGACTGGCGCCAGGTGGTGCTGGATTCCCAGGCGGAGTTCATGCTGGACTCGCTGGACTGGCCGCGGGCCGCCGTGGAGGAGCGCTGGGCCCAGCCGTTCCCACTCCTGCCGCCGCCCGCCGAACCCTGGGTCTCCGAGCCCGCCACGCCCACCCTGCCGCCGCTGGCACCCTGGGGCCCCGTGCGTGGCTTGCAACGCCGCACGACCATTGTGATTCCCCGCTGTGGGGTCTGGCGCTTCCGGTTGGAGAGCCACAGTCTGGCACGGCTCTGGCTGGACGGCCGCCTGCTGCTGGATCACGACGGCTTCCAGCCGGCGGCCTGGCTGGAGGGCTGGGTGACCGAGCTCGAGGCACGGCTCAACGCCGAC
>DYSB01000027.1 GCA_020726405.1 Acetofilamentum sp. | reverse complement strand
TGGCACCGCTCTGGCACCGCTCTGGCACCGCTCTGGCACCGCTCTGGCACCGCTCAGTCGGGATCCCATGTTTTCCACCTTTCTGTTTGCGCCCATTGCTGTCTCAGTTCGCGCGAGCATGAAAAGAATCTGGTGGTAGTCGTTAAGGTCTTGTTCCAAATAGGCCGCGCAGGTGTCCACGTTCTTCCACAGATTTTGATCCGTCCACAACGTGCAGCCGAGGAATTCGACACCCCCGATGACGACCACATTCCGCTCCAGTACATGAAGTGTGCTGCCGTCCGCGGCTTGCCTCAATTCGTCAAGCTGGTTTGGGAAGGTGTGACCGTAGTACTCGTGATTGCCCGCCACGTAAAGGACGGGAGTGTTGTGAAACCGACTGAGCGCCCACTGGATGCCGCGCGTGCCCTCCGCCGTGTCACCTGCAAGAACTACGACATCTGCCTCAACATCAGGCAGTTCGGGAAGGCCGCACTCGAGGTGCAGGTCGCTCAAAATGCGAAGGCGCAAGACCTCAATCCCTCCGGTAGAGCCGGCGCGGCACATTGTGCATTCCACCCTGATCAGGGCCGGATACCACGTGATAGCTTGGCCACGGAGCTGTTCCGCTCGTGTCCCCGATGAAGGTCCATTCGGGAAGGCCGTGCGCCGCAGCCAATTGGAAGAGCGGACTGTCCGGACCTCCAAAGCGCGTCCAGTTCCCACCGAAACCATGATCCTGGAGCAGTACGGCGTAGGGCGCTACGCTGCCAACCTGGCAGAAGAGAGCATCGTAGGTGGCGACCGCCTCGCCTCCGATGACGAGCAGCGCCAGACGCTGTGGTCCATGTTCATCTGTGAAACCTTCCATGCGCTCCAGCAATGACCACAGGGCAAAGGGCCCTCCCTTGGGCTGAGTCTTTGCAAAGGGGTGATTGCTGTCAAATCGGAGATGTGGCTTCCAGCCTCGGGGGGCCAGGGTCCGCTCCGTGAGATCCTTCACCACCTTGGTTTGGTACCCCTTGGGGTGCCCCCTGTGGCCATTGTCCAGTAACTGAGCCTTGTAGACGTCCGCACCCTGCATGTAGTCTGCAAAGACGAAGCAGTGTGCGGCATGGCTGCCCCCAAAGATTTTCAGCGAGTGACCGTCATCGCCGCTACCTGGGTAGTAGACTACGCGAGATGAAAAGAACTCCTCGCGCGGAAAGGGGTCCTCGGGGCCACAGGCCATCAGCCAGGCCGGTGTTGGCTCCGCTTCGGCCTTCAACACCTCTACAGGGGAGGGCAGATGCCGCTGATCCGATGTGTGCTGCATGTCAATTCCTCCTCGTTGCACTGCCCCCTGTACCTTCCACGGGTCCGAATCGACGGAAGGCCTCGCCCACCAACCGTTGGTAGTGTCCCTCATCCCCCTGCCGCGTGCAGCCCGACAGCGCTTCCTGCCAGCGGGCCGGAAGACGGCTAGCGCCATGTAGCGCTCCCACTGCAGCACCGACAAGGGCGGCGATCGTGTCGTTGTCGCGCGTGTCGTTTACGGCGCGCACGATGGCCTCCTCCGGGTCATGGGCGTAGCGCGACAGGATGAAGAGCAGGGAGGGCACCGTCTCCAGCAGAAAGGCGCCCGAGTGCCAAGTGTCGCAGGCCGCCCTTGCATCCCTTTTCTCATCCAAGGCACGGGGGACCTTCTCGGCCACAAAGCGCCACAGCGGGCCGCGCCACTGGGGGTCGGCGCCCCCTCGCGGCGGCAGCGGACCCTCACCCTCCAGGTCAGCGGCCAATTTCACATAGCGCGTGACCCACCAGGACGCGGGCGGTGGAGCCTCCATCCCGAGCAGCTCCCACAGCATGGCCGTGTAAGCCAGACAGGCTGAGGTGGAGGCCCGGTTATTGTGAGTCAGCGCCGCCGCCAACACGACATCTGCCCATAGTGCGGGAGTGCCCGTTGTCAGGTGGGGGAGCAGAACTGGCGCGATGCGCATGAGGGCCCCGTTGCCTGCGGAATCAGGCCCGCACTCGCTCCAAGCCAGGCCCTGCCCAAGGTTGCGCAGGAACTGTCGCACGGTGCGTCCAATGCCGAAAATGTGGCTACCCGCGAAGCGCTCCGCCAAGCACTCGGGCTCGATGCAGCCCTCCTCCAACAGGTGTTCCAGGGTCCAGGCCGCGATTTGAGTGTCGTCACTGGGATACCCGCGGGCATCTCCATGAAAGGGATGGGGTAGATAGTCGCGGATCTCTCCAAAGCGCCAGCCACGGTCCTCTGGTGTCATGGACTCACTGGTGTTGCCCAGGCTGTCCCCAACGGCAAGGCCCAGCAGCATGCCTTCGATCCTGTTACGCGTCGGTAATCTTAATTGGAAAGGAGGATCCTGCTCCAGTAGTCGACCTGGTTGCAGGCGAAGACCGCCGCTGGACATCCAGTCCCGAACTACATCCCGATTGTTCATGTATTCCTCTGTGTTGCTTCCGTCGCCGCAGTGGGAAGATAGGGCGGGGCGGCCCCCCGGTACGCCCCACCCAAGCCAAGGAAGGCGTTGCCACACTTCCGCGGCCATCCCCAGCCATTAGCTCTTCCCGAAGCCAAAGGACGTGCGCCCTGCACAACCGGCTGTGCCGTGAAGCTCGCCCTGGATGGCGTCCACCACGTCTGCGCGGCATAGGCCGTCGCCCCGGAGGGCGGCTGTTTGCAGGGCCGCGCGCGCCGCCACAGCGATTTGCCCGCCCGAGAGGTCGAAACCGGACAGCTCATCCAGATCCAGCTCACCCAGGCGAGGCACGCCCGCTGGCAAATGCAAGTCCCAGATCCGCCGCCGCTCGACAGAGGTGGGACGCGCGAAGTTCAGCTTGGCGTCGAAGCGGCGCAGGAAGGCGGGATCCAGCGCCTCGGGTAGGTTGGTGGTGGCCACGAGCAGTCCATCAAAGGCGTCAAAGGCTTCCAGAAACAGGTTCTGCATCTGGCTGTACATGCGATCCACCGCCTCGCCGCCAGCCTGGCGCAGGCCCAGGACCTGGTCGGCCTCGTCCAGCAAGAGCAGCGGACGTGTTTCCAGCGCCTTGCAAGCCTTGGTGTACACGCGGAAGATCTCAGCCACGTTCTGCTGGCTTCCCCCCACCCAGCGCGAGAGAACCCTTGCCGAGTCCGTGGCCAACACAGGCCGGCCTAGGCGCGTGGCCAAAGCGCGCGCAGTTAGAGTTTTACCCGTCCCCGAAGGGCCGCTGAAGAGGAGCAGGCGCCCTTGTGCCCGCCCCGTCACTTGCAGACCCCACTCCGCCAGCTTGTGCGAGGTGCCGCCCTCCAGTCCGGCCGCTAGATTTTCCAGCTGCACGCGCAGGCCGGGTTCCAATACCAAGTGTTCCCAGCCCGGGCCTGGCTCGGCCAACACAAGGAGGTCCTGCTCTGCCAGCAGGCCCTTCAATCGATCCTGCGTGGCTTGCCCATCCGTCCCGGTCAGGCGGGCAACGGCCCGCTCAGACAGCTTCACCCCACCATGGCCAAAGGGGCCTTCGTCCAGGGCCACAACGTCTTGCTCCAATAGGCGGGCATTGGGTTTGAACAAGCGCATGCTCAAGCGCTCTAGCCCAGTTCCCCCCACGAGGGTGCTCAGCTCCGATATCGAGCAGTTCAAGCCGTTGACCGTTTCTTCCACGAGGTAGACAAGGACGGCGGTCTCCGCCTCGTCCAGTCCGGCTTCCGCAGCCAGATCGCCCAATGCGAAGGACTGGCTGGACTCCGCGGCGTGCTGGACCAAGCGCACCCAATGCTCCCCGAACGCTGTCAACAGCGCGGCGCGTCGGGGAGACTGGTCCCGACGCTGGAACGGACCGTTGGGCATGAGCTTGCGCAGCGGCAGGACCAAGCGAAAGGCTTCCTCCAACAAATCCAACGGAGCCTTTTCCGAGCACGCCGAATCAAGCTCCTCACTGGGTTCGGCAAAGATGAGGCCCAGGCTACGCTCGCTCAGACGGACCTGGCTGTGCAGCAAGCTGACCAGACTGAGGCTTCCCAGGTTGACGGAGGGATCGTTGCGTCGCACGCTGAGCACGCGGTGTTTCACCAACTGGCGAACGCGGCCCGCCAGGGTCAAGGTGTTGCGGCCATCCTGTCCGAACAGCGCCGCCAGGTGCTGGACCGCTTCACAGCCGTCATCATCCACCGTGCTGTGCGCCAGATGCGCCACCAACAGCACATCCTCGCGCGATGGCTGCAGGCCTCCGAAGAGCTCACACTGTTCTGCCCAGGCCATCACACGGGCCAACAGAGTCTGCACTTCTTCCGGTGAAGATGCACCGATCTTGGTGTCATCGAAGCCACCCAAATCGGGCTTGCGCCCCCGTTTGCGGCGTTGGCCAGCAGGCCGGTGTTGGGGTTGTCCCTCCAGTAAATCGGGATCCGTCATGGCCAGGAGCAGCAAATCATCCAACAGCTGCGAACTGTCAGCGAGAGATATGGGAGCCTGATGAAGCGGTGTGGACATGGCAACCTCCTTGATGATGCACCAAGGTGGCGAGGCAGATTGCCAGATCATGACGGGCTATTGAAGGGGTCGGACAGAAATGTTGACTTCGTGCTGCGCGAAAGCTATAGGGAAGTCGGTGGGGGTCCATATTGCGAGGCCGCATGCCACAGTTGCCGGTGCAGTTCGTCGCGGAACTCAACCGGCGCTTCCACCAGCACGTGAGGGCCCCAGCGCAGCACCCACGCCCGCAGCTCGGGCGACAAGCCCACGCGCATGCTCATGCGCAGACTTCCATCAGGCAGCTCTTCGTGAGTCTGTGTGGGATGCCAGCTTCGCTCCCTCACGAAAGCCTTTACTTCGGCATCAAAACGCAAGTGGACCTGTACTGGCTCGGCCGCCCATATGCCGAAACTGCCGTTCAAGAAGTCCTCCAGGCGAAAGTGCTCCTGACGCTGAAAGCGCTCTGACAGCACCGCCATGTTGTCCAGTCGATGAAAGGCCAAGTTCAGCCAGCTTTGGTAACGTGGATGCCAGACGAGCAGGTACAATGCCCCTTGGTGGAAAATGAGGGAGTGGGGATGAACCTGAAAGGAACGTGACTCGTTTGCCTCCAGGCGCTGATAATGCACCTCACACACTTTGCGCTCTAGGATCGCCTCTAGAAGCAGGAGCAGCCAGCCCGAGCCTCCTGAACTCTGATGCCGAATTTGGTTCGGCTGCCGCACATGAATGGCTTCACGTAGATCCTCCAGATCGGAGTTGGCGAAGATGCCCTCCTTGGGCAATAGCTGATTGAGCTTGTCAAGCAGACCATCCAGCACCTGGCCCACCCGACTACCAGCGAATTGAGACCCGAACTGGGCCAGTATGATCGCAGCGAGTGCTTCATCAGAACTGAGCAAATGCGGCGGCACCTTGAAAGCGGAGGGCAGGCGCACCTCGTGGGTCCCGTGTGCCACGGCGCGGCGCTCCAGGCAGATGCCGGCATCCTCGATGGCAGTCAAGGTGCGCTGGATGGTGCGCACGCTGTCGTTGGTTTCGAGGAGGTCGCGCAACTGAGCCATGGTGAACCAGTTGCCGCTGCTCAGCTGCTGCAGCAATCGTAGGGCTCGAGTGAGGGGAATTTGATCTGCCATTTTGCCCTCAGATCATCTGTGCAACTAATGTACTGCAGGTGTTGACTCAGATTCAAAACGATGTGCTTGGTTGCCCGTGACGCGCCCTCAGTTCAAAGTCTTACGTATGGCGGAGTCTGCTACGTAATCAGGAAAAAGGGGTAGCCCAGGCTACCCCCTTCAGAAAATCAGGATTGGAACGGGCTACTCCAGCGCTTCACGTTGCACGGTGAACGCTCCGGATCGCCCGTCCCGGCGAGGCCTCAGACCCAACCGCCTGCTACCGGTACTCGCGCAGGGCCCGCATGTAGTTGGCGCGCTCGAAGGCGGCGGGATCCGGCACCTTGGCCAGGCTCATGGAGCCCTTAAGCTGGCGCAGGGATTCGTACTCGTGCTCGCTCAGCCACTGGCGGACGGTCTCAAGCATGCCGCGGGCGTGGTCCGGCCCGTGGATCAGCAGGCTGGCGCAGAGCTGGCAGGCGTCGGCGCCGGCCATGCTGGCCTTGATGACGTCCCGGCCGGTGTGCACGCCCGTGGAGACAGCCAGACTGGCCCGGCTGACCACGCTGCGCAGGATGGCCGTCCAGCGCAGGGACAGGCGCAGGCTGGTGGAATTGCTTAAGTGCACTTCGGGGACCACTTCCAGGTTCTCGATGTCCAGGTCGGGCTGATAGAAGCGGTTGAACAGCACGAGGCCGTCGGCGCCGGCCTGTTCCAGCTTGCGCGCCATGTTGGGCAGGCTGCTGAAGAAGGGCGACAACTTGACGGCCACGGGCACGCGCACGCTCTGGCGCACACGGGTCAGGTCCTCCAGGTACATCTGCTCCACGGCCGCCGCGTCCAGGTCCGGATGGGTGGGGATGGAATAGATGTTGAGCTCGATGGCGTCGGCGCCGGCCTCCTCCATCTTATGCGCGTAAGCCGTCCAGCCGCCGGGCGTGACGCCGTTCAGGCTGGCGATGACGGGGATGGCGACGGCCTGCTTGAGCTTGCGGATCTGCTCGAGATAACCGTCGGGGCCGGAATGGAAGTGCCCCAGATCCGGGAAGTAGCCCAGGGCCTCGTTGTGACTGTCCGCCGAGGCCTCCAGATGGTGGGCCAGTTCCAGTTCAGAGTGGCGGATTTCCTCCTCGAAGAGCGAGTACATCACCACGGCGGCGATGCCGGCTTCCTCCAGGCGCTTCACCGTGTCCAGTTCGCGGGAAAGCGGAGACGCGGCGGTGATGAGCGGATTGGGAAGCTGCAGTCCCATATAGCTGGTTGAGAGATCCATCAACGACTCCTGAGCCTATGGTTCAACGGTTGCTGTCTGAACTGTTAAGGTACCGACAAGTCAAAGGCCGTGCAAGAAGCCATCCCCTCTTCCTGCCGCAGCTCCGGCGCTTTTCGATTACTACACTCTATCAATCAATTTTTCCGGAGGCCCCGATGGACCAGCCCGTTCCTTTCGCCCTGCGCACCCGCACCCGCCTGGACTTTCCCGCCGCCGAGGCCCGCCTGCGCGAACTGCTGGCGGCCGCCGGCTTTGGCATCCAAACCGAGATCGACATCGCCGCCACCCTGCAAGCCAAACTGGGCCTGGAGATGCCGCCCTGCCGCATCCTGGGCGCTTGCAATCCCGCCTTCTCGCGCACCAGGCCCTGGAGCTGGAGCCGATGGTGGCCACGCTGATGCCCTGCAACGTGGTTCTCTGGGAACGGGGCGACCACCGCGAAGTTGCCCTGCTGGATCCCGGCTTCATGGGCGCCGTCCTGCCGGAGCTGGCGGAACTGGGGCAGTCGGCCTCCCTCAAACTGCGCGCCGTGCTGGAGTAGCTGGAGACGGATTCCCCCGCCTGAGCAGGGACGCGGCGCTGTCGGCCGGGTCAAGAATTGACGAAATCGGTGTAGATGCTCTCGGTCTCGTGCAGCCGGACGCGCACCAGTCGGCAGCCCAACTCGGCGCCCTCCAGGCGCTCCCAGATCCAGCGCACCAGATTCTCCGTGGAGGGCTGGCGGGTGCGGAACCAGTCCACCTCGGTCTCGATGCGCTTGTGGTCCAGTTCGTCCAGCACGTGCTCGCGCACCATGCGCTTCAGGCGGCCCAGATCGGCCACGAAGCCCGTCCGCTCGTCCACCTCCCCAGTCACCGAAATCACCAGCTTGTAATTGTGACCGTGCACGTGCACGTCCTTGCCGAAGCAGGCCTGGTTTTCCTCGGCGCTCAGTTCCGGATTCCAATAGCGGTGGGCGGCACAGAAATGGAAGACTTTGTGCAAGATGATCATGGGGATCCGCCTGAGTTTCTTGGATTTTCGGTGCCAGGAATGTACCATGCCTAACTTACTTCGCGAGCGGCGCGCCAGCGGGGCGGCAGGGCTCACTGGATTCCAGATCCGCAGCAGGGAAAGGGAGGAGGCCCGGTGCTGACAAGTTACGATCCCCTCAAAGGGAAACGACTGCAAATCCTTGCCGAGAGCGGGCGCATCGTCAACCGCAAGCACCTGCCCGAGTGGACGGACGAGGCGCTGGTGGAGGCCTATCGGTTGATGCTCCGCGCCCGCGTGGCCGACGAGAAAGCCCTCCTGTTCCAGCGCCAGAAGCGCATCCACACCCTGCCGGTGAACAAGGGCCAGGAGGCCGCCGCCGTGGGCAGCGCGCTGGCCCTGGAGCCCGCCGACTGGATGGTGCAATCCTACCGCGAACTGGGCGCCGTGCTGCAGAAGGGCGGCACTATCCGCAACCACCTGCTCTATTTCAAGGGCAGCGAGTGGGGCAGCGTGCACCCCGGCCTGCCGCGCCTGCTGCCGCTCTCCGTGCCCATCGGCTCCCAGATCACCCACGCCGCCGGCATCGGCCACGCCATCCGCTACCAGGGCGGCTCCGAGGTGGTGATCTGCTACTTCGGCGACGGCGGCACGTCCCAGGGCGATTTCCACGAGGGGCTCAACTGGGCGGCCGTGTTCAAGTGCCCGGTGATCTTCTTCTGCATGAACAACCAGTACGCCATCTCCCTCAACCGACGTCACCAGACGGCCTCCGCCACCCTGGCCCAGAAGGCCGTGGCCTACGGCATGCCGGGCATCCAGGTGGACGGCAACGATCTGCTGGCCGTCCACGCCGCCACCCGGGCAGCGGCCGAGCACGTACGCTCGGGCCAGGGTCCGGTGCTCATCGAGGCTTACACTTACCGAATGGGTCCGCACACCACGGCGGACGATCCCAGTCTCTACCGACCCAAGGAGGAAGAGGAAGAGTGGGCGCCGCGGGATCCACTGCTCCGCCTGCGCCTGCACCTGGAGAGCCGCGGGCTGTGGGACTCCGCCCGGGAGGACGAGAGCCGCGCGGCGGCCACGGCGGAGACCGACGCGGCCATGCGCGAGGTGGACGAGCTGCACGAGACTCCCCTGGACGAAATCTTCGCCCACCAGTACAGCGACCGACCGGCCGAGCTGCGCCGGCAGCAGGCGGCCTATGAGGCCTACCTGCAGTGGAAGGAGGCCCGCTGATGCCCGCAATGAACCTGGTGCAGGCCATCCAGTCGGCCCTGGATTTCAAGCTGGGGGATGACGAGCGCGTGCTGGTCTTCGGGGAGGATGTCGGCCTGGAGGGCGGCGTGTTCCGCGTGACCCAGGGGCTGCAGGAGAAGTACGGCGAGCGCCGGGTCTTCGACACGCCACTGGCGGAGTCGGTGATCGTGGGCGCCGGCCTGGGCATGGCCGTGGCCGGTCTGCGGCCCGTGCTGGAGATCCAATTCTGCGGCTTCATCTACCCGGCCATGAACCAGCTGGTGACCCATGTCTCACGGATGCGCAACCGCAGCCGTGGCGCCTTCACGGTGCCGCTGGTGATCCGTCTGCCCTACGGCGGCGGGATCCAGGCGCTGGAACTGCATTCGGAGAGCATGGAGGCCATGCTGGCCCACATCCCGGGCCTCAAAGTGGTGATCCCCTCCACGCCCTACGACGCCAAGGGACTGTTGATCAGCGCCATCGAGAGCGAGGACCCGGTCCTGTTCATGGAGCCCAAAAAGGTCTACCGCGCCTTCCGCCAGGAAGTCCCGGCCGAGGCCTATCGCATTCCGCTGGGCAAGGCCAGTGTCGTGCAGTCCGGCACGCGGCTCACGCTGGTGGCCTACGGGGCCATGATGCGCGTGGCGCGCCAAGCCGTGGAACTGGCAGCCCAGGAAGGCCTGTCGGTGGAGCTGATTGACCTGCGCAGCATCTACCCGCTGGACACGGAGACGCTGCTGGAGTCCGTCAAGAAGACGGGCCGCCTGGCCGTGTTGCACGAGGGACCGACCTCCTTCGGCGTGGCGGCGGAGATCATCGCCCGCGTGAACGAGGAGGCCCTCTACTGGTTGGAGGCCCCGCCCCGGCGCATCACCGGCTTCGACACCGTCATGCCGCTGCCCATGGGCGAGCAGCACTACATGCCCACGCCCGAGCGCGTGCTCTACGAGCTGATCCAGCTCCACAACCAGGCGGAATGACCATGGCCTACGTGTTTCACTTCCCCGACCTGGGCGAAGGTCTGACCGAAGGCAAACTGCTGCAGTGGTACGTGCAGGAGGGCCAGCTGCTGCGGGAGGGCGATCTGATCGCCAAGGTGGAGACGGACAAGGTCGTGGCGGACATCGCCGTACCTCGGGCCGGACGCGTGCTGCGCCTGCACGGGCGACCCGAGGAGATCCTGCTGGTGGGCAATCCGCTGGTGGAACTGGAGACCGCTGGCGATGCGCCGGCACCGGCCAGCGCCTCCCCCGCCCCGGCCAAAGCCGCGGCCACGGAGGCAGTCGGCGGCGAGTCCGGCCCCGGCGTGGTGGGCAACATTGAAGTGGCCACAGGTACGGACGTGATGCCCGCCTCGGGCGAGGGTCTGTCCCCCGCTGCCGCGGTGTCCGAATCGGTCGGCGGCGGTCGCGTGACGGCTTCTCCCGTGGCCCGGCGGCTGGCCCAGGATCTGGGCGTGGACCTGTCGCGGCTGGCGGGTAGCGGACCCCAGGGCCGCGTGATGAAGGCGGATATCCAGCGGGCTGGCCAAGCGGCCGCGAGCCCCGCGCCAGCCTCCGTTGTGTCACCGCAGCTGGCCGCGCCGGCAGCGGGCCCGCGTGGCGGCGAGCGCACGGAACCGCTCAGCCAGCTGCGCAAGACCGTGGCCGCCCGGATGGTGCAGTCCAAGTTCAGCGCGCCCCACGCCACCACATTCGAGGAGGTGGAGGTGAGCCGGCTGGTGGAGTTGCGCGCCTCTCAGCGCGAACGCTACGAGGCCCAGGGCCTGCGCTTGTCCTACATGCCCTTCATCTGCAAGGCCGTGGCCACCGCGCTGCGCCGGCATCCCAAGCTCAACTGCCGCCTGGACATGGAGCGCGGCCAGGTGACCTTCCATGATTTCGTCCACCTGGGTCTGGCCGTGGACACGCCGGAGGGCCTGCTGGTACCCGTGATCCGCGACGCGGACACGCTGAGCATCCGCGAGCAGGCCCTGCGCATCGCGGACTTGGCCGAGCGCGCCCGCACGCGCCGGATCCGGCTGGACGAACTGCGCGGTGGCACCTTCACCATCACCAATTACGGGGCCATCGCCGGGATCTTCGGCGCGCCGATCATCAACACACCGGAAGCGGCCATCCTGGGCGTGGGCCGCCTGCTGGACCAGCCCGTGGTGCGCCAGGGCGCCGTGGTTCCAGGCAAGGTGCTGCCCCTCTCGCTGGCCGTGGATCACCGGATCATTGATGGCGGAGACGCGGCGCGCTTCCTGCGGGAGCTGATGGAGCTGCTGGCCAATCCGCTGGCCATGCTGATGGACTGAAGTGATTGGGACCGCGATTGGCTTGAATGCCCCCATCCCCCGCTGCTTCGCAGCGCCTTCCCCCGCCGGGGGCGGGGGAAGGGAATGGTGTCCGCTGGGATGACAGGCTTCCCAAGGGATGACAGGCAACGCGTCGGGATGAGTGACTTGGAACGAGAGGTGCATCCCATGTCGACCTTCGACTGCGTGATCATCGGCGGTGGACCCGGCGGCTACGTGGCAGCCATCCGCGCGGCCCAGCTGGGCCTCAAGACGGCCCTGGTGGAGCGCGAGCACATGGGCGGGCAGTGCCTCAACTGGGGCTGCATCCCGTCCAAGGCCCTGATGGAGAGCGCCAAGTTCTACGATCGCCTCTCCTTAGCCAAGACTTTCGGCATCGACGGCGTGGACCCGGCGGCCCTCCACTTCAACTGGAAGAAGGCCATCGCGCGCAAGGACAAGATCGTCCTCAAACTGGTGCGCGGCGTGGAGTTCCTGATGAAGAAGAACCGCGTGGAGGTGTTGAAGGGCGAGGCCGCGCTGGAAGGCTTGGGTCGCGTCCGGGTGGGCGAACGCCTGCTGGAGACGAAGAACGTGCTGATCGCCACGGGCGCCGTGCCTGAGGGCTCCGCCCTGGACGGCCTGCCAGCGGGCTTGGTGAAGAGCGTACCCGAGTTCTTCGCTCTGGACGGCCTGCCGGCGGAGATTGTGGTTTGGGGCGCCAACGGAGCCGCCTGCGAGACCGCCCTGATGCTGCGCCTCTCCGGCCACTCCGTGCGGCTGGCCGCGCCCTCCCAGCGGCTGCTGGGTTTCCTGGACCAGGACCTGCAGGATTACATCCAGAAGCGCATGCACAAACTGGGCATTCCCGTGCAGCTCAATCTGAAGCGGCCCCTCGCCACCAGCGACGGCCTGCTGCAACTCGGGAACGAGACCGTGCCCTGCCAGCTGCTGGTGAACTGCGCCGACCGGCAGGCCGTGCTGCCCGCCCTCGGCGAACTGTCGCCACGCCTGGATGAGCGCGGCTTCCTGCTGGTGGACGAATACGGCCGCACCAGCCTGCCCGGCGTCTACGCGGCGGGGGATGTGACGGGCCTGCTCTGGGCCCAGGCGGCCAGTGCCCAGGGCACGGCGGCCGTGAGCCACATGGCGGGCCAGGAACACCCGGTGGACGTGACCAACATTCCCGTCAACCTCTACCTGAATCCCGAGATCGCCTCGGTGGGCATGACCGAGGAGCAGGTCAAGGAACTGGGCCTGCCCTATCGCAAGGGCGAATTCTCGCTCTCCGTCAACGGCAAGGCGCTGGCCGAGGGCAACACCGAGGGCTTCGTCAAAGTCCTGGCCACCGAGCCCTACGGCGAGGTGGTGGGCGTACACGTGGTGGCCTCCAACGCCACGGACCTGATCAGCGAAGCGGTGGCGCACATGAAACTGGAGGCCACGCTGGAGGACATCGCGGGCGTGATCCACGCGCACCCGACCCTGAGCGAGGCCTTCTGGGAGGCCAGTTTCGACGCACTGGAGCGCCCGCTGCACAAGTAGCCGCCCAGCCCTGTCGTCGCCACGCGGCGCTGCCACAACTCCCTCTCCACATCCCGTCATGGAGCTGGACCCGATCCTTGCCGCCGATGCGGCGCGGTCGGCCGCCCTCCCGGCACGCCGGCCGGCGGCACACTTGTACATTGCCTGCCGGTTCCCTCCCTGACAAAACGAGGCTCCCATGGATTTCAAGGAAATCAAACTGGACCGCGGCTGGCTGGACCGGCTGGGCGGTCTGCGGGCCCGGGCCAGCCGGCTGGCGGCGCTGCTGGCCGCGCTCATCCTGCTGTTTTCGTCCTGGTTCACCGTCGGCCCCGAGGAGGTGGGCGTGGTGCTGCGCTTCGGCGCCTACACGCGCAAGGTGGAGTCCGGCCTGCACTTCAAGCTGCCCTACGGCGTGGAGAGCGTGATCAAGGTGCCCGTGGAGCGGCAGCTGAAGGAGGAGTTCGGCTTCCGCACGCTCAAGGCGGGCGTCAACACCGAGTACTCGGCGGAGGATTTCACCGAGGAGTCGCTGATGATGACCGGGGACCTCAACTTGGCCGATGTGGAGTGGATCATCCAGTACCGCGTGGCTGATCCCTACAAGTACCTGTTCCGCGTGCGCGAACCCGGTGCGACCCTGCGCGACATGACGGAGGCCTCGATGGCCCGGGTGGTGGGGGACCGCAGCGTCAACGAGGTGCTCACCGTGGGCCGCCAGGAGATCTGCCTGGCCGTCGAGGAGGAGCTGCAGGTGCTCTGCACGCAGTACGAGACGGGGATCAAGATCGAGCAAGTGGTGCTCCAGGACGTCAACCCGCCGGATCCCGTCAAGCCCGCCTTCAACGCCGTGAACGAGGCCCAGCAGGAGCGCGAGAAGCTGATCAACGAGGCTCGCAGCGAGTACAACCGCGTGATTCCGCGGGCCGCGGGCGAGGCCGACCAGACCGTGCAGCAGGCGGAGGGCTACGCCACGGACCGCGTCAACCGCTCGCTGGGCGAGGCCGCGCGCTTCTCGTCGCTCTACGCCGAGTACCAGCGCGCGCCGGAGGTGACGCGCACGCGCCTCTACCTGGAGGGGATGAAGGACGTGCTGGCCAAGAGCGGACGCAAGGTCGTGCTGGACGAGGACGCCAAGGGGCTCCTGCCGCTGATGCTCTTCGACGGCCGCGCGGCCGAGCTGCCCGCCGCCACGGGAGGTGCGAAATGAGACTCGCCCTGCGTCTGGGACTGGGCCTGCTGGCCCTGGTCCTGCTGTTCTCCGCGATCTACCAGGTGAACGAGACCGAGCAGGTGATCATCACCCAATTCGGCCGCCCCGTGGGCGCGGCCGTCACGCGGCCGGGCCTGCACGTCAAGCTCCCGCTGATCCAGGAGATCCACCGCTTTGACAAGCGCTTTCTGGAATGGGACGGCGACCCCAACCAGGTCCCCACCCGCGACAAGCGCTTCATCTGGATCGACACCTACGCCCGCTGGCGGATCGTCAACCCGCTGCTGTTCTTCCAGCGTCTGCGCGACGAGCGCGGCGCCCACTCGCGGCTGGACGACATCCTGGACGGCGAGGCTCGCACGGCCGTGGCCCGGCACGATCTGGTGGAGCTGGTGCGCTCCAGCAACCGGCCCATGAGCGGCGCCGAGGACATGGACTCGCTGGCCGGCGACGTGAACTTGACCATCAAAACGGGGCGCCCGGAGATCAGCGCCGAGGTCCTGAGCGCGGCCCAGAAGCGGGTGACGGACCTGGGCATCGAGGTGCTGGATGTGCGTTTCAAACGCATCGGCTACGTGGAGGAAGTGCGGCAAAAGGTCTACGAGCGGATGATCAGCGAGCGGCGGCGGATCGCCGACCAGTACCGCTCCGAAGGTCAGGGCGAGGCCAGCCGGATCAACGGCGAGCGCGAGCGCGAGCTGAAGTCCATCTCCTCGGAGGCATACCGCAAGGCCCAGGAGATCGTCGGCCGGGCCGACGCCCAGGCCGCGCGCATCTACGCCGGGGCCTACAACCAGAATGCCCAGTCGCGCGAATTCTACTCCTTCATGCGCACCATGGAGAGCTACCAGGAGAGCTTCAACCCGGAGACCGCGCTGATCCTCTCCACCTCCAGCGACTACTATCGCTACCTCTCCCGGGGAGGGCGCTGAGTGGGAGTGGAACTGATCCGCGCCGCCTGCGGCCGGGCGGAGTTCCACCGTCTGCTGGATTCCGGGGATGGCCAGCGCCTGGAGAGCTTCGGCGCCGTGACCACCGTGCGCCCGGATCCCAATGCGCTCTGGCGCCCTCGGCTGGAGAGCGCGCGCTGGGAGCAGGCCGGGGCCTGGTTCCACAAGGATCTGCGCTTCGGGAGCAGCCACTGGGAAGAGCGGTGCGCCCTGCCCCGGCCCTGGCTGGTCCGGCATCGGGAACTGACCCTGGAGCTGGAACTCACGCCCTTCAAACACACAGGGGTCTTCCCCGAGCAGGAGGTCAACTGGAGCTGGCAGACCGGCCGGCTGCAGGACTGGATCGCGGCCCATCCCGGCCGGCGACCGCGCCTGCTCAACCTGTTCGCCTACACGGGCGCCGCCAGCCTGGCCGCCGCCGCCGCTGGCGCGGAAGTCTGCCACCTGGACGCCTCCAAGGACGTGGTGGCCTGGGCCCGTCGCAATCAGGCGCACTCGGGCCTCAATGACGCGCCGCTGCGCTGGATCGTGGACGACGCCGGCGATTTCCTGCGCCGGGAGCTGAAGCGCGGACGGCGCTACGAAGCCATCCTGCTGGATCCGCCGGCCTTCGGGCGCGATCCAAAGGGCCAGGTCTTCCGCTTCGAGACCCACGTGCAGCCCCTGCTCGGCGACTGCCGGCGCCTGCTGGCGGACGAGCCCGCCTTCCTGTTGGTGAACGCCTACAGCCTGGGCTATTCGGCCGGTGTGCTGGGCGGCCTGCTGCAGGATGAGTTCGCCACAGGTTCCATCGAGCTGGGCGAACTGCGCCTGCGCGAGGAGCCCGTGCCCGGGCGGCCCAGCCGCGAGCTGCCCTGCAGCATCTACGCCCGCTGGACGCCGGAGGCCCCGTGAACCAGGACCGTGCCGGCCACCCCCTGCTGCCCGAGCTGGACGGCGCCGACCCTGTGGGGATCTGGCCGGCCTGCGCTCCGCGCGTGCTGCACGTGGACAACCATTGCCTGGCCCTGGTAAAGCCCTTCAACATGCCCGTGATGGAGGACATCTCGGGCGATCCGGATCTGCTGGAGTGGGGTCGACGCTGGGTGCAGACCGTGTATCACAAACCCGGCCGTGCCTGGCTGGGCCTGCTGCACCGGCTGGACCGCCCGGCCGCCGGGATCGTCCTGCTGGCCCGCACCTCCCGCGCCGCCGCGCGCCTCTCCGGCCAGTTCCGCCGCCGCAGTGTGCGCAAGCTCTACCGCGCGCAGCTGGAAGGCCGCCTGGCCAAGCCCGAGGGCCAGCTGCGCCACTTCCTGCTCAAGGACGAGGAGCGCAACACGGTGAGCATGGTGGCCCCCGAGACCCCCGGCGCCCTGGAGGCCCGGCTGGCGTACCGGCTGGTGGACCTCTACACAGATAGTCGCGGCCATTGGCAGAGCGAGGTGGAGGTCCAGCTGGAGACCGGCCGCCCGCACCAAATCCGCGTCCAGTTCGCCGCCCTGGGCCATCCCCTGCGCGGCGACCTGCGCTATGGGGCCGGCGCGCCGCTACCCGGCGGGCACCTGGCCCTGTTCTCCCACGAACTGCAGTTCGCCCATCCGGTGGGCAGCCGGCGCCTGACCCTGCGCGCTCCGCTGCCGGCGGGCTGGCGGGTGCCGTGATGCCGCTGGGCGGGCTGGAGCGACTTTGCGGCCGACTGGAGCGCTGCCGGCGCCTGCTGGTGGTGGCGGGTCCGGTGTTGTTTGAGGGCGCCCCCCGGGACACCGAGCGGGCCGCCCAGATCCTGGGTGAGATGGAGCGCTACTACGAGGATTTCCTGCTGGTGGCGGAGGCCGGCCACGCGGCCGTTCAACAGGCATGTGTGCGGCGCTGGCTGGCCGGCGACGCGCTGGGAGCACCGGCGGACCCGGACCTGTCGGCCTTCCTGCAGGCCCGGCCCCAGCTCTGCCTGCTGCTGGGCGCGCGCTGTGCCGCGCCACTGGCCGCCAGCGCTGTGACGGGAGCCTGGCGCTCTTGCTGGATCGCCGAACTGGGCGCCCAGCCCTCGGAATTGGCCGTACTGGCCCGGGAACAGCACCGGGGCCCAGCCCTTGAGCTGCTGGAAGAACTGTGGAAGCGCTTCCTCGGCGGGGATGCCGGGGCCGCGCTCCGGCTCTGAGGACTTAGCGCGGCGTTGGCTCGCCCGGCACCAGCGGCGTTCCAGGTTCCAGCGTCAGCCGATAGCGCCGATCCGCCACGGCGTCCAGCTGGGCCCGCTCCCGCCGCACGGCCGCCAGATCCAGTTCCACCAGCGCCGACTCCCGGTCATAGAGGGGTTCCAGGAAGACCTGCTCGTCGCCCATCCCGTAGGCCGCGCTGCCGCCGCCGAAGTCTGTCCCGCCGGAGCGCCCCAGTCGGTTCACGCCCACCACACTGATCCCGTTCTCCAGCGCGCGGGCCCGTAGCAGGTGATGGAAGGCGAAGTGCCGCGCGCGCGGCCACTGGGCGGGCAGCAGGATCAGTTCAGCGCCTCGGGCGGCCAGGTCGCGGAAGAGTTCCGGGAAGCGCAGGTCGTAGCAGATGGCCAGCCCCACGCACAGACTCCCCGCCTCGAACTCCACCTCCGCCAACGCGGGTCGCTGGCCAGGACGCACCCAGGCCGGCTCCCCCAGCGGGCCGAACACGTGCAGTTTGTCGTAGCGCAGCCGGATGGCGCCGTCCTGGATCAGCCAGCTGCGGTTGACCAGTTGCGGTCCCTCCCCCGTGGTCACTCGGACGGGCAGCGAGCCCGGGCAGAGCAACAGGCGCGGATGGCGCGCGCTCCACTCCAGCAGCGGCGCCAGCTCCTTCTCATCGCCAAGTGCGCCCCGGGCCAGGCGCCCGCTCTCGAAGGCCGTGTTCCAGAATTCTGGCAGCAGGATCGTCTGGGCGCCCTGCCCGGCCAGCGCCTCCAGGCGCCCGGGCAGTTCGGCCAGGGTCGGGGCCTGCTCGGGGTCCAGTTGCAGAACGGCCAGGCGCAGGCGCTCGATCGGGGTCGGGGCGGTCGGATTCATGCAACCTTCCGGTCCTGGTGACACACGGGCGGCTCGCGCGGAAGTCCAGGCTGAGCCCGCGGCACTCGCGCTCCAACTGTCTCAGACAACCTGTTTCGCCCACTCGCCGCGACGGTAGGCCCACTGCAGGATGAGGGCGTAGGCACTCAGGTAGACGGCCAGGGCGGCGAAGGCCTCCAGCATGCCCCCGCCCAGCCCGAAAACGATGACCGCCGACAGAGGCAGGAAGACCAGCCAGTTGAGTCCCACATCCACGCGCATCACGAAGGCGGTCAGACCCGCGCCCTCCAGGCAGCCCGCCGTGGTCATGCCCAGGGCATCAAGCGCCTGGAAGCAGCCCAGCAAGCGCAGGGGCCAGCGCACGGCGGTGATCACGCCAGCATCCTGGGTGAACAGACGCGCCAGCGGATCGGGAACCAGCAGGAAGACCAGCCCCAGCGCGCTCATCAGCAGCATGCCCAGCTTCTGGGCCTCCCAGCCGGCGCGCATGGCCGCCTGGGGCTGGCCGGCGCCCAGCAATTGGCCGATCAGCGTGCTGGCCGCGATTCCGATGCCGAAGCCCGGCATGAAAGAGAAGGACAGGATGGTGAAGACCACGTTGGTGGCGGCCACCTCCACCGTGCCCACATGGCGCATCATGGCGATGAAGAGCGTGAAGCCCGCCAGCACGAAAAAGGCCTGGGCCGAGGCGGGCAGGGCCAGGCGCAGCACGTGCAACGGACTCTCCAGCCCACCCACCGGCCGGCGCAGGACCTGGCTCCAGTGGAAGTCCCAGCGCCGGCGCAACCCCGCCCGATAGGCCAGGGTCAGGAACACGACCATCCCGCCCACGGTGGCCAGCATGGAGGCCAGGCCGGCCCCCGGGGCGCCCAGGGCCGGGGCTCCCAGGTGCCCGTAGATGAAGACCCAATTGAGCGGGATGTTGAGCAGGTTGATGGCGATGGCCACGCGCATGTGCTGGCGTGTGTCACCGATGCCGTTGAAGAAGCCGCGCAGGGCGGAAACCACCACGTAGGGCACGAGGCCCGAGATGCGCCAGAGCGTGTAATGGAGGCTGGGCTCGTAGAGGGGATCCTCCGGCCCACCGAGGATCAGGCCGTAGTAGAGCGGATAAAGCCAGAACAGCGCCACGGTCAGCAGCGCACCCAGGGGCAGGCCGGCCTGGAGGGCCGAGGCCAACGCACGCCCGGCGGCGGTGTGATCCGCCTGGCCCGTGCGGCGCGAGGCCAGGATCTGCGTGCCCGTGGACAGATGCCCCACGGCGCCCATCACCATCCAGACCGCCAGCCCCGCCAGCCCGGTGGCCGCCAGCGGAACCACGCCCAGCCGGCCCACCATCATGGTGTCCACCATGCCCACCAAGGTCTGACTGAGTTGGGAGATGACCACGGGGATGGCCAGCTGGATCACCCGGGCGGAGAGCTCGCGGTCCAGCTTCATGCGGCACTGATGTCGAGCTCGCTGCCGGCGAGGGCTTCCTCCACGCGCAGCTCGGGCTGCTGGGCCTGGGCGGCCTCCAGGAAGCGCTGGGCCGAGTCCTTGCGCCCGGGCAGTGCCACCAGCAGGCGCGGCTTGACCCGCTGCAGCATGTCCAGCAGCTCGGGCAGGCTGGAGTGCGAGGAGAACAGGAAGCTCTCCACCCGACAGTGCAGCGGCACCTGGGCGCCGTCCATCTCCAGCAGGTCGCCGGGCTTGCTCTTGAGCAGGCGTTTGGCGAAGGAGCCCCCCGCCGAATGCCCCACGAAGAAAATGGCCTGGAGCGGCAGGGGCAGCATGCGGCGGGCCACGCGCCAGGAGGCGCTGTGGGGCTGGAGCATGCCCGAGGGCACCAGGAAAATCCGCGAGCCTTCCAGGTCCAGTGCGCTCTCCTCCGGATCTACGATGTCCACCAGGGTCTGAGAGAACTGGAAGTCCGGCAGCAGACGGCGGTCCTTGGCGGCGAACTGGTCGTAAAGCTGGGCGATCTCCCAGGCCCGGCGGCCCAGGTAGACGGGCAGCGGCGGGATCCGGCCCTTGCGCTTCAGGCTGTGCAGGATGTAAAGCAGCTCCTGGGCGCGCCCCATGTTGAACACGGGCATCAGGATGGAGCCGCCCAGGGCCGCCACCTCGCGGACGGAATCGGCCAGGCGCTCGATCTCGGCGCGGCGGGCCAGCTGGGCGTGGGCCGGGCTCCAGGCCACGGTGCACTCGCTGACCACCACGTCCGCGCCGGGCGGATAGACGGCGCCCTGGATCACGCTCTGGGGTCGGCCGCAAAGGTCCGCCGTGTAGAACAGGGACTGGCCCTCGGCCTCGATCAGCCAGGACGTGGAGCCCAGGATGTGCCCGGCGTCGAAGGCCGTCAGGTGGAGCTCCTCGGCGCCCTCGATCTCCAGCCGCAGACGCTCGCCCTTCTCCACGAAGCGCACGCGCTCCTCCAGGTCCTGCACGTCCGCCGGGCCGTAGAGGGGCTCCTCCAGCTCCGCGCCTCTCTCGAAGGCCTGGGCCCACAGAGTGGCGTGGCGGCAGAGCTGCAGGCGGGTCAGCCGCCAGGTGGCTTCGGTGCACAGGATGCCCGCCTCGGGCCAGCGCGCGGCCAGCACGGGCAGCGCGGCCATGTGGTCCACGTGGGCGTGGCTGAGCAGGATGGCGTGAACGGGATAATACTCGGGATGGTGGTCCAGCGGGGAGGTGTCGGGCAGCGCGGCGCGACCCTCAAGCAGGGGATCCAGCCCGGCATCCAGCAGGAGGCCGGCGTTGGCCGCGCTCAGGTAGCGACAGTGGGCGGAATTCTCCGCGGTGGGACCCAGCAGCGTGAAATACATGGCTCGAATCTAACAAAGCTGGCCAGCGGGAGCAGGAGGATGCCGCGTCCCATCCCCTTCGCAAGTTTTTCCCCGATCGGCTAAAGACGCCTCCATCGACTGCCGAAACAAAGAGCAGTCGGTGGAACATGAAACCACCGATCACCCCGATCCGCTGTGGGATCGGTACAACTGCTGCGACGCCGGGGCTCGGCCCCGGCGTTTTTTCTATGCGCGAAAGGCGCCTCTTACACGGTTATCCCCGTGAGTGTCGGGAGCCCTTGTTTTCCACCTTTCTGCTTGCGCC
>DYSB01000026.1 GCA_020726405.1 Acetofilamentum sp. | reverse complement strand
CCAGCCGGTCGACCCGGAAACACGTAGGGACACGGCGCGCCGTGTCCCTACTACCCCGCCCGGATTCGAACCAGGAACATCAGTACCAAAAACTGAGGTGTTACCATTACACCACGGGGTACAGGCCGCAAGGTGGCAAACCGGGCCTCCCCGTGCAACGCGCCCGCTCCAGCAGGGCCCGCGCATCAGAACGGACTGCGCCAAGCCAGGCTCCAGTCCAGCGCGCGCGCTTCCGGCCGTGACACGCTCGCCCGGCGCTGATCCAGTGTCGCGACACCGGCCCCCAGTACTAGACTTCCCAGCGCCCGCCGGCGCCAGTGTACGTGCCAGGCGCCTTCCAGCCCCAACCGCAGCCAGCGTTCCTCCTCCCGCACGCCTGCCAGGAAGGGGGCCTTGGGCGCATCCAGGCTCACGCGGTGGGGCAGCAACCGGTCGCCGCCCACGTTCTCGCCTGCCGGATTGGCGCCGTGCTCCAGCCGGCTGCCGCGCAGGCCCAGAATCCAGACCCCCGCCAACTCCAAGTGGCCCGCCCGCAGGCGCGGTCCCGGCGCCTCGTGGCGCCATTCCCAGTCCACCACGCGCGAGTTGGGCTGGGCCGTGGCGCCCAGGGACTGTCCGCCGTGGTCGAAGCGGTTGACGGAGTAAAAGTGCCCGTACATGTAGGGCCGCACCTGGGTCCATTCCGCCGTGAGCCAACTGATTCCCGGCAGCGACAGCGAGCCCAGTCTCATGGCCCGGCCCTCTGTCACGGGCAGGGGACAACCGCTCAGCCCCACCAGCCAGGCCGTGCGCTGGCCCTCGGCCGAGCTGCCCAGGTCTGACAGCGAATAGTCGTCGACGCAGAGTTCGCCGTGCAGCTCCCAGGCACCGGGCAGCTGGCGCGGCAGGCGCAGACGGCCGTCCAGGGCCAGCAGGACGTTGTCGCGGTCGCCGGAGGTGTGCTGTTCGCTCCAAAACAGGCCCGTGGGCAGGAGGGCCCCGGGACCCGGCCGGCGATCACCCAGCACCAACAGTTCGCTCAAACCCAGCCCGCCCCAGCGCCCGGTCCAGTCCAGCCGGTGGGCGGCCAGCCACTTCTCCCGCCACGGCAGTTTGGTCAGGCCCGAGGCGTCCCGCCGGGCCAGCAGACTGTCCGGCTCGCCGCTGAACAGCTCGCCCACGGTCTGGGTGTAGCGCAAGGGTCCCCAGTCCGCCTGGAGCAGGAACTGAGACCAGGCGGGCGTGCGGTCGCCCTGAAGAATCGTCGTGCGCAGCAGGCCCGCGCCCCAGCGCAGGTGGTCGCGCAACAGGGCCAGCCGGGCGCGCCCCGAACCCAGCGGCCATTCCAGCATGACCCCCGCGCGTTCTTCGTCATGGGTCAGACTGCCGTCCGTCTGGATCTCGCTCCAGCGCCAGGTCTCGCGGTCCTGGAACAGGGGATGGGTCGTCCAGTCCGTGGCGCCGGTCACGCCGGCGTCCCGCACGTGCAGCCAGGCCGCACCGCCCGCGCCCCAGCTCAATTCCAGATCCAGCCCGTTGGCGCTCTCCGCCAGCCGGCCCGTGCTGTCTTGGCGCAGATTCCAGCCGCGGCTCTCCAGCCGCAGGCCCAGTGCCACGCGCAGGCTGTCCAGTTGAAAACCCAGCCAGGGACCCGGCTCTGCGCCCAGCGGGCGGGCTTGGTCCAGCCAGTTCAGGACAGGCGTGGCCGGGGTCGCCCGCCAGTCCCGACGCAACTGGGGCCAGGCGGCGGGTGGGGCTGTCGAGTCGCGCTCCAACAGCCAGGCGCGGCTGCCAGCGGCGAAGGCCGGACCGCGCGGACTGTCCAGCAGCAGGTCGTCACCCGCCGGCAGCAGGGTCGGAAGGCCTAGGCTGAGCCAGATGGCCAGGACGGCGCGATGGGCGAAAGTGGGGCTCATGCACGACTCGATTTTGGGGTGACCGGGACGTCCGGGGCGTCCCGTTGCTCCGCAGTGTGGCAAACCCTACTTTGGAAAACCATGATCACAAGCCTGATCGCGCTGTGATTCGCTTGCGGCGCACCACATGTTCCAGAATCAACAACTCGCCGGTCCTGCCGGGATGGCTGTTGCTCTGCCTGGTCCTGCTGAGCGCGCGCCTGCTGCCGGCGCTGCCGGCCCCGCCGGCGGACGAGTGGGGTCGGGTACCGCTGCCCCGAATGGCAGATGCGGGGATGGGCGTGTTGGTGGGCGACGCCGACCGGATCGCCAACGGCGCAGGCTGGGACCTGGACGTGCCGGAGCCGGCGTTGGAGCAGTGGCGGCCTTCGAGCCAAAAGGCCTACCGCGGGCGCAGCTGGCGCCTGGGCCGCGACGAGGGCGGCTACGCCGACCTGAGCCTGGACTGGCTGGAGACCCCCGCCATTCCCATCAAGCGCAATTCCCGCCTGAGCTTCCGCCTGCGCTACCAGACCGAGGCCCCGGACGACACGCCGCCCGGTACCGACGGCTGGGACGGCGGCAATCTTTGGATCTCCGTGGACGGCGGCCCCTGGCGTGTGCTGACCGGCCTCTCCCACGGCTACACGTGTGACAATCTCTACGCCTTTAGCCACGACTTCGGCCTGGGGGACGAGGTGCCGGGCTGGAGCGGACGCTCCGACTGGCGCCGGGTCCAGCGCGAGCTGGGTTCCTGGGCGGGCCACCAGCTGGCCTTCCGCTTCGCCTTCTGCAGCGACACCCGCACGCCGGACGGCGCGCGCCTCTGCGGCATGCAGGTGGACGACATCCTGGTCCAGGCGGGTTCGACGGTCCAGTTGAAGAGCGAAGCCGACAACCCCTCCCAGCCCGCCACTCTCAGAGCGTTGTCAGGCCGGACGCGCAAGCCCTGGCAGGTGGGACGCTCCCCGCTGAGCGGCGAGCCTGCCCTGAGCTGGGTTCCCCGGCCGGGGCCGGCCACCCGCCTGAGTTCGCCGCGCTGGGAGCTTCCCCAAGAGCACGAATTGTGGCTGGAGTTCCGGCCGGGTCTGGCGGATTCCAGCAGGGGCGAGCTGCGGGGCGAGTGGAATCTGGAGCTGGCCGTGGATGGCACGGCGGACTGGCAGCCGCTCTGGCGCGGCAGCCTGGCAGTCGGGGCCGATGTGCCGCGTGTCTCACTAAGCCATTGGGCCGGCCAGGCGGTGCATCTGCGCTGGAGCCTCGCCTTGAGCGCGCCGCGCCGGGTGGAGGACGATCCGCTGGGGCGGGTCTGGCTGGAGCAGGTGCGGATCAGCGGACGGCCGCTGCCCGGCCGCGACATCAATCTGCGCAATCTTGTGCCGGCCTATCCACGCACGGCCGGCCTGCCCTGCGACGTGCTGCTGCAGGTGCGCAACCAGGGCAGGGAAGCATGTCCGCCCCTGCAACTGCGCCTCAGCCTGGACGGGGAGAGCGCCTTGAGCGTGCCCAGCGCCCGGCCGCTGGCCGCCGGCGAGACCCAGGCGGCCGGCACCTGCTGGGTGCCCCCGAGCGCGGGTCCCCACGATCTGCTGGCCTGGCTGGAGGACGCGCGCGACGACTGTCCGGGCAACGACTCCCTTTGGCTGGGACCCGTGGAGGTCCTGCCCGCGGGCCAGCTGGAGTTTGGTTACAGCTTCCAGGAGGCGGATGCCTACTTCACGGGCGGCGATCCGCTGCTGTTCGTGGATGACCTGCCCGGGCTGGAGCTCGGCGACTTCGCCCCGCGCCGCGTGAGCATCGGCTTCTGTGATCCGGAGAACCGCGCCGACGGCAAGACCATCCGCCTGCACATCCTGGTGGACGAGAGCGGCCGGCCGGGCCGCGAGCTGTGGAGTGCCGACTACCGTCTGCTCAGTCCGGGCGGGGAATTCCTCTGGGAGTTCGAGGTGGAAGAGGAGCTGCGGCTCTCCGGCGCCTTCTGGGTCTGGGCCGAGCGCCGGGACGATTATCCCCACGTGCTGGGCGCGCCGCTGCTCTGGAAGCCCGGCCACTACGCGTTGCGGCGGGGGGAGAGCAGCGAGCTGGACTTCTCCCGCGGGGCGCAGGGCCACGAGCTGCTGTTCTGGGTCGCGGGCGAGGTCCTGGCGCCGGAAGCGCCGGTGGTGGCGCGACCCGATGACTTCGCCATTCTGGGCGCCCAGCCCAATCCCTTCAACCCCAGCACGCTGCTCAGTTTCCAGGCGCCCGCCGGCGAGTCCGTCAGTCTGCGAGTCTATAACCTGGCCGGCCAGGAAGTGGCCCTGCTCTTCGAGGGCGTGACGGGCGGCCAGACCCAAAGCGTGGCCTTCGATGGCGGCCGGCAGGCCTCGGGCGTCTACTTCGCCTGCCTGGAGAGTGAGAGCCGCGTCTCCACGCACAAGCTGGTCCTCTCCAAGTAGCTCCCCACCAAAGCATCTTCACCACAGAGTCACAGAGACACAGTCAATAGAACTGAGGGATTGGACTCTCGCGGAGCCTTGCCTACAGCCTTGGCTGTGCCTCTGTGTCTCTGTGGTGAGTTGTGCGGTGAGTTCGAGATGCCGGGAACGGGACTTGAACCCGTACGCCCTTGCGGGCAGCAGATTTTAAGTCTGCCGTGTCTGCCATTTCACCACCCCGGCAGGGGTTCCACCCATTGTTACACTCCGTCGGCCGCGGGCTGCCAGGGATCCGCCGGTGCCTGCTCCCAGGGCTTGGCGTTGGCATAGCAGTAGCGGCAGCCGAAGGCGCAGGAATTGTAGACGCCCACATCCCGCGAACGGCCGCAGCCGCAGCCGGGCCGGCTGGGCTGGTTGCCCAGGGCGCCGGGCAACAGGCCGTTGCGCTGCTCGAACCAGGCGGCGTCCAGACAGGCGCCGGGCCGCAGCGCGCCGTGTTCGAGCATCTCGGGTTCGCAGCAGGCGCTGAGCGGCAGACCGTGGCGCTGAGCCAGTCCGGCCAGCCGGTCCAGCAGCTCGCGGCGCGTGGCCGCGGCGGGATTCTGCAGCCGCACGCCCGAGCGCTCCAGCACCAGCAGGTTGCGCCGGGCCCGGGAGTACAAGTCCAGCCAGGAGAGAGTGACCTCGCGCACCCGGCCCTCCAGCCGAGCAGACAGCCGGGCGAAGGTCTCCACCCACCAGTCGGGCGGCGTGAGCGTGCTCAGCAGCAGGGGATCGAAGCGCCACGTGAGGTGCTCGGGCCCCAGCCGTAGCGAGAGCCGGCGCAGGGCCTCCACTACCTCTTCTTCCCGTGGAGCGCGCGGCTCCAGCTCCGGGGGCAGGCCGGTCAGGGTCACTTGGATCCGCAGGCGGTCCTGGTAGACGTCGCGGAGTTCATCCAAGTGGGGCAGCAGGGCCGCCGGGCGCCGGGTCCAGAAGACGATGCCCGCCACCTCGGGCCCGTGCAGGTCCACGCGCTGGCGCTGGCCCGTGAAAGGATGGGGCACGTCCAGCCAGCCCCGGCGCAGGGCAGCCAGGAAGGCGGGCAGCTGAAAGGCGGGCAGGTCCATGCGACGCGAGGCGGAGATGATATGCATCGAGAAGCCTGTCCTTCCAGCCGGTGAACGCAGGGCTCCGGCCGCGTGCGCGCCGGATCCGCAAGTATAAGGGTGGCGCGCCGCTGCGGAGCGCCGCCGGGCACAAGGTCGGGAACGCGCCACAAAAAGGGGCGGCCCCTCCGTGGAAGGGCCGCCCCTGGGTGTCGGCGCGGGCCGATCAGGCCTTCTTGACGAATTCCTTGATCCATTCAGTAGTGACGGTCTTGGGCCGCTCGATGGGCAGACCCAGCGCGCGGTCCCAAATCAGGCTGGCCAGCACGCCCAGGGCGCGGCTGACGCCGAAGAGCACGGTGTAGTAGTCGTACTCGTCCATGCCGTAGTGTACCAGCAGGCAGCCCGAGTGGGCGTCCACATTCGGCCAGGGATTCTTGGCCTTGCCGTGCTTGAGCAGGATGTCCGGCGCGGATTCGAAGATCATGCCCACCAGCTTGAACAACGGGTCGTTGGGCAGGTGCTTCTGGGCGAACTCGCGCTGCGCCATGTAGCGCGGGTCGGTCTTGCGCAGCACGGCGTGGCCGTAGCCCGGGATGACCTGGCCGCTGTTCAGCGTGTCCCAGAGGGCCGCCTCGAGCTGCTCCTTGGAGGGGACGTCCACACCCAGCTTCTCGCGGAATTCGAAAACCCAGCGCAGCACTTCCTGGTTGGCCAGACCGTGGAGCGGGCCCGCCAGGCCGTTCATGCCGGCGGAGAGCGACAAGTAGGGATCGCTCAGGGCGCTGCCCACCAGGTGCGTGGTGTGCGCGCTGACGTTGCCGCCCTCGTGGTCGCAGTGGATGGTCAGGTAGAGACGCATGAGTTCACGGAACTCGCGGCTGTCGTAGCCCAGCATGTGCGCCAGGTTGCCGCTCCAGTCCTGGGTGGGGTCCGGGGCGATGTGCACGCCGTTCTTGTAGGTGCGGCGATAGATGTAGGCTGCCACCTGGGGCAGGCGGGCCAGCAGGTCCATGGTGTCTTCGTAGGCCCAGGACCAGTAGTCCTTCTTGCTCATGCCGCGCCGATAGGCCGCTGCGTATTGGCTCTCGGTCTGCAGGGCAAGGATGGCCGCGGAGAACTGGGTCATGGGGTGGGCGTCCACGGGCAGGGCGTCCAGGGTCTTGAAAACGTGGGCCGGAACGGTAGAGCGCTCGCGCCACTCCTGGGTGAGGCCATCCACCTCGGCCTTGGTCGGCACCTGGCCGGTGAGCATCAGCCAGAAGATGCCTTCGGGCTGGGGCTCTTCGCCCTCGGGATGGTGCGGCAACTGCTGCTGGCACTCCGGGATGGAGAGCCCGCGGAAGCGGATGCCTTCGAACTTGTCCAGAAGGGAGGTCTCGGTGATCATGCACGTCACGTCGCGGACGCCGCCGTAGGCCTGGTCAATGGTGCATTCACCCAGAACCTTGTTGCCGTGCTCTGCGCGCAACTGCTTGATCTCCGCCTGCATGGGAGGAATGGCGGCCGTGAGCCGGTCTTTCAACGTGGACATATGCTGCTCCTTGTTATGCGATGGACTCTCTTGGAAATGGCGAGCTTGGTCGTCAAAACCTTGACAGCGGAAACGTAGGAAAGCCCGCAAGGGCTTGCCAACCTTGCCCGCTGTTTTTTGTCACCCGCTGTTTTTCGGGCTTGCGCGACAGCGCCGGGCGGGGCTAGCTTGCAGCAGGCAAGCAAGCAAGCAAGCAGCTCGTGTCGGACGGAAGCAAAGGAGTCCCCGTGAGAATCAATCTGTTGATCCCGGTCTGTGTCTGGGCCCTCTGCCCGCTGTCCACCTTTGCTGCAATTGGCGCGCTTGCGGACCACGCTCTCGTGCGCTTCCAGACACCGCTGAACCTAGCGGAGGCCGGCACGCGACTCGACGCGCCGGGCTGGCACGTGGAGCGCCTGCTCAGCTCGCGGCTGGGCATCGCCCTGGTACGGCTAGACGGCCTGCCACTGGCGGAGGGGCTGGCCGCGTTGCGGTTGCATCCCGCGTTGCGTTGGGCCCAGGCCGACCACTTCGTGGAGGAGCGCCTGCTGCCCGACGACTCGGCCTTCGGCCAGCAGTGGGCCCTGCAACAGAGCAGTGACGCCGACATTGACGCGCCGGAGGCCTGGGACTTCGGGACGGGCGGCACGGACCCGCTGGGCCGGCGCCTGGTGGTGGCCGTGGTGGACGGCGGGATGGACCTGGCGCATCCGGACCTGGCCCCGAACGTTTGGACCAATCCGGGTGAGACACTCAACGGGCAGGACGACGACGGCAATGGCTACGTGGACGACCTGCACGGCTGGAATGCCTACAACGGCAGCGGCAGCCTCGTGTTCAACGGCCACGGCACGCATGTCTCGGGGATCGTGGGCGCGCGCGGCAACAACCTGAACATGGTCTGCGGCGTCAACTGGGACGTGGAGCTGATGACCGTCTGCGGTAGCAGCACGACCACCAGTGTGGCCATTGCGGCCTACAACTACGTGCTGGAGCAGAAGAGCCGCTGGCTGGAGAGCGGAGGCCTGCAAGGGGCCAATGTGGTGGCGGCCAATTCCAGTTTCGGCGTCGACTACGCCAACTGCGCGGCAGGCGAGTATCCCGCCTGGAACGACATGTACGAGGCTCTGGGCGCGGCCGGTGTTCTCTCCGTGGCGGCCACCATGAACATCAACGCCAACGTGGACCTGCAGGGCGACGTGCCCACCAGTTGTCCGTCGGACTTCCTGATCACCTGCACCAACACGACCAACACCGACCTGCGCAACCTGAGCAGCGCGTACGGCGCGCTGTCCATTGACCTGGGCGCGCCGGGCACCCAGGTTCTCTCCACTTACCTCAACAGTGCGACGATCTACCTGAGCGGCACGTCCATGTCGGCCCCCCACGTCAGCGGGGCCGTGGCCCTGTTGCACGCGGTGGCGTCGGACAGCCTGGCCGGCCTGGTGCGGGACGATCCGCCGGCCGGCGCGCTGGTGATCAAGGAACTGCTGCTGGATGCGGTGGACCCCTTGCCGGCGCTGGCGGGCCTGACCGTCACGGGCGGGCGCCTCAACCTGGCGCGCGCGGCGGCCGTGGCCGCGTCCTGGCCACCTCCGCTGCTCATCCAATTGGAAATCGTGCACCAGTCCAACCAGCGCTTGCGTTTCAGCTGGGACGAGCGGCCCACCGCCCTGGCCTATCACCTGGAGCAGTGGGATGCGGGACAGGCCGCCTGGATCAGGCTGGTCAGCGTGACGGAGCCGACCTGGCTCAGCCCACCGCACCTGCCCCAGAGTGCGGGCCTGTACCGGGTGCGAGCCGAGTTGCCGTAGTCAGCGACCCATTGGACGGGATGAGAGTGGGAAAGAGGCGAGCTTGCGCTCAGCGCAGGGCGTCCTGGGGCGGCGGCAGATGGCCCAGGGCCAGGCTCAGCTGGCGACGGGCCAATTCGGCCTCGACGGAATCCAGCAGTTGGCGCATCTTGCCGCGATCGGAGTAGATGTCCAGGTGGTCGACGTCCACCCGGATCACGGGGATGTCGCGGATCCGGCCGATCCAGTCCTCGTAGAGCAGGTTGAGGCGCTGCAGGTACTCGGGGCTGATGTTCTGCTCGTAGCTCCGGCCGCGGGTGCGGATCCTCGCCTGCAGCGTGTCCACGGAGGCGCGCAGGTAGATCAGCAGGTCGGGCTTGCGCAGGAACTGGCACATGTTGTGGAAGAGCCGGTAGTAGGTGAGCCACTCGCGCTCGCTGATGTGTCCCATCTGGTAGAGATTGCGCGCGAAAATCTCCACATCCTCCCAGATAGTGCGGTCCTGGACGGCCCCGCGCTCTCCCTCGCACAGCCGCAGGTGATCCGCGTAGCGCGACTGCAGGAAGTAGATCTGCAGGTGGAAGGCCCAGCGGCCCATGTCGCCGTAGAAGTCCTGCAGGAAGGGGTTGTCCGCCACGCTTTCGTAGTGGGGATCCCAGCTCAGGCGGCGAGCCAGCCAGTCGGTGAGTGTGGTTTTGCCGGCTCCAATGTTGCCGGCGATGCCGATCAGTCCTTTCATGGCTCCAAGGTAGAAAACCGGAGCGAGGCCCGGTGTCACACGCGGACTGCCGGGTTTTCTATCTTGCCCTCCGCGCACGCCACTCTAGCTCAATTGGTAGAGCAGCGGTTTTGTAAACCGCAGGTTGGGGGTTCAAGTCCCCTGGGTGGCCTGAGAAAAGGGGCTTCCACTGGAAGCCCCTTGCGCGTTTTTCTGTCCCGCCGGCTCAGGTCGTGTGCCCGGGGCGCGGTTTGGAGGGTTTGGATGGTTTGGAGGGTTTGGAGGGTTTGGACGGCTTGGACGGCTTGGCCGGTTCCGGCTTGGCCGGTTCCGGCTTGGGCTCGGGTTTCGCCTCGGGCTTGCTCTCCGGTTTGGAGTCGTCCTTATCCTTGCGATTGTCCGGCGTGACCGCAGGGGCCTTCTTTTTCTTGCTCTTGCTGCTGCTGCTGGTGGTCGACGGCTTGGGCTTGGGTGCGCGCGGTGCGTCCACCTGGGGCGTGGATTGCGAGTCCGTCCCTGGGCTCGTGCTCAGTGTGGAGGGACGCGAACCGTCGCGGGGCTTGTCCGGCAGGCCGGGCAGATTGGGTTCGGTGCTGATCACGCTCGGCGCGCGCGGCGTCAGGCTGGGCGTGTCCACGTCCAGGCGCTTTTTCAGGTTGATGAACTCGGGCTTGTCCGTGGACTGGCGACGCGGCGATTCGCGCCAGGCGTCCCGGTCCTGGATGCGCGGAGTCTCCACGTTGCGCCAGCGGTCCGAGTAGTGCCGGCGCTCGGCCCAGATCCGGCGGCTGCGCCAGGGCCGCGTATCGTAATCCCAGGGACTGCCACCCTGCAAGTAGATGTACACCACGGGCGGACGCCACCAGGGATGCCAGCCGTCCCACAGGAAGCAGTGGTGGTAGCGGTAGTAGCCGTGGTAGTGGTGCACAACTTCCCAGCCGCACCAGCAGTGGTCGTGCGTGCAGGCAGGGTGCCAGCAGTCGCAGTAGGGGCACCAGTAATCGTAGACGTGGTGGTGCATGACAATCCCCACGGACGCGTCCTCGTCCACCTCCTCGTCGACCTGGGCCAACTGGGTCACGCCCGTCTCCATTACCGAGAGCAGGCCGGTGACGTAGTTGTCCAGTTCCTTTTCCACCCGGGTCAGCCGGGCGTTGACGTCGGGCAGGTCTTGGGGATCAGGGGCCAGGAAGTGCTGGCGCGCGGGGCGGATCGGGCGGAACTCGCGTGTGTGCACGGCCACCAGCTGTTCCAGCCCGGCTTGGCTGCCCGCGTAGAGGGGATGCAGCCAAAGGGTGTCGCCGGCGCTGACTTGGCCGCGGCCATCCTCGGACAGGACCGGATAAAGCAGGCTGACGTAGCCTTGGGAATCCAACGAATAGAAATAGACGAAGCCGTCCGCCCGCACGGCGATGCGGGCTCCGTAGGGTTCGCCCGTAAAGGCCTCGCTGCGCTCCAGTTCCAGGGAAAGCCGCGGCTCGCTGCCGCGCCGGCTGGCGGCGGCGGGCAGGTTGATGAGGAAGAGGAGCAGGAACAAGAGCAGGTTTAGGTTCAGTAGTGGCAACGCAGTGAGTCGGTTCCGGATCTGTGGCATGTGCGCCTCCTTTCCTGAGATCGATGCGGCCCGCACCGGGCGGGATGGGAATCGGCCGCGGCGGGCGGCCCGTGAGAACAGGCCCTTCAACCGTAGAATGTACGATGGGTTTCCCCCTGCCGGGGAAATCTCTTGCCTACCGCCCGTGACGGCCATGCGCCGTCGCCTCCGGGAATTGTACCCGATCGCTCGGTTTGGCACCTTCGGCTGACGCGACAGGGCGCGCGGAAGCGCGAAAAGGCGCGTACGGACGGCGACAGAAAGGCGGCATGTTCAACATCGTACTGGTGGAACCGGAGATCCCACAGAATTCGGGCAACGTGGTCCGGCTCTGCGCCTGCACCAATAGCCGGCTCTTCCTGGTGGAGCCGCTGGGCTACAGCCTGGACGACGCCCGGCTGAAACGCGCGGGTCTGGACTACTGGGAACGCGCGGTTTTCCGCGTGGTGCCCAGCCTGGACGAGCTGCTGGAGCGCTTCGATTCCCGCCGCTTCTTCTTTTTCAGCACCAAGGCTGCGCGCTCCTACACGGCCCACGCCTACCAGGCCGGGGACTTCCTGGTCTTCGGGCGGGAGTCCCGCGGACTGGATGAGCGCGTGCTGGCCGAGTTTCCGGAGCAGACCCTGACCATTCCCATGCCCGGCCGCACGCGCAGCCTGAACCTGGGCAACAGCGTGTCCATCGCCTTGTACGAAGGCCTGCGCCAGTTGGAGCACTGGCCCGGCCCCAACCCGACGGGAGTCGCATGAGCGTGCTTGACCAATTGGCCCAGTGGATCTCCCAGGCCATCGAAACCGGCTTTTCCGTGACGGTGCCGCCAGAGGAGGTCCAGCTGGACCTGCCGCCGGACGCCGCCCTGGGCGATCTGGCCTTCGGCTGCTTTCCGCTGGCCAAGGCCTGCCGGCGCGCGCCCCAGCAGATCGCGCTGGAACTGGCCCGCCGGCTGGAGGGCCACCCGGGGCTGGTCGCCGTGCGCGCCGACGGGCCCTACCTCAACCTCAGCCTGGAGAAGTCCGCCTGGTTCGCCGAGGTGCTGGGCGGCTGGCTGGCCGCCGGCCCGGAACTGGCCCTGCCCGCGGAGCAACGCCGGCGCTACCTGGTGGAATTCAGCTGCCCCAACACCAACAAGCCCCAGCATCTGGGCCACGTGCGCAACAACTTCCTGGGCGACGCGCTCTCCCGCCTGCTGGGGGCCGTGGGACACGAGGTCACGCGCGTCAATCTGATCAACGACCGCGGCATCCATATCTGCAAAAGCATGCTGGCCTGGCAGCGCTGGGGTGAAGGCCGCACGCCGGAGAACACGGGCCGCAAGGGTGACCACCTGGTGGGCGACTCCTACGTGGAGTTCGCTAGCCGGCTGGCGGCGGAAGAGGCCGCCTGGCGCCAAGACCGTGGTTTGGCAGGCCCGGCGACGGAGGTCGAGCATGCGAAGTTCGAGGCCCAGTCCGAGCTGCTGGGAGCCGCGCGCCTCTTGCTGCAGGCCTGGGAGGCCGGCGACGAGGGCGTCCATGCGCTCTGGCGCCGGATGAACGACTGGGTGCTGGCCGGCTACCGGGAGACCTACACGCGGCAGGGAATCGACTTCGACCGCGTGTTCTACGAGAGCGAGATCTGGAAACTGGGCCGCTCCGAGGTGGAGGAGGGCCTGGCCCGGGGCGTCTTCCGGCGCGAGCCCGGCGGGGCCGTGGTCTGCCCGCTGGAGGAGCTGGGCCTGGAGCCCAAGATCCTGCTGCGCTCCGACGGCACGGCGATCTATATGACCCAGGACCTGGGCAACGCCGTGATGCGCCACCGCCAGTTGGGTTTTGACGCGATGATCTACGTGGTGGGCAGCGAGCAGGAGCACCACTTCCGCGTGCTGTTCCACATCCTGGGCAAACTGGGCTACGACTGGGCCGGCCGCCTGACCCACTTCAGCTACGGCATGGTCAACCTGCCCAGTGGCAGAATGAAGAGCCGCGAAGGCACGGTGGTGGACGCCGACGACCTGCTGGACGAACTGGAACTGGCCTGCCGCCGGGTGCTGGAGGAGAGCCAGAAGCGCTCGGACCTGCCGGACGCCCAGAAGGACGAGATCGTGTGCCAGCTGGCCCTGGCCGCAGTCAAGTACTTCGTGCTCAAGGTGAATCCTCGGCTGGACATGCTCTACGATCCGGAAGAGAGCATCGATCTGGCGGGCAACACCGGTCCCTACTTGCAATACGCCCACGCCCGCATCCGCAGCCTGGTGCGCAAGAGCGGCCTGGAGCCGGACGGGCAGCAGAGCTTCGAACTGCTGGTGGAGCCCGAGGAGGTCGAGCTGCTCAAAACCCTGGCCCTCTGGCCGCGGGAAGTCCGGTTGGCCGCCGCCCAGCTCAACCCGGCCCGGGTGGCCCAGCGCACCTACGAACTGGCGCGCTGTTTCTCGCGCTTCTTCAACGCCCATAGCGTCTTCGACAGGGTGGACGATCCGCGCCTGGCCGCCCAACGCATCGCTCTGGTGGCGGCCGTGGGCGCGGCACTGCGCCGCGGGCTGGACTTGCTGGGCATCCCCACGCCGGAAAGGATTTGAGCATGGCCCATCCCGCCCCCCTGCGGTTGATCTCCTGGAACGTCAACGGACTGCGCGCGGCTTTGGGCAAGGGTTTCCTGGACTGGCTGGGCGCCGAGCGCCCGGACCTGTTGGCCCTGCAGGAAGTCCGGGCCCGCCCGGAGCAGCTGCCCGGGCATCTGCCCCAGTCCCTGGAAGAGCTGGGCTACCGCCAGGTCTGGCATGCAGCAGAGAAACCCGGCTATTCCGGCACGGCGCTGTTCAGCCGCGTGGAGGGCGAGTTGTTCGCCGGCCTGGCGACGCTGGATCCCGCCCTGGCGGACTGGGACGGCGAAGGCCGGGTCTGTGGCTGGCGCCGGGACGACCTGCTGCTGCTGGGCGTCTACTTCCCCAACGGCACTGCGGGCCCGGAGCGGCTGGAGTACAAGCTGGCCTTCTACGAGATGTTCCAGGGGCTGTGCGAGGCGCGCCAGGCCCTGGGCGAGCGGCTGGTGGTCTGCGGCGACGTCAACACGGCGCACCGCGAGATCGATCTGGCCCGGCCCAGAGAGAACCGCGCCACCAGCGGCTTCCTGCCCGTGGAGTGCGCCTGGCTGGACGCATTCACCGGCGGTCGCCACCAACCCGGGCTGCTGGACAGTTTCCGCCAGCTGCAGCCCGACGCCGCCGGGCGCTACTCCTGGTGGAGTCAGCGCGGCGGCGCCCGCGCGCGCAACGTGGGCTGGCGCCTGGACTACTTCTTCCTCACGCCCGACCTGCTGCCGGCCCTGCGCCGGGCCGAGATCCTGGACCAGGTCACGGGCAGCGACCACTGCCCGGTGGAGTTGGTTCTCGCTGTCTGAGCCGGGGCCAATTTCCATTGCAGCGGTCCTGGATTCTCCGTTCGGCCGCTCCGGAAGTCCCGGACTTCCAAGTTCCGGCCCAGGATTTGCCCCACTCCCTGCCAAGCCGCTCCACGCCGTTTTCCGCGGGCATTTTCTGCCTTTGCGGCGCGTGGGCTGGGCAAGGATGGCGAGAGAAGGGCAGTCATGGCCGACGAGCAGTCCCTCCAGGAAAAAACCCAGGACGCCACGCCCAAACGGCGCGGCGACGCCCGGCGTGAAGGCCAGGTGGCCCGCTCGCTGGAGCTGGCTTCCAGCGCCGTGCTGGGAGCCGCGCTGGGCTCCTTCCTGCTGTTCGGGGGCTGGATGCGCGAACAGCTGGGTCAATACCTGGGCGCACGCCTGACCCTGCCCGCCCGATTGGACTTGAATCTCGAGAACACGCCGGCCCTGCTGCAGGAGGCCGGCGGCCAGGCGATCCAGGTGCTGACCCCGCTGCTTCTGGCCCTGGCCGGGGCGGCCCTCCTGGCGCACGTGGGTCAGGTGGGGCTGGTGTTCACGGGCAAGTCGCTGGCGCCGGACTGGAGCCGGATCAGCCCTTTGAACGGCCTCAAACAGATGTTCGCCCTGCGCAGCCTGACCGAGCTGATCAAGAGCCTGCTCAAGGTGGGCCTGGTGGGCTTCGTGGCCTGGCTGGTGATCGAGCGCGAACTGCCCGCTCTGCTCGGCCTGGTGTTCGCCGATCCCGCGCAGTTCCTGCCCGCGCTGGGGGGCGTCGTGGTGCGCATGACCGGCTGGGTGCTGGCCCTGCTGCTGGTGCTGGCCGCCGCCGACGTGACCTTCCAGCGCTGGGACTTGTCCCGGCGCCTGAAAATGAGTGTCCAGGACGTGCGCGAGGAGATGAAGCAGTCCGAGGGCGACCCGCTGCTCAAGCGCCGCCAGCGCGGCATCCAGCAGGAAACGGCCTACAACCGGATGATCCGCGACTTGCCCCGGGCGGACGTGGTGGTGGCCAACCCGATCCACCTGGCTGTGGCCCTGCAGTACGATCCGGCGCAGATGCGCGCTCCGCGCGTGATCGCCAAGGGTCGCCGGCTGGTGGCCCAGCGCATCAAGGACATCGCCCGCGAGCACGGCATCCCGGTGATCGAGGACAAGCCGCTGGCGCGCTCGCTCTTCAAGGCCTGCGCCGTGGGTGCCGAAGTGCCGGGTGAACTCTACCGCGCCGTGGCCGAGCTGCTGGCCTTCGTTTACCGACTGAAGCGGAGGAGTGCATGAGCGCGAATCCGCTCGGCCAGAGTCTGCTCATGCGGCGCAGCGATCTGCTGCTGGCCTTTGGCGTGGTGGGCATCGTGGTGATGATGGTCCTGCCGCTGCCGGCCATGTTCCTGGACCTGCTGCTGGCGCTGAACATCATGCTCTCGCTGATGATCCTGCTGGTTTCGCTTTACACGATGGAGCCGCTCGAGTTCAGCATTTTTCCCGGCTTGCTCCTGATTCTCACGCTGTTCCGCCTGTCCATGAATGTGGCCTCCACGCGCCTGATCCTGGGCCAAGGCTACGGCGGGCGCATGATCGAGGCCTTCGGGCATTTCGTCACCGGCAACAACCTGTTGGTGGGTTTCATTGTCTTCCTGATCCTGGTGCTGATCAACTTCATCGTCATCACCAAGGGTGCCGGCCGCGTGGCCGAAGTGGCGGCCCGCTTCACGTTGGACGCCATGCCGGGCAAGCAGATGGCCATCGATGCCGAACTCAACAACGGGCTGATCGACGAGAAGGAGGCTCGCCGCCGCCGGGAGACCATCAGCCGCGAGGCGGACTTCTACGGAGCCATGGACGGCGCCAGCAAGTTCGTGCGCGGGGACGCCGTGGCCGGCCTGCTGATCACGGTCATCAACCTGGTGGGCGGGATCGCCGCGGGGACCCTGCAGCTCAAGATGGGGCTGGCCGAAAGCGCTCGCACCTTCAGCCTGTTGACCATCGGTGATGGCCTGGTCAACCAGATCCCGGCGCTGATCGTCTCGGCTTCGGCGGGCATCATCGTCACCCGGGCCGGGGCGCGCACCCAGTTCAGCCAGGATGTGGCCACCCAGCTGGTGCTGCAGGAACGCCCGCTCAAGGTGGCCTCCGTGCTGCTGGCGGTGTTCGCCATCGTGCCCGGACTGCCCGCCGTGCCCTTCCTGCTGCTCGCCGCGGGCAGCGCGGGCCTGGCCTGGAAACTCAAGCAAACCCGACTGGCCCAGGTGGAAGTCCAGGAAGTGGAGCTGGCCCGCCCGGTGGAAGAGCGTGTCGAGGATTATCTGGCCCTGGATACACTTGAGATTGAACTGGGCTACGGGCTGATCCCGCTGGTGGACACCACCACCGGCGGTGACCTGTTGGCCCGGATCAAGCGCCTGCGCAAACAGGTGGCAGCCGACCTGGGCCTGGTCCTGCCCCCCGTGCGCATTCGCGACGACATCAGCCTGCTGCCCGAGCAGTACCGCATCCGGATCCGCGGCATTGTGGTTGGGCAGTCCGAGCTGCGGCCCGGTTGGCGCCTGGCCATCGGGGCCCAAGTCAAGGATGCCACCCAGGCGCTGCCCGGCGTGCCCACCACCGATCCCACCTTCGGCATGCCCGCGCTCTGGGTGCGGGAATCCAACCGAGTCGAAGCCGAACGGCTGGGCTGCGCCCTGGTGGAGCCCGCCGCCGTGCTGGCCACGCATCTGGACGTGCTGGTCAAGCGCCACGCCGGTCGGATTCTCAGCCGCCAGGACGTGAAGAAACTGCTGGAGAACCTGAAGCCCGAACACGCCGCGCTGGTGGAGGAACTGGTCCCCACGCAGCTCAACCTAGGCCAAATCCACAAGGTCCTGCAGAAATTATTGCGCGAGAGCGTGCCCATCCGCGACCTGGCCACCATCCTGGAGAGCCTGAGCGACACGGCGGAGCAAAGCAAGGATCCCGAGATTCTGGCGGAATACGCCCGCTTCGCCCTCTCTTCGACCATCAGCACGATTCTCAAAGGAGAGTACAACCGGATAAAGGCGGTCACTCTGGAACCCGATTTAGAGACAGCTTTGGCGCGGGAACGGGATGGGACGCGCGCCGGCAGTCTGTCTCCAGAGGAATTCGCCCAGGTCATCACCCAACTGCGCCAGGCTCGCGACCGCCTGCAAGGCGAGGGACGTACGCCCGTGGTGGTGACCCGGCCGGAAATCCGCTCCTATTTGCGCCGCCTACTCGAGGGTCCGCTGCCGGACCTGTTGGTGGTGGCCTACAGTGAGCTCAGCATGGACGTGGAACTGGAATCCACGGCCCAGGTGGGTCTGGCCAAGCGCTTGCGCGGGCCGGAGCCGGGCTTGCGGGAGCAAGTGGCATGAGAGCGCAGCGGCCGGTGCAGCGTCCATGGAATGAAGGGGAAGCCTCCATGGACCGGAATGGAACGCTGCGTGCGCACTGGCTGGTGGTGGACGACGATCCGGCCATGCTGCGGCTGCTGGACGCCTTCCTGAACGACCAAGGTGCACGGGCCGACACAGCCAGCGGCGGGGCCGAGGCGCTGGAATTCCTGCGGCGGCAGACTGTGGATGTGGTGCTGACCGACCGCAACATGCCCTGCCTGGACGGTCATGTCCTGCTGGGGGAGATCCGCCAGCGCTGGCCGCAGATCGACGTGGTGATGATGACCGGCATGTCCTCGGTGAAAACGGCCGTGGAAGCCATGCGCCAGGGGGCGGCGGACTACATCGAGAAGCCACTGGACCTCCAGACGGCACTCAGCGTCTTCCAGCGCGTGGAGGAGCACCGCCGCCTGCGCCAGGAGCGCGACCGCCTGCGGGCCGAAGTGGCCTTGCGCGACTTGAGCCAGGTCATCACATCGAACCTGCACATGAGCGACCTGCCCTCGCGGATCGCCGACCTGATCACGCGTGTGTTCGGCGTGGAGGAGATCACGGTCCAATACCGGGCCGCCGGCGACGATGACGAGGACCTGCTCTGGCGCAGTTTCAACCGCGCCCAACCCGGCGAGTTGGACGACTCCGAGGCCGTGCTGGCCCTGGAGGCGGCCACCCGCGGGGACTGTGTGCAGCGCCGGCTGGACGGCCGCTGGGTGGTCTGCCTGCCGCTGCTGGTGGACGCCCAGTCCCGGGGTTCGATCCTGCTGGGCCGCGCACCCACGGAGCCGGGCTTCGACGAGCAGCAGCTCGAACTGCTGCGGATCATGGCCAGCCACGTGACCATCGCCCTGGAGAATGCCCACCTGTTCCAGGTCGCCACGCGCCAGATGCGGTCCACCCAGAAACTGGCCGAGATCGGCCGCCGGCTCAACGCCAGCCTGGACATGGAGGACACGCTGCAGGAGGTCCACGCCGGCGTGGCCGGACTGCTGCCCTGCGACTACACCATCGTCGTGATGCTGGAGCGCAGCCTGGACCGGCTTCACCTGGACATCTGCGGCCAGCGCGCGCCCTCGCCCGAACTGCTGGCCCGCCTGCTGGAGGTGATCCGCGCCCGGGTGCGGCGGATCCAGGACCCCGCCTTCCATTACCAGACCGAGACGCCCAACCTGCGGGCGCTGGAGGCCGGCGTGATGCCCGCGGGCGAGATGGCGCACCGGATCTGGGTGCCCATGACGGACAACCAGGGGGCGATGGGCCTCTTGGGCGTGATCCGGCTGGCGGGCCGGGACCTGCTGGAACGCGAGGTCCAGAACGTGATGCTGCTCTCGAGCAGCGTGGCCTCGGCCCTGCAGAACTCGCTGCTGTTCACCAGCATGCGCCGCATGCACATCGAGACCATCCAAGTGCTCTCCAAGGCCATCGACGAGAAGGACCACTACACGCACGGCCACTCGGCGCAAGTGGGTGGCATCGCCGTCAAGCTGGGGCGGCGGGCCGGGATCCATCTGGGCGAGGAGCTGGAGGAGATCCGCCTGGGCGGGCTGATGCACGACCTGGGCAAGATCGGGATCCGGGACGCCGTGCTGAACAAACCCGGCCGGCTGACTCCCGAGGAGTACGACCACATCAAGACGCACCCGCTGGTGGGGGCGGAGATCCTGCGCCGCGCGCCGCACTTGCAGCCGCTGGTGCCCTACGTGCGCCACCACCACGAGCAGTGGAACGGCGGCGGCTATCCCGACGGCCTGCAGGGCGACGAGATCCCGCTCAAGGTGCGGATCCTCACTATTGCCGACACCTTCCACGCCATGGCCAGCGACCGCATCTATCGCAAGGGCATGGGCATCGAGCGCATTCTGGACTACCTGAAGGAAAGCTCCGGCGAACTGTTCGATCCCGCGCTGGTGGAGCTCTTCCTGGACTGCTGGCAGCGCGGCATCATCACCATGGACGACATCAACTACGAACCCCTGACCGCGCAGCGGTCCGGGTAGACGGGAGGCGGGATGCAGATCCAGACCTTCACCGGAGCAAACCTGGTGGAAGCGTTGAGCCAGGTCAAACGGGAGCTGGGAGAGGAAGCGATCATCCTTACCAGCCGCCGGGCCGAGGATCCTTCCCGCCTGCCCGCCGGGCACACGGTGGAAGTCGTGGCCGCCCTGCCCCATCCGCCGTTGACCCGCGGTCGTTCCGCTGCCCGCACGGGCCAGCCCCGCGCCTGGAACCCGCCCCGGATCGGGCGGGACGGGCAGCCCCTGGTGCCGGAGACCAGCACGTCCGCGACCCCGGCCCCTGTCGTCGCCGTTCCAGCAAGTGCGCCGTCGCGACCGGAGAGCGCCCCGCCGGCGGGCCGGGCGGTCCAGGCCGAGGAGCTGGGCGAGCTGCGCCAGGAGCTGCTGGAGCTGCACCGCAGTCTGAAGGACCATAGCCTGTCCACCCGCTACGGCCAGCACCGGGCCTGGAGCGCCGGGCACGAGCAGGCCCTGCGCACGCTCTGCGGACGTGGGCTCTCCAGGCCCTGCGCTTGTGCGCTCCTGGACGAGGTGGCGGACGTGGAAGGCGCGGAGCTGGAGAGCGCGCTGCTGGCGGCCCTGGCCCGCCGCCTGCCCTGCGCCGCAGGTGACAACGCCGGACCCCGGCGGGTGGAAGTGCTCGTGGGGCCCACGGGCGTGGGCAAGACCACGGCGCTGGCCAAACTCCTGCTCAACCGCGGGATGGGTCAGCAGCGGGCCGGGATCCTCAACCTGGACACCAAGCGGGTCACGGCCGTGGAGCAGATCCGCCAACTGGCGGCCATCCTGCACGCGCCGCTGGAGAGCGTCTACCGTCCCTCCGAGCTGGGCGCGGCCCTGGAGCGCCTGGCGGGCTGCGACCTGATCCTGGTGGACACGCCGGGCACGGGTCCGCGCGAGCGCCTGGGCCTGGAGCGGCTGCGGGCCTTCCTGAAGGAGCTCAAGCCCCGCCACATCCACGTGGTGGTGCCAGCCTCCATGCGACTGGAGGACCAGCTGGCCTCGGTCCAGCCCTGGAAAAGCGCCGGGGCCGACCGCCTGCTTGTGACCAAGCTGGACGAGGCCACGGGCCTGGGTGGAGTCGTGGACCTGGCCGAACAGGCCGGCCTGCCCCTCTCCTGGGTGGGCACAGGACCGCGGATCCCCGACGATTTGGTCCGCCCCACCGGTCGGCTGCTGGCGGGTTGGCTGCTGAAACCCGACACCTTGGGGCGGGTGGACGATGAGAAGGCCGCGGGCCTGCGGCGCCTGCAGGCGCTGGTCGCCGGCGCGCGGGAACTGGCGTAGTCCAAAGGATTACTGGAGCGGAGCTGGCATGGGCATGGGGCGCATTCTGTTGATGGCGGGACTGCCGGTGGGTTTGGGTGCCAGCACGGTGGCCCTGGCCCTGGCGGACGCCCTCTGTGGGCTGGAGCGCAGCGTCGTGCTGGTCGCCAGCCTGGCGGGACTGGGCAATCCGCCCCTGAGCCCGCTGCCCGCCCAGGCCCTGGCTTCGGCCTGGCTGCTACCCCAGGAGAGTGGGCCGGATT
>DYSB01000214.1 GCA_020726405.1 Acetofilamentum sp. | reverse complement strand
CCAGGAGCTGGAACTGGTAGCGGTGCCGGCCAACGGGCGGACAGGGCCCGCCCCAGCCGCCGCGTTCCCAGTCGTTCAGGCCGTCCAGCGCCGGCGCAACCGCGGGTCCATTGCCGGCCTGTTCGTCCAACCGGCCGGCTTCCGGCGGCAGGTTGAGCAGAACCCAGTGCGTCCAGGTCAGCCGCGGGGCAGCGGGGTCCGGCGCGTCGGGATCACTCACCAGCAGGGCCAGACTGAGCGTGCCGGCGGGGGGTGCGCTCCAGGCCAGGGGCGGCGAGAGGTCCAGGCCCTCGCACGTGTAGCGGGCCGGGATGGAGCCGCCGTCGGCGAAAGCGGCCGAGCTCAGGCGGAATCCGTCCGGCGCTCCGCCTCCGCCGACCGGGTCCACCGGCGGCGCCGGGGCGGGAGCCCGGCAGGCCGGCAGGCCTGCAGCAGGCCAAGTCCCAGGCTCAACAGCCCGGCCCGGCATGCACTGGAGAAAGGTTGACAGATCAGGAATTTCAGGCTGCCTCCCGGCACTGGATTCCACGACCTGAACTCAGGCGCGGAATTCCAGGTGATACATGTCCAGCTCCAGGCCGAACCAGCGCCCGGGCTTCCAGTATGTCAGGCCGCTCTTCTCCAGCACGCGGCGCGAGGCCGTGTTTTCCGGCAGCACGGCCGCGATGAGCCTTGGCAGGCCGATCGCGTCGCGCGCGCAGGCCACGCAGGCCCGGGCGGCCTCGCTGGCCAGGCTCTGGCCCCAGCTGCCCGTCTCCAGGCAGTAGAGCAGTTCCACTTCGCCCGTGTTGTCAAACTCGGCCAGTCCGCACCAGCCGATCAGCCGGCCCTCGGCGCGGGTCTCCAGCGCCCAGGCGCTGCAACCGTCGCGCTCCTGCTGCGTGCGGAACCAGGCCAGGGTGCGTGCGCTCTGCTCGCGCGTGCGGGGCGGGCCCGGCAGGTAGCGCACCACCTCGGGATCCGCCAGGATGGGGGCCAGGGCGTCCAGATCGTCCTCTCGAAAGGCGCGCAGCCGGAGCCGGGCGGTCTCCAGGGGCAGGCTGGCGCGGCCCAGGCCGGGCGGGAGGGGCAGAGGCGGCACCAGCTGGGGCTCCAGGCGCCGCAGGTGGTGGAGCAGGTGGCCCAGGTAGTCGCGGGCCAGATCCTCCAGGCTGGCGGGCTGGCTGGCCAGGAAGGGCTGCCAGCCGATGCGGTCCAGGCTGTGCCGGGCGTGCGGCCGGGTGCGGACGGCGGGGTCCAGCAATTCGAGCAGGCGCAGGAGGCGCAGGTTGGCGCAGCGCCAGCCCTCCACCAAACAGCCCCAGGGCAGACCGGCGGGCTCCTGCAGGGCCACCCAGCGGTCCTGGTCGTAGCCGGGGAAAAGCAGGTCCTCCCCGTCCAGGCCACGCAGCAGGCGCAGGTGGTTGAGCTGGGCGCTGTCCCAGAGATGCCCGAGGATCTCGGGCGCTGACCAACTTCCGCCGCGCGGGCTCAGACCCTGGGCTCCAGCGGCATGCAACAGCCCGGCAGCCTGGTCCACCAGGCGCGTGCAGTTGTTCACGTGCGAGCGGAAGAGCTCGTCAGCCGTGCAGGCCATGTCACCCTCCAAAAAGCAAAGGGGCGCCCAGGCGCCCCTTTTATCGCCCCGGTGGGGGGCTCAGTCTTCGCCGTCTTCGCCGATGCAGTCCGCGGGGCATACGGACATGGCGTCTTTGCACTGCTGCAACTCCGTTTCAGTCTCCGGCTGCTTGTAGACAAAGTCGTGATCGCCTTCGGCGGATTCCTTGAAGTTGTTGGGCGCAGCGTCCACGCACGCGCCACAGCAGATGCAATCCTCGTCCACGTAGAATTTGCCGGGGACGTTGTCGGGGAATTTGCGTGCCTTGTCGGCCATTGGGGAACTCCTTTCACAGGACGGATTCGGGTCGTGAGGGAAAGTGGCAAACGCCGGGGGCCGGAGCCACTCGCCGGATAAAAAGCTCAGGGTCAGAGTAGTTTGATCAGCAGGAAACTGCCCACCAACAGGGCCGTGAACAGCAACGCCAGCCAATCGAAGTGTTTGTCGATGAACCCCTTCATCGGTTCGCCGAAGGTGCGCAGCAGGCCGGCCACAAGAAAGAAGCGCAGGGGCCGGCCAATGGCCGAGGCCAGCACCAGCACGCCCAGGCTGACCTGGTCATGGAATACGCCCGCGGCGATGGTGAACACCTTGTAGGGGATGGGCGTGAAGGCGGCGGTGAAGATCGCCAGAAAGGCGTTCTGGCGGTAGAGCTGGCCCACGTGGTCGAAGACCTGTTGCGAGAAGACCAGTGGGATGAACCAGTCGTGCAGGACCTCCCAGAGCAGGGCGCCGATCGCGTAGCCGGCGATTCCGCCCAAGATCGAACCCGCGGAACAGACGGCCGCATACCACCAGGCCCGGTCCGGCCGGCCCAGGGTCAGGGCGATGAGCAGCACGTCCGGCGGGATGGGAAAGAAGCTGGACTCGGCGAAGGCCAGGCCGAACAGCACGGGCACGGCCCAGCGGTGGTCGGCCCAATGGAGAACCCAGGCGTAGAGACGGCGCAGCATGGACGGTTTCCTCACGGGTTGACAGGCTGCGATCAGCCCGGCTGGTTGGGCGACCAGCCTTCCTTGCCCAACAGCGGCACGAAGGCGCAGGACCCGGCGGAGCGCCCGCGGAAGGCGCTCTCCGACAGGCGGTCGATGACTTTCAGTTCCTGCTCGCGCCGGTCCCCCACGGGCAGGACCAGCCGACCGCCGATGGCCAGCTGGCGCACCAGGGCCTCGGGCACCTGGGGAGCGCCGGCGGTTACGATGATCCGGTCGAAAGGCGCTTCCGCCGGCCAGCCGATGCTGCCGTCCCCGCGCCGGCTGATGATGTTGTCCAGTTCGAGGGTTTCGAAGATGCGCCGGGCGCGGATCAGCAACTCGCTGTGGCGCTCGATGGTGTAGACCTTGGCGCAGAGCCGGGAGAGCAGCGCGGCTTGGTAGCCGCTGCCCGTGCCCACCTCCAGCACGCGCTCATCGCCCACCAGTTGCAGAGCCTCGGTCATCAGGGCCACGATCCAGGGCTGGCTGATGGTCTGACCCTGGCCGATGGGCAGGGCCCGGTCCTCGTAGGCCCGGTTCATCATCGGCCCGTCCACGAACTGATGGCGCTCCAGCCGGCCCATGGCCTCCAGCACGCGCTCGTCGTGGATGCCCCGAGCCCGCAGATGCCGCTCCACCATCTCCCGGCGGGCCTCTTCCAAGTGTTCGCTCACGCGTCCTCCCCGGGGCGGACGAGCCGCGCCTCCAGCAGCCGGCCCAGGAAGCGCAGGCTGTCGGGCAGGCGCCGGATGTGGCTGGGGACTTCCGCCGGCCGCTGGCGGACGGGCACCTGGCGCACCGTGGCGCCCAGCCGGGCGGCCTGCAGAAGCAGCTGGCTCTCCAGGTCGAAGGCCCGGCCCGTCAGCCGCACGCGCTGCCAGAGTCCGTGCCCCAGCAGCCGGAAGCCGCACTGGCTGTCGCGCAATTCGAGGCCGCTGGCCTGGTTGAGCAGGCGCGTGGAGAGCCGGTTGCTCAGACGGCGGTCCCAGCCCATGGGGGCGGCGGCCAGGCCGCGGTCCCCGATGATCAGGTCTGGTTGCTCGCGCGCCCAGAGGTCCACGAAGCGCCAGGCCTCCGCCGGGTCGTGTTGACCGTCCGCGTCCAGGCAGAGCACGGCCGCATGGCCACGCTTGAAGAGCAGGTCCCAGCCCCGGCGCAGGGCCGCACCCTTGCCCTGATTGCGCAGGTGCGAGAAGACCTCGGCGCCGGCGGCCGTGGCACAGGCGGCAGTGCCGTCGCACGAGCCGTCGTCCAGCACCAGCACGGGCGCAGCGGGCAGCGCGGCGCGCAGCTCGCCCAGCAGCGCGGGCAGACTGCGCTCGGCGTGGTAGGCCGGGATCAGCACCGCAAGGGCGCTGACGCGGGTCTCTGCCTGCTCGGTCATGATCTCCTCTTGTCAGTTCGTCCGGTTCTGGCCGGGGCCCGTGATGCGGTCCAGCGCTCGTCATCCCCCGGCTCGACCAGTGGATCCCATCTCCTTGCCTGGCATCCCGGCAGGGACTGGGGCGCCTTGTTTTCCACCTTTCTGCTTGCGCCAGAAAGGTGGAGCCAAAGAGGCGCTTTTTCTCAACCGCCAGAGTCGGCCCGCCTCCCGGCGGGCTGACTCTGGCGGCAGCATTTCCTTCCTGCAGCCACGTAGTTGGTTCGTCCTTCGGACTTCACCCATTTACTGGTTCAGGCCTGAAGGCCTTCACCTCACGCACTCCAGCGGCCGAGAGCGCGCCACGGCGCGCCACATCCCTCCCAGGGCCTGAGGCCCTGGGGAGCCCCGACCGAATCCTCTCTGTGCCTCTGTGCCTCTGCGCCTCTGTGTTGATTCCCCGGCCAGCAGCGAGGCTCAACCGCGCAGGGCCAGGGCCCGCTCCAGCAGATCCCCGGGGGCCTCGGCGTCCAGCCAGTGGATGCGCACGCCGGCGCGCTCCAGGCGCCGGAACCAGGAAAGTTGGCCACGGGCCAGCTGCCAGATCTCGCCGGCCAGGCCCGCTTGCAGCTCGGGCAGGCCCAGCCCCTCCTGCAGGTGGCGCAGGATCCAGCGCGGCTCCAGGCCTAGCCGGTGCAGACGTTGGGCGGGAACTCCCGCCGCCAGCAGCTCTTCAACCTCGCGCACCAGGCCCTGCTCCAGCCGCTCGTCCAGCCGGCGCGTGATCCGCTCGCGCAGCCGGGCGGCCGGCCAGGTGTCGTCGTCCGCCATATCATGCGCGGCAGAGGCGGCGTTGTCGGTAGCAGGAGGGCGGGGCAGGGG
>DYSB01000025.1 GCA_020726405.1 Acetofilamentum sp. | reverse complement strand
GGAGCGTGACCGCCTGCCGCTGGGCCCGGCGGAGTTCGGGCCGGAGGCGGCACGGGTCTTTGCGCTGGGCGGCGGCGCGCCGCTGCCGGCGGCGGAATCCGGCCCGACCTTCGCCATGGGGCAGGCCCCGCTCTTTCCCAGCGAGCGCCGGGCGCCGGGCGAGGCCCTGGCCTGGGGCGGCGTGCGCGAGTACCTGGATTCCGCGGCCCTGGCGCGCGAGCGCTTCGGACTGGAGACCGGCGACGACTCCGCCCGCCAGGAGGAGGACGAGCGCCGGCGCGATGGCGAGCCCGGCTTGTTCCAGCTGCACCGCACCTACATCCTGGCCCAGGTGCCCCGGGGCCTGATCATCGTCGACCAGCACGTGGCCCATGAGCGCATCCTCTACGAGCGCGGCCTGGCTTCCCTGCGCGAGCAGCGCGGCAGCTCCCAGCGCTTGCTCTTTCCCGTGCCCCTGCAGCTGGACGACGAGGACCGGCTGGTCTTCGAGGAGCTGCTCGAGCCTTTCCTGCAGATGGGATTTTCGATGGAGATGCAGGGCGGCGACGTGCTGCTGACCGGCATGCCGGCGGAGCTGCGCTCGGTGCATCCCGAGGGCCTGATCCAGGAAGTGCTGGACCAGTTCCGGCTGGAGGCCTCGCTCCTGCCCGAGCCGGGCCAGGCCCTGGCGGCCTCGGTGGCCTGCAAGGCCGCGGTCAAGGCCGGCCAGCCCCTCAGCCAGGTGGAAATGCGTTCCCTCCTGGACGAGTTGTTCGCCTGCGAGCAGCCCTACACCTGCCCCCACGGTCGCCCCGTGGTGGTGACCCTCGGCCTAAGCGAGCTCAACCGACGCTTCGCGCGCACCTGAGAGGAACACGACCACAGAGGCACAGAGAGTGGATTGGATGAATTCCCACAAGCCGATGCAGCCCGATATCCAACCCTGGGTTGAACGCTCCAAACTGTCTCCACTGTGTCTCTGTGCCTCTGTGGTGATTCTCGCTGATGTGGTAGTTCCCGCCAGGGGAGCGAGCAGGTGAGCCCTCCACCCCGCCTGTTGATCCTGACCGGTCCCACCGCCGCGGGCAAGACCGGGCTGGCCCTGCGCGTGGCCGAGGAACTGGGGATGGAGATCATCGGCGCCGACAGCCGCCAGGTCTACGCCGGGCTGGGAGTGGCCACCGCCGCGCCGGACGCGGCCCAGCGGGCGCGGGTGCCCCATCACCTGGTGGGCCACATGCAGCTGGACGAGGCCGCCAGCGCGGGGCGCTTCGTGCGCGAGGCGCGAGCCGTGTTGGGTCTGCCCGTGGACGTCCGTGCGGGCGCGGGCGAACGAACGGGACCCCTGCCCTATCTGCTCTGCGGTGGCAGTGGTTTCTACTTGCACGCGCTGCTGCATCCGGTGGATCCCTCCTTACAGGCCGACGGCGGGCTGCGCGAACACGTGCTGGCCCTGCACGCGGCCCACGGGCTGGAGGGCGTGCGACGCGAGCTGCTGGCTCGGGATCCGGAAGCGGAATGGATCCCCCCGGGCGACGGCCAGCGCCTGCTGCGCTATTTGGAACTCTGCCTGGCCACCGGGGAGCCGGCCAGTCGCGTGCTGCGTGAGCGCCGCCTGCCGCGGCCCGTGCAAGCCCTTTGCGCCGTGCTGGAGGCGCCGGTGGACTGGCTGGACGAGCGGATCCGTCTCCGTTCGCGCCAGCTGCTGGAGACTGGCATGGTGGACGAGCTGCGCGTGGCCCTGGCCGCCGGCGTACCCCGGACCGGCCATGCCCTGCGCAGTGTAGGCGTGGAAGAGGTGGAGGCGCTGCTGAAAGGCGAGCTGGATCTGGCGGGCTGCGCCGCGCGCCTGACCCTGCGCACGCGCCAGCTGGCCCGGCGGCAGCGCACATGGCTGCGCGGCCTGGGCGAGCGCGAGCCCGTCCTGCGGCTGGATGCCACGCGCCCGGAGGCCGAGCTGCTGGAGCAGCTGCTGCGCGGGGGGAAGGCCGCCACGGCGGGCGGAGGCGGGGCGGATGACGAGCCGGCGAGCGGGGAGGCGACGCGATGAGTTTCCTGAGCGAGTACCACATCGACCACGCCCAGCCCTGCCTGCCCCTGCGGCCCACCCAGGTCTGGACCGACCCGGCCGCGCTGGAGCACAATCTTCGCCTCTTGGGCGCGCGCTGCGAACTGGGGCCCGGCGGCGTGCTGGCCGTGGTCAAGGCCAACGGCTATGGCCATGGCATGCTGGCGGCAGCCCGGGCCTTTCTGGCGGCGGGGGCGGGCGGCCTGGCCGTGGGCTTCGTGGAGGAGGGGATCCTCCTGCGCCGCGAGGGCCTGGAGTGCCCGATCCTGGTGCTGGGTGGCCTGGTGGAGAACCAGATCCCGGCCTATCTCGACTACCGGCTGGAGATGACGGTATCCAGTCCGCACAAGGCCCGGCTGGTGCAGGAGCGCTTGCTGGCGCTTGAAGCCGCCGACGGCCGGCCGCGCCGGGCCCGCGTCCACCTGAAGATCGACACGGACATGGAGCGCATCGGCGTCCACGCCGCGGGAGGCGCGGCCTTTCTGGAAGTCTGCGCCGGGCTGGACCGGCTGGAGATCGCCGGTGTCTACTCGCACTTCGCCAACGCCGATCAGCCAGATTCCACCCGGATGGATGCGCCGCTGGAGCGCCTGTTGGAACTGCGTCGCCAGGCCGGGTCGGGACTGCCGGCGGAGTGCCGCTGGCACATCGCCAACTCCGCCGCCGCCGCGCGCCGGCCGGACACGGCCCTGGACCTGGTGCGCCCGGGCCTGCTGCTCTACGGCGTGCAGCACTCGGCCGAGCTGGCCTGGCTGCCCGAGGCGCGGCCCGCCCTGCGCTGGACCAGCGCCGTCGTGTACTTCAAGGTGGTGGAGGCCGGGGCCGGCGTGTCTTACGGCCACCTCTGGCGCGCGCCCTGCCGCACGCGGCTGGCCACCGTGCCCGTGGGCTACGGCGACGGCTATCCGCGCGGCATGACGGGCCGGGCCGAAGTGCTGATCCGCGGCCGGCGCTGTCCCGTGGTGGGGGCCATCTGCATGGACCAGTTGATGGTGGACCTGGGACCGGCCGGGACGGCCTACAACGGCGACGAGGTGGTGCTGGTGGGCAGCCAGGGCGCCGAGCGGATCCGCGTGGAGGACCTGGCCTGCTGGCAGGGCACCATTCCCTACGAGATCCTGACCGGAATCAGCGAGCGCGTGCCACGCCGATTGGCCTGATGGCTGGCCGACTAATGCGAACCAACAACCCGCGAACCATGAGGTACGCATGCGGGCCTTCTGCACGGATCTGGACGGCACCTTGCGGGATCCCGTCCTGGGCATCCACCCGGACAATCTGGCGGCCCTGGAGGAACTGGGGCGGCGCGGCGTCACGCGCGTGGTGGTGACGGGGCGGTCGCTCCACCACGCCCGCAAGGTCCTGGCGCCGGAGGCGCCGCTGGACTGGCTGATCTTCGCCAGTGGCGCCGGACAGCTGCGCTGGCCGGACGGTGCCTGTTCCACCCAGGCAGGCCTGAGCGGGGAACTCGTGCGCGAGTTGGCCGCCCGGCTGGACCAGCTGCCACTCTCCTATAGCATCCACGCCCCCGCGCCCCACAGCCACGAGTTCGCCTACCGGCGGCGCGCAGCGGACGGGACGGACTTCGATCAGCGTCTGGAGCGCAACCACGCCCACGGTCGACCCCTCTCCGCGGCGGATCCGGCGGCGGGTTTCGCGGACGGAGCCAGCCAGTTCCTGGTGTTCGCCCCGGCGGAGTCGGACTGGCCGGCGCGCCTGAGCGCGGCGCTGCCCGACTTGCGCGTGCTGCACTCCACCAGCCCGTTGGACGGCCGCACGCTCTGGATCGAGCTGCAGCCGCGCGAGATCTGCAAATCCGGGGGCGCCGCCCGCTTGCTGGTGGACCAGCTGGGCATCCCGGCCGCGAACTGCCGCGCCCTGGGCAACGACCACAACGACCTGGACCTGCTGGAGTGGGCCGGCGCCGCCGCCGTGGTGGCCAACGCCCCGGCGGAGCTGCGCGGGCGCTTCCCGGTGGTGGCCGCCTGCGCCGATGGCGGAGCGGCCCGCGCCATCCGGGCCTGGCTGGCGGAGTCGTAATGCGCGTCATCGCCCATCGCGGCGCTGCGGCCGATTTCCCCGAGCAGACGGCCGCGGCCCTGCGCGAAGCGTGGCGCCAGGGAGCGGACGGCGTGGAGGTGGACCTGCGGCGGCTGGCGGATGGCCGTCTGCTGTTGCAACACGACTCGGATCTGCGGCGCTGCTGCGGGGACCGGCGCCGGGTGGCGCGGCTGGACTCGGCCTCCCGGCTGACCCTCAACGCCTGCCTGCGTCGGCCGGACCTGCCGCCGGAGCCCCCCCTGCTGCTGGACGAACTGCTGACGCTGTGCCCGGCGGACAGCTGGCTGCTGCTGGAGCTGAAGGAGGGGCCGGAGCAGGTGGAGCCGCTGCTGGAGGCCCTGGCCGGGCGCTGCCAGCTCGTGCGCGTGCTGGCCTTCCGCCGGGAGACCCTGCTGGAGGCGCGCCGTCAGGCACCCGCCCTGCCGCTGCTCTGGCTACGCGCGGCCTCCCGGCCACCCGCGCCGCGCACGTTGGCAGGCTGGCTGCGCGGGGCGGAGGCCGCCGGGGTTCACGGGCTGGACCTGGAGCAGGCTGGGCTGACGTCCGAACTGTGCCGCGCCGTGCGCGGCGCCGGATTGGAATTGGGGGCCTGGACCGTGGACGAACCCGCCCGGGCGCGGCAGCTGCGCGCCTGGGACGTGGACTGGCTGACCAGCAACCGGCCCGGACTCATCCGCCAGGCGCTGGCGCAGGCCTGAGCTCCGGCCGGCTATTCGCGCCAGAGCGGGCAGGTCATGCAGCGGGCCCCGCCGCGCCCGCGGACCAGGTCGCTGCCCGCGAACCTCACCACCTCCACATGCGCCTCCTCCAGCGCCCGCAGCGTGCCGATGTTGCGGTCGTAGCAGAGCACCTGGCCTGGCTTGAGGGCGAAGGTGTTGGCCGCGTCGTTCCACTGTTCGCGCAGGGCGGCCACGATGTGCGCCTCCGCCCGGGCGAACTGTCCGGCCGAGCCGCCCACGGTCACAGTCCAGTCCGGTTCGATCAGCCCGCACTCCGCCAGGCCCTCCAGCACGCGCGGGTGGCGCTCCCGGCGGCCGTCGTCGTGCACCACCTCCAGGCGCGTGCCCGCCAGCAGCTCCTCGGGCAGCGGACCCGTGTAGGGATGGCCCAGCCGTTCGCAGAGCCGCTGGGCCTCCTCGGCGATGCGCGCGTAGAGGTCGGCCCGCTCCCACAAGTAGGGCATGGTCAGGATCCGGCCGCGGTCCAGGAAGGTCAGCACCGTGTCCAGGTGCATGAAGTCGCGCTTGGCGGGCAGCCAGATCTTGAGCAGCCGGCGCACGGGCGTGTGCGCGAACAGCCAGGCCGCCAGCGCCTCGGCGCCGGCCTCGGTGGTGCGCTCGCTGATCCCCACCAGCACGGTCTGCTCGTCGGGCACCAGCACGTCGCCGCCCTCCACGTGGGCGCCGGGCAGGTCCAGCAGGCCGTCCCAGATCGTCAACTCCTGAAAGCGCGGGTGGCGGCGGAAGACTTCGCGCACCAGCAGGCTCTCCGCTCGCCGGGCCGGCCAGCAGGGGTGGCCGATCACCAGCGCGCCGGGCACCACGAAGGCCGGGTCGCGCTGGAAGTAGAGGTTGGGCAGGGGCTGGACCAGGGAGCGCGAGCTGAGCCAGGCCTCGTCGGGGAAGCCGTGCACCAGATGCCAGGGCTGCAGCTGCCGCACGTCCACTTTGGCCAGCACGGTGGTGGGGATCAGCGCCTCGTAGACGCCCCGGCGCTGGACCGGGTCGGCGCAAATCTCCTTGAGCAGATCCATCAGGAAGAGCACTTCCACGCCATGCTGGGCCAGCAGCAGGGAGAAGTCCTTGTGCTCCTGGCGTGCGGCATCCAGGTCCAGGATGTCGTCGAAGAGCAGGGCGTCCTTGTTCCAAGGCACGGTCTTGCGATGCTCGAAGCCCGGCTGGTGCAGCAGCACCGTGCGTAGCGGGTCGATCTCGGAGTGGATGCGGACGGGCATGGACGACCTCCAGATGGAACGGTGCCAATGTGCGGCATGTGGTGCGGTTTCGCCCTAGAACCTGTCATCCCAGCGAAAGCTGGGATGACATGGCGACTCACCCGTCTGGGATCCCAGCTTTCGCTGGGATGACAGGTCACGCGAGTTTGCCTCCGCGGCACCTGTTAAATCCGGCCGCAAGCCCCTGTCCAGCATGAAACTCAGCCCCCCCTTCGCTAGCTTTTTTTCGCTTTCAAAACCTAGGCACGGAAAGGCAAGCGCCCCCCATGAGCCCAGCTCCCTGGCTTCACCAGGCCGAACCGCGCGTCCTGGACGCCTATTACCAGCAGTACCTCCAGGATCCCGCCGCGCTGCCCGCCGACTGGCAGCGCTTTTTCGAGGGCTTCGAGTTCGCCCGCCGGGCGCCGGAGACCCTGGCCGCCGCCGGGCCGGACTCCGCGGCCGCCTGCAGCGAACCCGTCCGCCGGGTGCGCGAGGACTTCGAGCGCGAAAGCCGCGTGCTGGCCCTGATCGATGGCTATCGCCAGCGTGGCCACCTGTTCACCCGCACCAACCCTGTCCGCAGCCGGCGCCGCTACGCGCCCGATCTGGGCCTGGCCACCTTCGGCCTCGCGCCGGAGGACCTGGAGCGGCTCTTCCACGCCGGCCAGAGCCTGGGCCTGGGAACCGTCACCCTGCGCGAGATCGTCGCCCACCTGGAGGAGACCTACTGCCGCAGCGTGGGCGTGGAGTACCGTTTCATCCGTAGCCCGCGGGTGGTGGCCTGGCTGCAGGAGCGGATGGAGCGCACGCGCAACCAGCGCGCCTGGACGCCCGAGGAGCGGCGCCAGGTCTACCGGATGCTGACGCGCACGGTCCTGCTCGAGAAGCTGATGCACACGCGCTTCGTGGGGCAGAAGCGTTTCTCCATCGAGGGCGTGGACGCGGTGATTCCCGCCCTGGACGCCGTGCTGGGCCTGGGTGCCGGGCTGGGCATCCGCGAGTTCGTGATCGGCATGCCGCACCGCGGGCGCCTGAACGTGCTGGCCAACGTGCTGGGCAAGCCCCTGCGCCAGCTCTTCGCCGAATTCCAGGAGCTGGATTACGAGGACGTGGACTTCACCAACGACGTGAAGTACCACCTGGGCTACTCCAACGACCGCCAACTGCCCGGCGGGCGCAGCGTGCACCTGAGCCTGGCGCCCAATCCCTCGCACCTGGAGGCCGTGGATCCCGTGGTGGAGGGGATCGTGCGCGCCAAGCTCGAGTTCCGCCATGGGGGCGACGCCCGCCGCATCGCGCCGATCCTGCTCCACGGCGACGCTGCCGTGGCTGGGCAGGGCGTGGTGGCCGAAGTGCTGCAGATGTCCCAGCTGCCCGGCTACCACACGGGCGGGACCATCCATCTGGTGTTGAACAACCAGGTGGGCTTCACCACGGGCTACCTGGAGGGCCGCAGCAGCACCTACTGCACGGACGTGGCCAAGGTCACCCTCTCGCCCGTCTTCCACGTGAACGGCGACGACGTGGAGGCCGTGATCCACGCCGTGGAGCTGGCGCTGGAGTTCCGCCAGGAATTCGGGCGCGACGTGTTCATCGACATCCTGGGCTACCGCAAGCACGGGCACAACGAGGGCGACGAGCCGCGCTTCACCCAGCCCCTGCTCTACGAGGCCATCAGCCGGCACCCCGACGCCCTGAAGATCTACCGGCGGCAGTTGGTGGAATCCGGCGCCATGAGCGAGCTGGAGGCCCGCGAAATCGAGCGCGCCTTCCGCGAGGAAATGGAGGCCGAGCTGGCCGCCGCCGCCGGCCTGAAAGTGGTCCCGCGGCGCGAGCACCTGGGCGGGGTCTGGCATGGCCTGCGCAGCGCGCGGCCCGAGGATTTCCAGCAGCCCGCGCCGGAGACCGGCGTGGAGCTGGACTTCCTGCGCGAGACCGGCCGCCGGCTGCTGGACGTGCCGGCGGAGCTCAAGGTCATTCCCAAGGCGCGCCGACTCTTCGAGCAGCGGCGCGCGCTGCTGGAGGAGGGCCAGGCGCTGGACTGGGCGCTGGGCGAGAACCTGGCCTACGCCACGCTCCTGCGCGAGGGCCATCCCGTCCGCCTCTCCGGCCAGGACAGCGTGCGCGGCACCTTCAGCCACCGCCATGCGGCGCTCACACTGGAGGACTCCGCCGAGCGCCTGGTGCCACTGACCCACCTGGAGCCCGGCCAGGCGCCCTTCACGGTGCTGAACTCGCCCCTAAACGAGTACGGCGTGCTGGGCTTCGACTATGGCTACAGCACGGCCACGCCGGCGGGCCTGACGCTCTGGGAAGCCCAGTTCGGCGACTTCGCCAACGGCGCGCAGATCATCATCGACCAGTTCCTCAGCTGCGGCGAGACCAAGTGGCACCAGCACAGCGGGCTGGTCTGCCTGCTGCCCCACGGCTACGAGGGCCAGGGCCACGAGCACAGCAGCGCCCGGCTGGAGCGCTTTCTCCAGCTCTGCGCCGGAACCAACCTGCAGTGCGCCAACGTCAGCACGCCGGCCAACTTCTTCCACCTGCTGCGCCGGCAGCTCAAGCGGCCCTTCCGCGTGCCGCTGATCGTCTTCGCGCCCAAGAGTCTCTTGCGCCTGCCGGCCTGCGTCAGCCCGCTGGCGGATTTCGGCCCGGGCACGCGCTTCGAGGAGGTGCTGGACGACCACGGGGCGGATCCGGACCAGGTCACGCGCGTCCTGTTGGTGAGCGGCAAGCTGGCCTACGAACTGGAGGCCCGCCGGACGGAGGAGGGGCGGCGGGACGTGGCCATCCTGCGGCTGGAGCAGCTGGCGCCTCTGCCCGAGGCCCGGCTGGCCGCGGCCCTGGAGCGCTGGCAAAAGGCCACGCGCTGGCTCTGGGTGCAGGAGGAGCCGGAGAACATGGGCGCCTGGAGCTGGCTGCAGCGCAGCTTCCGCTTGCGGCCGCTGGAACTGGTCTCCCGGCGCGCAGCCGCGGCCCCGGCGACGGGAGTCAGCGTGCGCCATCGAACTGAACAAAAATTGCTGGTGGACAAGGCCTTCGCCTGACGCCAAGTCCGGCGGCAGGGCGGGCGCGAAAGGATTCCGAGCATGGACATTCTCATTCCCAGTCCGGGTGAGTCGATCACCGAAGTGGTGGTGGCCGCCTGGCTCAAGCCCGACGGCGCGGCCGTGGAGGCCGACGAGGAGATTCTCGAGCTGGAGTCCGAGAAGGCCACGCTGGTGGTGGCGGCTCCCGCGCCGGGCATCTTGCGCGTGGTTCTGGCCGCTGGCAGCACGGCCCGGGTGGGGCAGGTGGCCGGACGGATCGAGACCGGGCCCGCGGACGAACCGGCTCCCGCGGCTGTGTCGAACGCTGAGTCCCCTGCAGCACCTGGGGCAGCGCCTGAGCTGCAGCCGGCGACGCCCGCCTCCGCCGTCGTCTCCGGAACCTCGCCGGCGGCGCGTAAACTGCTGGACGAGCAGGGCCTGGATCCCGCCCGCCTGACGGGCAGCGGCAAGGCCGGCCGAATCACCAAGGCCGACGTGCTGGCAGCCGCGCAGGCGCAGGCCGAGATACCCGCGCCGCTTGCGCCGTCGGCTCCCGCGCCCACCGCACCGACCGCTCCGTCCGCGCGCAGCGAGACCCGCAGCCCCATCAGCCCGCTGCGCCAGAAGCTGGCCCAGCGACTGGTGGCCGTGCGCACCCAGACCGCCATGCTCACCACCTTCAGCGAGGCGGACTTGAGCGCGGTGAAGGCCCTGCGGGCCAGTTGGCGTGAGCGCTTCCGCGAGCTGCACTCCGTCGACCTGGGCTTCATGAGCTTCTTCGCCGCCGCCACCGTGCGCGCACTGCAGGAGTTTCCAACGGTGAACAGCCGGCTGGAGGGCGAGGAGTTGGTGGAGCCCGGCTACGTCGACCTGGGCATCGCCGTGAGTGCACCCAAAGGTCTGGTGGTGCCCGTGATCCGCGACGCCCAGCGGCTGGGCCTGGACGGCCTGGAGGCGGAGATCGCCCGCTTGGCGGGCCGCGCCCGGGAGAACCGCATCGCCATCGAGGAGATGACGGGCGGGACCTTCACCATCTCCAATGGTGGCGTGTTCGGCAGCCTGCTCTCCACGCCGATCCTCAATCCGCCCCAGTGCGCGATCCTCGGCCTGCACGCCATCCAGGACCGGCCCGTGGCCGCGAATGGCCAGGTGGTGATCCGGCCCATGATGTACCTGGCCCTCTCCTACGACCACCGGCTGATCGACGGCCGCGAGTCCGTGGGCTTCCTAAAGCGGATCAAGGAGCTGGTGGAGGAGCCCGTGCGGCTCCTGCTCAAGGTCTGAAGGCTTTGCTCCGGCAAGGAACCACAGAGGCACGGAGGCACAGCAAGAGATCGGGATTGAGACTGGCGTGCAGCCCCGCAGTCAGTCTCCGGTGAACGGTTCGGACTCACAAGCTCCTGCTGGCTGTGTCCCTGTGTCTCTGTGGCTGGTTCGGCAAGAAGGGCGGCCCTGCTGCCGCAAACGTACGAGGTGGATCGGATGATGGTAGATGTGACGGTGATCGGCGGCGGTCCGGGCGGCTATGTGGCGGCCATCCGCTGCGCCCAGCTGGGCATGAGCGTGGCGTTGGTGGAACAGTACGAACGGTTGGGCGGCACCTGCACCAACGTGGGCTGCATTCCCTCCAAGGCCCTGCTGGACTCCAGCGAGCGCTTCCACGAGGCAGCCAAGAGCTACGGCAACCACGGCATCCTGCTGGACAACCTGCGCGTGGACTGGGCGGCCATGCGGGCGCGCAAGGACAAGGTCGTGCAGCTCACCGCGCTGGGCATCGACAAGCTGATGGAGAAGAACAAGATCACGCGTCTGCAGGGCGTCGGCCGCTTCACGGCGCCGGGCCGCGTGGCCGTGGACGGACCCGCGGGCACCACCGAGCTGGAGAGCCGGCACGTGATCGTCGCCACGGGCTCCAAGCCGCTGGACCTGCCCTTCTGCCGCATCGACAAGGAGCGGATCATCTCGTCCACCGAGGCCCTCAATCTGCCCGAGATTCCCAAGCGTCTGCTGATCATCGGCGCGGGCGTGATCGGGCTCGAGCTGGGCAGCGTGTTTGCCCGGCTGGGCACGCGCGTGGAGGTGGTGGAGGCGCTCGAGCGCTGCATTCCCGGGATGGACAGCGAGCTGGGCAAGGAGCTGGAGCGCAGTCTGAAGAAGCTGGGCTTCGTGTTTCACCTGGGGGCGCGGGTCAGCAACGTGGAGCGCCAGGGCGACGAGGTCCTGGTGGAGGCGACCTCGGCCAAGGGCAAGGAACTGGCCCTCAAGGCCGACTACTGCCTGGTGGCCATCGGGCGCAAGCCCAACACCCAGGGCCTGAACCTCGCGGCCGCCGGACTGGCCGTGGACGCCCGCGGCTTCCTGCCCGTCAACGAGCGGCTGGAGTGCGCCGTGCCGGGCATTTTCGCCATCGGCGACGTGATCGGCGGCGCCATGCTGGCCCACAAGGCCGAGGAGGAGGGCGTCTTCGTGGCCGAGCTCCTGGCCGGCCAGAAACCCGCTCTCAACCACCACCTGATCCCCGGCGTGGTCTACACCTGGCCCGAGGTGGCAGCGGTGGGCTTCTCCGAGAACGACCTGCAGGCCCAGGGCCGGGCCTTCAAGAAGGGCGTGTTTCCCTTCATGGCGCTGGGCCGGGCCCGGGCGGCCGGGGAGAAGGAAGGCTTCGTGAAGATCTTGGCCGATCCGCTGACCGACGAGATTCTGGGCGTGCAGATGATCGGCCCGCGGGCGGCGGACCTGATCGCCGAGGCCGTGACGGCGCTGGAGTACAAGGCTTCGGCGGAGGATGTGGCACGGATCTGCCACGCCCATCCCACTTATGCCGAGGCCATCAAGGAGGCGGCGCTGGCCGCCACGGGCGACCGGGCCCTGCATTTGTAAGCAGGCAGGGACACGAAGTCCACGAAGCCACGGGAAGGGCACGAAGAGCAAGCGAGTGGGAGAGAGGGTGCCAGTCAGATGGCAATCCCTCCATCCCAGACTTCTAGCGCTTTCTCCTCTTCGTGAGCTTCGTGTCCGGTTGAAATACAACCATGTGTCCGCTTGGAAATCCGCCATCAGGAACATCAACCACTAGATAGATGGGACCCCTCATGAGTCAGTCCACCGATCCCTTCGCCCCCTTCCAGGTGGCGGACGACGAGTTCAAGAGCTTGGTCTTCGGCGGCATCGCCGTGGAGCACTACCTGCCCGCCGTGCAGGAGGGCCTGCAGCGCACGCGCGCCCGGGTGGAGGCGATCAAGTCCAATTCCGCCGCGCCGGATTTCCAGAACACCATCGTTGCGTTGGAGCGCGCCAACGAGGATCTGGAGCTGGTGGCCGGCGTCTACTTCCTGCTCTTCGGCGCCCACGGCACACCCGAGCTGCACGCCCTTTCCGATCAGATCAGCCCCCTCTTGGCGGAGCTGGAATCCGACCTGAGCCTGGATCCCGTGCTGTTCGTGCGGATCGAGGCCGTGCACAGCCAGCGCGCCGGGCTGGGCCTGGACCCGGAGTCCCTGCGTCTGCTGGAGAAGACCTGGCTGGGCTTCACGCGCAACGGCGCCCTGCTGCCTGAGGAGAAGAAGGCCCGCCTGCGGGCCATCGACCAGGAGCTGTCGACCATCAGCCCGCAGTTCTCCAAGAACGTGCTCAAGGCCACCAACGCCTGGGAGCTGCATCTGACAGATGAGTCCGACCTGGCCGGACTGCCCGAGTCCGCCCTCGCGGCCATGGCCCACGAGGCCAGCAAGCGCGGCAAGGAGGGCTGGGTGGCCACGCTGCACGCGCCATCGATGATCCCGTTCATGACCTACAGCGCGCGCCGGCCGCTGCGCGAGCAGATGTGGCGCGCCTACAACAGCCGGGCCCTGGGAGGCGAGCTGGACAACCGGCCGCTGATCCGCAGCATCGTTGCCCTGCGCCAGGAGCGCGCCAAGCTGCTGGGCTACCCCACGCATTCGCACTACGTGCTCGAAGAGCGGATGGCCCGCAACCCGGCCGAGGTGCTGGGCTTCCTGGACCGCATGCTGGCGGCCTCGCACCAGGCGGCGGAGCGCGACGTGGCCCAGGTGCGCGAGTTCGCCCTGAAGCAGGACGACCTGCAGGAGCTGCGGCCCTGGGATTTTGCCTACTACAGCGAGCAGCTCAAGAAGCATCTGTTCGACTTCGACGAGGAGGTGCTGCGCGCCTACTTCCCACTGGAGCGCGTGCTCGAGGGCATGTTCCAGGTGGCCGCGCGCCTCTACCAGCTGGACTTCGAGGAGCGCAAGGAGATCTCCACCTGGCACGAGGACGTGCGCGTCTTCAAGGTCAGCCGCGCCGGCGCGCTGGTGGGCCTGTTCTATGTCGACTTGTTCCCGCGGGACACCAAGCAGGGAGGCGCCTGGATGACCGGCCTGCGCGAGCAGGGACTCTGGCGCGGCGCGCCCACCCGGCCGCACGCGGGCATCGTCTGCAACTTCACGCCCTCTTCGTCCGAGCGCCCCAGCCTGCTGCGCCTGGACGAGGTGCGCACGCTGTTCCACGAATTCGGCCACGCCCTGCACGGCCTGCTCTCGGAGTGCACGTACCAGTCCATGGCCGGCACCTCGGTCTACTGGGACTTCGTCGAGCTGCCCAGCCAGATCATGGAGAACTGGACCACCGAGCACGCGGCCCTGGCACTGTTCGCTGGCCACTACCTGACCGGCGAGCCCGTCCCGGCGGAGCTGACCGAGAAAGTGCGGGCGCTGCGGACCTTCCAGGCGGGCTACACGTGCCTGCGGCAGCTGAATCTCGGCTTGCTGGACATGGCCTGGCACGGCAAGGAGCAGAACCTGCACGAGGACCTGGAGGCCTTCGAGCTGCGCGAGCTGGAGCGCACGCGCGTGCTGGCCCCCGTGCCGGGCACGGCCACGTCCACGGCCTTCAGCCACATTTTCGCCGGTGGCTATTCCAGCGGCTACTACAGCTACAAGTGGGCCGAAGTGCTGGATGCCGATGCTTTCGAGGCTTTCCTGGAGGAGGGGCTGTTCAACCCGGCCACGGCCGAACGCTTCCGCGCCAACATCCTGAGTCGCGGCAACAGCGCGCATCCGATGGATCTGTACGTGGCCTTCCGGGGCCGCCAGCCGGATCCCGAAGCCCTGCTGCGCCGCGATGGTTTAATTTCCTGAACAAAACTGGAATCCGCCCCAGGATTCATGTCAAGGGTCTACCAAGTGAAGTCGGATGCGCCGGCTTCACTTGTTTCATCTTCCAGTGAAGCGCCCCAGGGAGCGGGTTCAATTTCGAGTGCAGGTGGCGGGCGGCAATCTTGCGCAAAGGAGAGGACGGAACTACCTTTGCCCCGCATCCAGGACGCGGGTCTGAAAACCGGTCCTGTTCCATGCTTAACAGGCAGACTCCTGGCTCCCGAAGGGGAGCTTGACATCAGGTGGGCCAACAAGGGCCCGGTTGACAACGGGTTAACGAAGAGGAGAAACCCGTGAGCAGTGCGTATATCAGCAAAATACTGGATGGTGTGAAGATTCATCATCCGGGACAGCCTGAATTTCATCAGGCGGTCGAGGAAGTTCTGACCTCCCTGGAGCCCGTGCTGGCCCGCCATCCGGAATTTGAGCAGAATGCCATTCTGGAGCGCATGGTGGAGCCCGAGCGCGTGGTCATGTTCCGGGTGCCTTGGGTGGACGATCAGGGCAAAGTCCAGGTCAACCGCGGCTATCGCATCGAGATGAACAGCGCAATCGGCCCCTACAAGGGCGGCCTGCGCTTCCATCCCACCGTCAACTTGAGCATCCTCAAGTTCCTGGCCTTCGAGCAGGTCTTCAAGAACAGCCTGACCACGCTGCCCATGGGCGGTGGCAAGGGCGGCTCGGACTTCCAGCCCAAGGGCAAGAGCGACAACGAAGTGATGCGCTTCTGCCAGAGCTTCATGACCGAGCTGTCCCGCCACATCGGCCCCAACACCGACGTGCCAGCGGGCGACATCGGCGTGGGCGGCCGCGAAATCGGCTTCATGTTCGGCCAGTACAAGCGCCTGCGCAACGAGTTTACGGGCGTCTTGACGGGCAAGGGCATTGGTTGGGGCGGCAGTCTGGTTCGGCCGGAAGCCACGGGCTATGGCGCCGTGTACTTCCTCGAGGAGATGCTGAAGAAGAAGGGCCAGGACCTGAAGGGCAAGACCGTCTCCATCTCCGGCTACGGAAACGTGGGCACCTTCATCGTCGAGAAGATCAACGAGCTGGGCGGCAAGGTCGTCACCTTGGGCGACGAGTACGGCTACGTGCACGATCCCGACGGCATCAAGGGCGAGAAGCTCGAGTTCATGAGCACGCTGTGGGCTGTCTACCGCAAGAGTGCCAAGGAATACGCGGACAAGTTCGGCGTGACCTGGGTGCCCGGCAAGCGTCCGTGGGAAGTCAAAGTCGACGTGGCCATGCCCAGCGCCTGCGAGAACGAGCTCGACGCCGCCAGCGCCAAGACGCTGGTGGCCAACGGCTGCATGGCCGTGGTGGAAGCCGCCAATATGCCCTGCACGCCGGAAGCGGTGGAAATCTTCCACGCCAATAAGGTCTTGTTCGCCCCGGGCAAAGCGGCCAACGCCGGCGGCGTGGCCACCAGCGGCCTGGAAATGAGCCAGAACAGCCTGCGCATGTCCTGGAGCCGCGAAGAGGTGGACGCCCACCTGCATGGCATCATGAAAAGCATCCACGAAGCTTGCTACACGGCCGCCGAGACCTACGGCCATCCGGGCAACTACGTGGTGGGGGCCAACATTGCGGGCTTCCTCAAGGTCGCCGGCGCCATGCTGGACCAGGGCATCGTGTAATTCCGCGATCGATGAACGAAAACGGCGCCTCACAGGCGCCGTTTTTGTTTCATGGGGCGCGCCTTCAGCTCGAGTCTCGTACACGAGTCTCGAGGATCGACGGACGCGGTGCCGTCACGGGCCTGCGTCGTTGGGTGTGCCGGGATGCCGGATGCGAGGTTCGAGGGTGTGTCCCAAGTACGAGGCTCGGTTCCGAGGCTGGAATTTGAGTGCGAGTCTCGAGTACGAGGCTCGAGAATGAGAACGAGAACGAGAACGAGGAGGAAGCGTGGTCACCTTGCCCGTCACCCAGCTGCACGTCATCGCCATTTACGTGAGCGATCTGGATGGTGCCGTGGAATGGTACGGCCGCCACCTGGGCTTCCGGGATGCCGGCGCCATGCCACCCGGCCGCTTGTTGGAAGGCGGCGGTGCCACCCTCTACCTGGAGGCCGGCCACCTCTCCCGCCCCATGGACGAGCCCGTGGCCGAGATCGCTCCCTGTTTCGGGCTGGAGAGCGTCCGCGCCGGCTGGGAGGCCGCCCAGGCCGCCGGCCTGCACGTGCTGGCACCGTACCAGGATTTCGCCCCCACCTTCGCCTTCTTCGCCATCGCCGATCCCGACGGCAACCGTCTGGAATTCGCCGGTCGGCCTTAACGGGATCGGCGCCCGATCCCGACGGCAACCGTCTGGAATTCGCCGGTCGCCCTTGACGCATCCACGCCCGATCCCGCTGCATCGATCCGCAGAGTCGGCTCTTCTCACAAGAGACACGGGGGCGGTCCTGTCAACCAGGACCGCCCCCGTGAATCAATGGTCCTTGGACCGCAGCGGGCCGATCCCTTAGCGCTCAGTGTTGGATGCCGGATCCTCGCCGCCAGGAAGGCTGCCGGATGTGGCAAGCGGCAGTGGCAGCGGCAAGGGGCGGATGCCCAGGTTGAAGGTGTAACCCGCGGCGATGACCTGGAACTGCTCGTTGGGGTCGGGCGACTGGCCCTCCCCACTCCAGTTGGATCCCCAGCAGACCACCCGTCCGTCGGACTTCAACCCCAAGCTGTGATAACCGCTAGCGGCCACTGCGATGAAGTCCTGATTGGGCCATGGCACATTGCACTGGCCGTATCCATTGTAGCCCCACGCCGCAATGGATCCATCCTGCTTCAACCCCAAGCTGTGATAACCGCTAGCGGCCACAGCGATGAAATCCTGATTGGGCCATGGCACATCGCATTGGCCGGAACCGTTGTTCCCCCAACACGTGATGGAACTGTCTGCCCTCAGCCCAACGCTGTGGACACTGCCGGCCGCGATGGCCGTGAAGCCTTCATTCGGTTCCGGTGCGCATTGCCCGTATTCGTTGTAACCCCAGCCGACCACGGTGCCGTCGTTCAGCAGGGCCAGGCTGTGAAGTTCGCCTCCCGCCAACGCGATGTAGTCTGTGCTGGGTTCGGGGGCGTTGCATTGCCCATAATCGTTGAAGCCCCAGGCAAGGATGATTCCATCCGTTCGAAGAGCCAGGTTGTGGTGATACCCCGCCGAGATGGCACAGAAGCTTGTCTGGGGCTCCGGATTGTTGCCTTGACCGTAGCTGTTGTCACCCCAAGCCTGAAGCGTTCCATCCGCAAACAAGGCCAATCCGTGGTACATACCTGCAGCCACCGAAACGGGCAGCATTCCTGCTTGGGGTGGGGGCGGCGAGCTTTGTCCATGGTCGTTGTTACCCCAGCCCACGACGCTTGGTAGGGTAGGGGCTCCGGGTCCGGTGCCGAAGGCCACCACCCGGAAGAACACCCGCAGGTCCGCCGGGTTCGCCAGGGGGATGTCCCACTGTCGCGCCGTGGTGGTGGCCACACGCGTGAGCTCGCTGGGTTGGAACCAAGGAGTGGTGGAGGAGTGGACCTCGTAGCGTTCCAGCACCACGGGCGCTTGGCCGAACACATCCACTTCGGGTGCGGACCACGACAGGCGAAGTCCCGAGGGGATCGGCACCACGGCGAGGTCGTCCACGGCGGCGGGTGGCGAACCCTGGGTCAGCTTCCTGACGCGGTTGGAGGCCGGGGAGCGGTTGCCCGCCACGTCCACGGCCCAGAGTTGGAAGTACCACCAGGCACCCGCCTGCAAGTTGGTCACCGTGGTCTCCCAGGTACTCTGGTTGCCCAGACTGGCGTCCTGCCCCACGCTCCACAAGCGGTCCTGCTCGTCCAACACGCTGTCTGGAGAGCAACGGATCTCGTAGCGCGCGAAGCGCTCTTCTACAGTGGGGGAGAACTGCAGCGTCACCGTCCGTTCCCCCGCTGACGAGGCATAAAGCACGCTGACCGTGGGCGGCGTGGCGTCCACGCGGACCCGGATGTCGTCCCAGATGCCCTCGCCGCTTAGGCTGTGCGTGGGGCCGTTGTCGATCCCATCCCAGGCCCGGAACTCCACCCGGTATTCGCCGTCCTCCGGAACCAGCGGATGCTCACGGATCAGGATCTGCGCCCCGTCTTCGTATCCAGCCAAGGGCTGCCAGTCCTCATCCCAGTCGTAACTCCCGTTCCGGTTGAGATCGATGCGCATGGCCAGTCGTTGGGCGTCCACACCGCGACCCGCATCCGCCACGGTGATGCCCACCTCCGGAGTCCGCGTGGCCTGCCAAACGGGCTCAGGCTGGTTGGCTGGCAACGGGTCGGACATCACGGGCGGCTCATGGTCGGTGTGCAACACCACGTGGATGAGGTTCGAGGCAGGACTGCGGTTGCCCGCCACGTCCCAGGCCCAGATCCTCACGAACCAGTCCTGGTCGCTGGCCAGGTTCTGCACCCAGGTCTGCCTGACGTACATGTAGGTGAGGCTGGGATCCTGCTCGGGTCCCCAAAGGAAGTCCTGCTCGTCCACAAGGCTGTCCGGCGAGCAGCGGACCTCGTAGCTTGAGAAGCGTTCGTCATTGCTGGAGCTGAAGGACAGGTAGATGGTCGTCGGCCCGTCATCCAGGCCATTGAGGGAGCAGGCCGTGGGCGGCGTGGCGTCCACACGCACCCAGAAATCATCCCAGATGCCCTCGTAGTTCGGACTGTGGGCGGGACCATTATCCTCCAGATCCCAGGCCCGGAACTCCATGCGGTACTCGCCATCGCCGGGAAGCTGGGGGTGGGTCTCCACGGGTACGATCAGACCGCTGCCGGAGGTGGCCACGGCCTCCCAGGGCTCGTCCCAATCGTAGGACCCATTGCGGTTCCGGTCCACGCGAAGTTCGATGCGCGCGGGATCCACGCCGGCGTCGTCGTCCTGCACCGTGATGCCCACCAACGGCGACAACGTGGGTTGCCAGATTCCCTCCGTCGGCACCAGCGTGTGGAAGGTAGGAGGGATCAAGTCCTGGTGGAGCGAGACGCTCCAGTCGTCCTGGATGCCCTCCCGCCCCGGCTGCCGCTGTAGCCGTACTGGCCGTTGGCGCTGCGGGCTCGGAATTCGAAGCGCCGTTCTGCGCCAGGAACCGTCCAAACCCCCAACGTGCCCACGGTCAGATCCAACGCGCTGGGTTGCAGGGGCAGGCTCTGCCAGCCCTCCACCCCGCCACCCGAGTACCAACCGTCGCCGTTCTCATCCACCCGCACCTCCAATCCGGATCCGTCCACCAGGTAGGCGTGGTGCCATGTGCAGCCGATCCAGGCGTTCAAGCCCTCCGTCACGGGCGGAGGCTGTACGGGTTGTGGGTTGGAGGCGATGGGTGGGGCCGTGTTGCCGGAGAGCTGGAAGTCGTCCAAGGTCCACGACGCCCCACCATTGGGGAAACTGGCGGTGAAGCGGAAGGCGAAGCGCACGGCTGCCTGGCCGTCGGCCCAGGAAGAGATGTTGGTGCTCCAGCCCCCGCCCGTGCTCCACGTGAAGTCCGTCAGCGGTTGCCAGCTCAACCCCCCGGTGGTGGAGTAGCGCACGCTGGCTTGGGAACCGTTGTGGCTGTAGCTGTGACTGAAGTACAAGCTGGCCTGGGTGACCCAACTCAAATCGTAGACCGGACTGATCAACCATTCCTCGTAAGGAACCTGGAAGGCGGTCTGCCCGGTGTGCAAGGCCCAATCGTCTCCGCCCTCGTGGACAGGCGTCCACGGTGTGGTCCGCTGGGCACTGCGCGATTCGATGGTCCAGCCGGGAGGCAGGGCCCCAGCGTGATCGAAGGATTCGCTGAGACTTGGATATCCGTGGCCCGTGCAGGTAAGCGCGCCACAGTCCCCGTCCGACTCCAGGACGCAGCTGTAGGTGCCCGCCTGCTCTGCCTGGAACTGCACGACAACGGTCTGGCTCTGGCCCGTGCCCAAAGAGTAGTCGGCGCCACTGACCAGCGAGAACACGTCACTGCCCTCGCTGAAGGATCCGCCCAGCACCCCCCCGGCCGTGTTGGTGATCGTGAAGCTCAATTGTGTGGGAACTCCCAGCGCCGTGGAACCGAAGTTCAAGGCCGGCGGACTGAGGACGCAGGAACTGGGCACGTCACAAAGGGCCGAGCAGGTTAGCTCGGAACAGCCTGCCCCCAGGTTCAGCACGCATGCGTAGCTGCCCAGCTGCGGCGATTGGAAAGCCACCACCAGTTCCTGGCTTTGGCCGGCGGACAGACTGTAATCGCCTCCGCTTTGAATGCTGAAAGCCGCGCAGTTTGCCTCCACCGTGCCGGTCAGGATCCCGCTTCCCGAATTGGTGATCCAGCAGCTGCGCACCGCGACGGAGTCCGGCACGCACGTGCCGAAGTCCAAGCTGGAGGGACTGAGCGAACACTCCGGCACGTTGGGGGTGCAAGGTGTGAATGGCACAAGACTGGTGCCGTTGTAGGGATACGCGGATTGGCCGTCCAACAGATAGTCCCGCTGTGCCACCCAAGTTTGATTCTCCGCGTGATCCCAGCAACTGAGCCGAAACCGGCATTGGGTCATGTGGACCACGGCGTCGTTGTCCAGGAACGGCTGGTAGAGTTCGTCGTAGTTGAATGTGAAGCGGTAGCTGGCCGGATTGCCAACGGGACCTTGCACGGCCGTGGCGGGCTGTTCGCCATGGAGTGCCTCGCCGTCCACCGTGATGGTGACCCATGCGCTGATCTGTTCGAGCTGGATGGGATCCGGGAAGAGACTGACCGGCAAGTTCAACTGCAAAGCGTGGCTGGCGGCGGTGAGTAGAAGCACTCCCGCCAAGGTGAAGGAAAGGCCCTGCATGTGGACTCCGTGTGAGACGAACGATTAGTGACATACAGCAAAATTCGAGCCAAAACACAAGTCGTTGGCCTTCATGGGTTCGAGGCGCCCGGATGCGGCCAAAAGTGGCCAGCCTGTCCAAATCTTGACAATCCTGCGCGGTGAGCCTGGCTGAACCTGACAAGTTTCCCACAGACAGCTTTGCGCATTGCGCGAATCCCTGGGTCGTGTCAGATTTGGCGCGTTCCAAAAACAAGAGGGGAATGGCATGGAAAAGCTGAAAATCGGGATTGTTCTTGGGTGCGGGTTGTTGCTGGCCGGGGGGGGGGGCC
>DYSB01000213.1 GCA_020726405.1 Acetofilamentum sp. | reverse complement strand
GGCCGTGCCTTCAGCACGTGTCCATGGGCGTGTCCACAGCGCGGGCAGCAAAACCAGCAGCGCGCCCAACAGCCTGGGTGCCTACAGCCCGGACCGCGTCAACCAGATCCTGGCCACGGCCGCCACGACGGTGGGGCTGGATGATCCCGCGGTGGGCTACGAGCCCTCCTTCGACGGCGTGGTGGGTCTGATCCTGGTGCCGACCAACTGCGGCTCGTCGTACGCCCAGTTCCTGGTGGCCCAGCTGCTGGTCTCCGAGCTGCCCGTGCTCTGCGAGTCCTACGACACGGCCCTGGCCCTGGAGTGCGCGCCCATCGCCGTCGGCACCGACGACCGAACGGAGGCCTTCGCCCTGGCGCCGGCCCAGCCCAACCCCTTCAACCCCGTGACCAACCTCAGCATCACGTTGGCCGAGACCGGTCCGGCCAGCCTGAAGGTCTACGACATGGGCGGCCGGGAAGTGGCGACCCTGTTCGACGGCATGCTGGCGGCCGGAACGCGCAGCATCCAATTCCAGGTCGGCGGCCTGCCCAGCGGGGTCTACTTCGCCGTGCTGCAGAGCGCCAGCGGCGTCCAGAGCCAGAAACTGCTACTGCTGAAGTAAAGCGACCCGGATTCACGCATCAATCCCAGCCCGAGGCCCGGTCCCACGCCGGGCCTCGGCTGCTCCCGGGCGGTCCCGCAGATGGCCCATGACGTGGAGCAGACCCCGCCCGCCGCTCACGCCCCCGACCGACGCGCAGGCGTCCGCCGTCTTTCCAGAGGTCCAGCAGGCGGAGATCGGCTTCGAGAAAGGCCCCACGGGCAGCAGTCATTCTCTTTGTGTTTGGCTGTGTCTCCATGCCTCTGTGTTGAATCGGTCTGTCGAGCCGGACGAGCAACGTCAGCCGCGCACCGATCGGTGGGCAGGCGCTATCTTGGCGGCCCGGCCGCCGATGGAGATCCCGGCAGGCGACGGACCACAAGGAGATTCCGATGGAGCGCGTTCCGGGCGTCCTGCCCCACAGCGAAGAAGCCGAAAAGTCCGTCCTCTCCGCCATCCTCATCGGACCGGCGGCGCTGGACCGCGTGGTGCAGGTGCTGCGCGGCCCGGAGGACTTCCACCAGCTCGCCCACCGGCTGATCTTCGAGGCCATGCTCGGCCTGGCGGACACGGGCTCGCCCTGCGACATCCTCTCCGTTGAGCGCGAGCTGAACCGCATGAGCCAGCGCGGCAAGTCCCGGGGCGACTGCCTGGCCGAAGCGGGCGGCCTGGACTACCTGCAGCAGCTGGCGCTGGTGGTGGAGTCGGCGGCCAACGCCGAGTATCACGCCGGGATCGTGCGCGAGAAGGCCCTGTTGCGGCAGATCATCCGCACCACCGACCGGCTGATGCAGGAGGCCTGCTCGCCGGGCTCCGACCCCACCGATCTGCTCAACATGGCCGAGAGCGACTTCTTCCAGCTGCACCAGGGCATCGCGTCCCAGGATTTCGTCGGCATGCGCCAGCTGATGGACCGCACGGTGGAGCTGCTGGAGAAGCTCGAGGCCGGCCAGAGCCTGCTGGGCGTGGACACGGGCTTCAGCGTGCTCAACCACATCACCAGCGGCTGGCAACGCACGGACATGATCATCCTGGCGGCGCGGCCCTCGATGGGCAAGACGGCCCTGGCGCTGAACTTCCTGCTCAAGGCCGCCCGCGCCGGCACGCCGGTCCTGATGTTCAGCCTGGAAATGAGCGCCGAGCAGCTGGCCTACCGCCTGCTCTCCACCATCAGCGGGTTGGAGGGGCGGCAGATCCGCAGCAAACGCTGGAGCCGGGAGGATCACCTGCGGCTGGGCAAGGCCATCGACGAGCTGGGCCGGATGCCGATCTTCCTGGACGAGACCCCGGGCATCGGCGTGGCCGAGCTGCGCTCCAAGGCGCGGCGCGCCGTCAGCCTGCACGGCGTCAAGTTCATCGTGGTCGACTATCTCCAGTTGATGAACCTGCCGCCCCGGGCGGAGAGCCACCAGCTGGGCATCGCGCAGATCTCGAAATCGCTCAAGGCGCTGGCCAAGGAGTTGAACGTGCCTATCATGGCGCTCTCCCAGCTCAGCCGCCAGGTGGAGCAGCGCGGCGGCGACAAGCGCCCCATGCTCTCCGACTTGCGCGACTCGGGCGCCATCGAGCAGGACGCCGACCTGGTGCTGTTCGTCTACCGGCCCGAGATGTACGAGCAGACGGATTCCCAGGGCAACCCCACCGCCGGGCGGGCGGAGGTGATCATCGGCAAACACCGCAACGGCCCCACCGGCGCGGTCTCGCTGCACTTCAACAAGGACATCGGCCTCTTCAGCGAACTCGATCTGAGCCACGGCGCAGTCGAGGGTGGCCGGCCCGAGGTGGAGTTCCACGTGCCCGCGCGCCGGCGCCGCGGCGGCGAGGGGGGCGAGTCCTGATGCCGCGCCTGCCCCAACACGACGCCACGCCCGTGGACGGCCCGCTGGACCGCGCCTACTTCGACCGCGAGTTCGAGCAGCTGCTGGCCGTCTTCCACGAGTACATGCCCGAGTCGGGTGACGGCCGCCTGCGCGCCGCATTCGAATACGCCTTCGACATGCACGACGGGCAGCTGCGCAACACGGGCGTGCCCTACATCGACCATCCCGTCCAGGTGGCCCGCATTCTGGCCCACCTGAAGATGGACCCGGACACGCTGATCGCCGGCCTGCTGCACGACACGCTGGAGGACTGCGCCGAGAAGGGCGTGACGGTGGGGACGCTGACGGAGCGCTTCGGCGAACACGTGGCCATGCTGGTGGACGGCGTCACCAAGATCGGCGACCTGGAATTCCGCTCCTTCGAGCACCAGCAGAGCGTCAACTACCGCAAAATGCTGCTCAGCATGTCGCGGGACATCCGTGTGATCTTCGTCAAGTTCGCCGACCGCCTGCACAACATGCGCACCCTGGACGGCCTTAAACCCGAGAAGGCCGAGCGCATTGCCCGCGAGACGCTGGAAGTCTACGCCCCGCTGGCCCACCGCTTCGGCATGGGCTCCATCAAGTGGGAGCTGGAGGATCTCTGCCTGAAGATCCTCGAGCCGGAGTTCTACCGCGAGCTGGTGGAGAAGATCGACCTGAAGCGCGAGGAGCGCGAGGCTGTCATCGAGGAAGCCGTGGCCCCGCTGCGCCAGCGGCTGGCCGAGTACGGGCTGAAGAACTTCCGGATTTTCGGGCGCCCCAAGCATTTCCATTCCATCTGGACGAAGATCCACAAGCGCCAGAAAACCTTCGAGGAGATCCTCGACCTGTTCGCCGTGCGCATCATCGTGGAGAAGGTAGAGGACTGCTACTTCGCCCTGGGCGTGGTCCACAACCAATACATGCCCATCCACGAGCGCTTCAGCGACTACATCGCCACGCCCAAGACCAACGGCTACCAGAGCCTGCACACAAAGGTGGTGGGGCCGCGCGGCCGCACGCTGGAAGTGCAGATCCGCACCCAGGAGATGCACCGCGTGGCCGAGTACGGCCTGGCCGCGCACTGGATCTACAAGGAGGGCGGCAACGCCGACGAGCAGCTGGACCAGTTCTTCGCCTGGATCAAGCAGGTGCTCTCGGAGGACAGCCTGGAGGAGAGCTCGAAAGAGTTCCTCGAAGGCTTCAAGATCAACCTCTACCAGGACGAGATTTTCGTCTTCAGTCCCAAGGGCGACCTCTACAAGCTGCCGCGCGGCTCCACGGCCATCGACTTTGCCTTTGCCGTGCACACCAACGTCGGGCTGACCTGCATTGGCGCCAAGGAGAACGGGCGCATCGTGCCGCTGGACCAGGCCCTCTCCAGTGGCAGCGCGGTGGAGATCATCACCTCCAAGACGCCCAGCGCCAGCCTGGACTGGTTGCGCATCGTACGCAGCACCAAGGCGCGCAGCCGGATCAAGCGCTGGCTGAAGGAAAGCCAGTGGGCGCAATCGGTGGAGCTGGGCGAGGAGGTGCTGCGCCGCGAGCTGTACAAAGTCAATGTCCCGCTCAAGAGCCCGGAGGTGGACGCCACGCTCCAGGCCCTGGGCTATCCCACCCGCGAAAAGGGCCTGGCGGCTATCGGCAGCGGGGACCTGCCCATCGCCAACCTGATCCGCCGCATCGCGCCGCAGGAGAAGCCTGTCACCGAGGGCTTGCTCACGCGGATCTTCCGCCGGGGCAGCCGGGGCACGGACAATGCCGTGCGCATCCAGGGCATGGGCAACCTGGTGATCCAGTTCGCCCGCTGCTGTCAACCGCTGCCCGGCGACGAGATCGTGGGCTTTGTCGTGACCGGCCGCGGCGTGAAGGTGCATCGGCGCAACTGCCCCAACATCAGCCAGCTGCTCGCCCAGCCGGACCGGATGGTGGAGGTGGCCTGGGACAGCCCGCGCGACCAGCAGTTCAACACGCGCGTGCGGCTGGTGGCCCGGGACCGCAAGCACCTGATCCGCGACATCACGGAGACGCTCTCCAAGTTGGAGGTCAACATCCTCCAGTTCACCATGCGCAAGCAGGACGACCTCGCCATCGGGAAGTATGTCCTGGAGGTGAAGGACCTGACGCACCTGACGCAGATCCTCAAACGCCTGCGGGCGATCCAAAAAGTGATCCTGGTGGAGCGCCACGATCAGGGCGCCGACTGGTAACCCGCTCGGGGCTCACCTCTTGTGATACATCACCACAGGGACACAGAGGCACAGAGTTTTTGTTGGACTTGGCCTGGGTTGGGCGCTGGCTCGTCCGGGATTCCCTTTGCGCACGAAGAATCGAAGGCTCGAAGTCGTTTGTGTCACGCGAGGTGAAGGCCTTCAGGCCTGAACCAGAACCAGGTGGTGACG
>DYSB01000212.1 GCA_020726405.1 Acetofilamentum sp. | reverse complement strand
CTGCAGCAGTGCGGGAAACAGACCGGCAGCCAGGATGGCCAGCCGGACTGGGAGCTCCGGGCCGGGCCGGAGTCGCGGGAAACGGACATGGAACATCGTCCTTCCTCCTGGATGAGAAAGGGCGCGTAACAAGGCAGGCTGGGGAAAGGAATCCGCTGTTCCCTGCGCCGGCATTACCCGGATCAGGTTCGGAGGGTTTACTCTCAGCCGGTTACGGCACCCCTACAACGTGGTGACTGGAAAAGAAGGGCCGGGCGCTCCCGACGCGGGCTGCAACTTGTCATTGCACCGCGGGATGGTCAACTGCGCCAGGCGTGCTGGAGGCGCTCGCGCAGTTCAGCCAGCCGCGGCGCCGCGGCGTCCTTGGGAGAGAGGCGCGGGTTCGCCAGCGGCCAGGGGATGGCCAGCTCGGGGTCGTCCCAGCGCAGCACGGCGTCATGCTCGGCCGTGTAAGGCTCCGTGCAGAGGTACTCGAAATCCGCCTGCGCCGTGAGCACGCAGAATCCGTGGGCGAAGCGCTCGGGAATCCAGATCTGCTCGTGGCTCTCCGCCGTCAGGTGCTTGCCCGCCCAGCGGCCGAAGGTAGGGGACTCGGGCCGCAGGTCCACGGCCACGTCGAAGACCTCGCCCGAGAGCAGGCGCACCAGTTTGCCCTGGGGCCGCACCCACTGGAAGTGCAGACCGCGCAGGGTGCCCTGCTGGCTGCGGCTGTGATTCAACTGCACGAAGGGGTGGTCCAGGCCCAGACACGCGTAGCGCGCCTGATGCCAGACTTCCAGAAAGAAGCCGCGCTCGTCGCCGTGCACCGTGGGGCGCACCAGCCGGACCGCGGGAATCTGCAGGGGCAGGATGTCCATGTCACCTCCGGCGAAAACGTAGGAATCGCGGGCAAATGCAACCTTGACCGCCGGTCGCGCTGTCTCACGCAGCGCGCGACCGCAGCACCGAAGGGAGCGGGCATGGGGAGCGGAATCTGGCGCCGGCTGGTACCCAGCGTGGAAGACACGGATCCGGACATGCGCCGGATGCGCCACTACCTCATTCTGCTGGGGATTTGCTCCTTCGTGGGCTTCCAGATCTGGCGCGGTGTGTTCACCAATTTCGCCGTGGAGAGCGCCGGCATCACGGCCCCCCAGATGGGCATGATCCAGGGCTTGCGCGAGCTGCCGGGCCTGCTGGCCGTGCTGGTGATCTTCCTCCTGCGCCTGCTGCCCGAGCACCGGCTGGCCCTGGCCGCGGCGGCCTCCATGGGCCTGGGCATCGCCATGACGGGCTTCTTCCCCAGCTACGCCGGCCTGCTGCTCACCACGCTGATCATGAGCACGGGCTTCCACTACTTCGAGACCGTGGCCCAGAGCCTGGCGCTGCAGCACATGCCGCCAAGCCGGCTGCCGCTCTTCCTGGGCCAGCTGGGCAGCTGGACGGGCCTGGCCGGACTGGTGGGCCTGGGGCTGGCCTTCCTGCTCAGCGGTCGGCTGGACGAGCGGCAACTGCTGCTGGCGGGCGGCACTCTGCTCGTGGGCGGCGCGCTGTTCGCCGGCCTGCGCTGGCCGCACTTTCGCGAACGTGTGCCCCAGCACAAGCACATGATCCTTCGCCGCCGCTACAGCCTCTACTACGCCCTGACTTTTTTGGCGGGCGCGCGCCGGCAGATCTTCGTGGCCTTCGCCGTCTTCCTGATGGTGGAGCGCTACGGCTTCACGGTGAAGGAGATCACCGGCCTCTACCTGTTGAACAGCCTGGTGACCCTGTTGGCCGCGCCGCAGATCGGCCGGCTGGTGGGCTGGATGGGCGAGCGTTTCGTCGTGCGGCTGGAGTACTCCAGCCTGATCCTGGTCTTCTGGGGCTACACGGTGGCGGACAGCCGCTGGCTGTTGGCCCTGCTCTTCGTCACGGACCAGCTGCTCTTCCTGATGTCCATGGCCATCCGCACCTGGTTCCAGAAAATCGCCGACCCCGCCGACGTGGCGCCCAGCATGGCGGCCGGATTCACGATCAACCACATCGCCGCCGTGGTGATTCCGCCGCTGGGCGGCCTGATGTGGGCCCTCGACTACCGTCTGACTTTTTATCTGGGCATGCTGCTGGCCTGCGGGTCGCTGCTGCTGGCCCTGCGCATGCGTACGGAGCAGCCCACGCCCGACCCGGCGGGGTTGGCCGAACTTCCCCAGGAGGCCTGATGGGAAGCGGGCGCCCACCGGATGATGACGAGTGGCGGGAGTTCCTATCCGCCCAGCCGGCGGCCTCCGTGTATCACACGCCCGAGTTTCGCCGGGCCCTGCGTCTGGCTGGGCTGACCGTCCACGTGGAGACGGTGCGGCGCGCCGGCCGGCTGGTCGGGCTGGGCCTGGTGCTGCTGGACCGCCTGCTGCCCGTGCCGTTGCTGGGCCAGAAGGCCTTCGCCCCCGCCGGCCTGTTGGCGGTGGACGAGGAGGCACTGGAGGAGTTGTTGGACCGGTTGGACCGCCGGTTGCGCTCCCGCTGCCTCTACTTCGAACAATACCTGGACCATCGCGGGCTGGATGGGCTGCTGGCCGGGCGCGGCCAGCGCACCGATCGCCACCGCAACTTTCTGGTGGACCTGGACAGGCCGCTGGAGCAGATCCGCGCCAGCTACAGCCGGGGCATTCGGCGCAACATCCTCGCCGCCGAGGTCCACGGGTTCCACTGGCGCCTGGCCCGCACGCCGGACGAGCTGGCCAGCGCCCACGCCCTGCTGCTGGAGACCAGCCGCCGGGTGGGCGCGCCCCCGCTGCCCTGGGGCCTGCTCAAGGCCGTGCATCACGAACTGGTGCCGGCGGGCATGTGCCGGATCTATCTGGCGGCGCCTTCGAGCGGGCGGGGTCCGGTGGTGAATGCGCGGGTGGAACTGCTCTTCCAGGGGCGGGCCATCGACTGGTACACGGGGACTTCCGAGTCCTGGGCCGAGAGCCAGGTGGGCACTTGGTTGGTGGATCAGATCCTGGCGGACCTGCACGGTCGCGGTCTGCGCGTGTTCGATTTCGGCGGCGGCGGCCGAGTGGGCGAATCCTACGGTCCGGCGGAATTCAAGCGGCGCTTCGGCGGCCAGGAAATCGAGATCTCTCGCCACATGCAGGTCTACCACCCCTGGCTGAAGCGGCTGGCCCGCACAGGCTGGCGCCTATTGCACCCGCGCTGATCTCTCGGGGGGAAATCAACCGGGAGAACTCAACACGGAGACACAGAGACACAGAGAATTTGAGAAGGGATCTTCCGCCAGGCGAAATCTCCTCTCTATTCTTCTCTGTGTCTCTGTGGTGAATGCTGCAATGAAAGAGTCTAGCCCAGCGCGGGGTGTCCCACTGCGCCGCCCAACCAGGCAGCCAGCAGCAGCAGGACCACGGCGGCGAGACCCAGCCCCAGGGCTGTCCAGCGCTGGGCCCGGGCGGGGGCCTGCCCCTGGAAACGTGCCATGACACCCTGCAACTGCGCGGCGCCCGAGAGCAACAGAACCAGGAAGGCCGCTCGGCCCGCCACGCCGTGGGTCTCCGCCGCGGCCTGGAGCGGCCAGCCGCCGCCCGCAGCTTCCGCCGCCAGCCGCAGTTGTTCGTAGGCCGCGCCGCCGCTGAAGTAGACGGCGCCCGCCAGCAGGGCCAGCAGAAGCCAGAGCCAGCTGAACAGGCGCTCCCAGAACGGCTCGTCGCGCCGCCAGGCCAGCACCCAGCCGGCCAGGATCAGCGGGAAACCCACCACCGGCAGATGCACCAGGGCCAGGTGGGTGTGCAGGGGACTCATCAGTTGGCACTCGTGCCGATGGCCTTGCGCGGATCCACGCCCTGCTCCAGTTGCTGGTAGTTCAATTCACTGCCGCGCATGCTGTGGGGAATGATGTAGGCGCCGGTCATCACCACGGCGGCCAGCACGATGATCAGCCGGTTGGGCCATTCCTTGGGCCGCGAGTGCAGGCCCACCAGACTGCAGGCCACGATCCAGCTCAACCACATGATGAGCATTTTGTTGTCCGTCAGATCCTTGCCAAAGGGGAAGCCGGTCCAGAAATGGCCGAAGGCGAACGTCTGGACCAAGGGGCCGAGCAACATGCCGCCCAGGGTCATGCCCACCAGCGCCACCCAGGCGTGGCGGCGCATCCGGCTCGGATCGGCCAGCGCAGACAGTCCGGCCCGCATGCCGAAAAGCACGGAGAAGAACATCATCACCACGTGCGGCCAGAGGACGTAGCCCGGGACGGGGTCCTTGAAGCGGATGATGATCGGATCCTCGGGCGCGGGCGGGATGCGCTTAGAGCCCGCCGGCGTGGTGACTTCCAGGTAGTACTCCAGCTTGCCCGCCGGCGGCTGCACAGGCAGCACGGCCACCAACTTGTCGCGCAGTTCGTCGGACTCCTTCGCGCCGAGGTTGGGCAGAACCTCCACGGCCGGACAGAGATCCAGCGGGATGAAGGGCTCCTGCACCTTGTAACGCTTCCAGTAGAGCGTGGCGCTGACTTGGCCGCCCGCGGCGGGTAGGATCATCCAAGCCTCGCGGGAGGTCTCCTGGCTGCGCACCAGCTTGTAGCGAAGGGTCTTACCGGCCACGACCAGCTCGCCACGGCGCGGATAGGTAGGGCCCGTGCGGCGCTGGTAGACGATGGCCGCGAACATGATCAGCACGGCCAGGGTCCAGAGCAGGACATTGGCCAGTCGGCCGCGCAACGTGGCGGCAGGGGTGATGGTGGTCATAGGTCTCCTGGGTTCTGTCGTACCAGAAGATAGGGCCCGCCTACCGTGACAATTGTCGGGGAAGGGTCAGAGCGGTGCCAGAGCAGTGCCAGGTCGGTGCCAGGTCGGTGCCAGGTCGGTGCCAGGTCGGTGCCAGAGCA
>DYSB01000211.1 GCA_020726405.1 Acetofilamentum sp. | reverse complement strand
ATCACCACAGAGACACAGAGACACAGAGAACAAAACGGGAGGTTGGCGCCTCCCGCTTGCTTGAATCCAACCACGAAAACTCTGTGCCTCTGTGGTGAAATCTCAGCTCTTCTGGCGCTGGGAGCTGACGGTGCAGCTCTCCACCGCCTGATCGAGGGCCTGGTACATGGAGTCGATGAGTTCGCGGTAGCGTGTCTGGATCACCTGGCGGCGCAGTTTCAGGGTGGGCGTGATCTCGCCCGCCGCCTCGCTGAACAGCTCGGGCAGCAGGGCGAAGCGCTTGACCATCTCATGGCGGCTGAGTTCGCGGGTCTGCTCCTCGATGCGCCGGCGCACCAGCTCAAGTATCTCCGGCAGCGAGAGCAGATGCTCGCGCGATTCCCAATGCAGACCGTGCTCCCGGGCGAAGGCCTCCAGCCGCTCGAAGACCGGCACCACCAGGGCCGTGACACACTTGCGTCCGTCGCCCACGGCGGCGGCCTGCTCGATGTAGGCGTCCCGGGCCAACAGACCCTCGATCCGCTGGGGCGCGATGTTTTTTCCCTGGCTGGTGATGATCAGGTCCTTGATCCGGTCGGTGATGCTCAGGTAGCCGTCCGGATCCAGGCTGCCCACATCCCCGGTGTGGAACCATTCGCCGTTGAAAGCCAGTGCCGTGGCCCCGGGCCGGCTCCAGTAGCCGCGGCAGACGTTGCGACCGCGCACCAGGATCTCGCCGCTGGCAGGGTCCAGTCGGACCTCGCAGCCCGGCACCGGTCGGCCCACGCTGCCCGGGCGCATTTCGCCCGGCCGGTTGCAGGTGATGATCGGGCTGGTCTCCGTCAGGCCATAGCCCTGGGAGATGGGCAGCCCGGCGGCCAGAAAGAAGCTCTCGACCTCCGCATCCAGTGCCGCGCCACCGGAGACCAGCAGCTTTTCGGTCCGCCTACGGCGTCCCGCAGCTTGCCCAGCACCAGCCGGTCCGCCAGTCGGCGCTGCCACGCCAGGCCCCACGGCAGGGGCCGGCCCGCCAGTCCCACCCGCAGGGACCACTGGAACAGGGCGCTCTTGACGCGCAGGGCGGGGCGATCCGGAAAACACCGGCACACGTGGTCCAACACCTCGACCAGGGTGGAGGGGGCCATGGGCTCTCCCGACGGCTTGTTTTTCATTGGTTCAAGGTAGATTTGAAGCTGCGCCGAGGAAAGTCAGGGGCCTTGGGGACTCCGGCGGTGCGTTTTCCTACCTTGCGAGCGGCTGCGAGTGTAGCCTCACGTCATTGTCCGCCCGGCAGGTCCGCCTCCGGGCGCTTTTCTGGAAGGAAGTTCCATGTCGCTGCGCAACGTGGCCATCATCGCCCACGTGGACCACGGGAAAACCACCCTCGTGGACGAAATCCTCAAGCACTGCCACGTCTTCCGCGACAACCAGCACGTGCGCGAGCGGGTGATGGACTCCAACGACCTCGAACGCGAGCGGGGCATCACGATCACGTCCAAGAACCTCTCCGTGGAATGGCAGGACGTGCGCATCAACCTGATCGATACACCGGGCCACTCGGACTTCGGCGGCGAGGTGGAGCGCGTGCTCAAGATGGCCGACGGCGTGCTGCTGCTGGTGGACGCCTTCGAAGGTCCCATGCCCCAGACCCGCTTCGTCCTGCAAAAGGCCCTGCAACTGCACCTCAAGCCCGTGGTGGTCATCAACAAGATGGATCGGGACAACGCTCGGCCGCTGGAGGTGGTGGACGAGGTCTTCGAACTCTTCATGGACCTGGGCGCCAACGACAAGCAGCTCGAGTTCCCCGTGGTTTTCGCCTCGGGCCGCGCTGGCTGGGCCGTGCGGCACCTGGGGGATCCCCAGGAGAATCTGGATCCCCTGCTGGCCTGCATCCGTGCCGAGATCCCGGCTCCGGAGATCGTCGAGGGTCCCCTGCAACTGCTGATCACGGCCCTGGACTACAGCGACTACGTGGGGCGCATCGGCATCGGCCGGCTGTTCCGCGGCAGCCTCAAGACCGGCGAAACCGTGGCCATGGTCAAGCGCGACGGCAGCCAGGTCTCGCGGACGGTCAAGCAGCTGCTGGTCTTTGACAATCTGGGCCGGCGGGAAAAGGAGATGGTGGGCTGCGGCGAGATCTGCGCGCTCATTGGCCTGGAAGGCGTGGACATCGGCGACACGGTCTGCGACCTGCAGAACTCCGAGCCCTTGCCAATCATCGCCATGGACGAGCCGACCCTCTCCATGACGTTCATGGTGAACACCAGCCCGTTCTACGGCCAGGAAGGTCGGCTGGTCACCAGCCGCCAGGTGCGCGAGCGCCTGCGCAAGGAGTGCGAGCGCGACATGGCCCTGCGCGTGGAGGACACGGCCTCCGCCGACGCCTTCAAGGTCAGCGGGCGCGGGATCCTGCACCTCTCCATCCTGATGGAGAACATGCGCCGGGAAGGCTACGAGTTCATGGTGGGCCAGCCCAAGGTGATCTACAAGGAAATCGGCGGCAAGAAGGCCGAGCCCGTCGAGGTCCTCACCATCGACGTGGCCAATCCCTTCGTGGGCGTGGTGATCGAGACCGTGGCCCAGCGCCGGGGCGAGATGCTGAAAATGGACCCGGGGGAGACGCGCACCAAGCTCGAATTCCACATGCCCAGCCGCGGCCTGATCGGCTTCCGCAGCCGCATGCTGCGCGCCACGGGCGGGGAGATCGTCCTCTACCATCGCTTCCTGCAGTACGAGTTTTTCAAGGGCAGCATTCCCGGCCGCCAATCGGGCAGCATCGTCAGCATGGCCGAGGGCGAGGCCGTGGCCTACTCGCTGGACGCACTGCAGGACCGCGGTCGCTTCTTCATCGCCCCCGGTGACCGGATCTACACGGGCCAGGTGGTGGGTGAACACTGCCGCGAGGACGACATTGTCGTGAACGTGCAGAAGGGCAAGAAACTCACCAACATGCGCGCCTCGGGCACGGATCGCAACATGCGCATCGCGCCGCCGATCACCTTCAGTCTGGAGGAGAACCTGGAGTTCCTGGCCTCCGACGAATTCCTGGAAGTGACGCCGGAGAGCCTGCGGATCCGCAAGTCCCTGCTGGACGAGATCGAGCGCCGCAAGGCCCTGCGCCAGAGCCTGAAGGCCAGCGAGGCCTGAGATGACCCAGCCGGGCCGCACCGTCCAGCGCCCCCTGTTGAGCGGGATCGTGATCGCCCGTGATGAAGAGGAGCGCCTGGCTGCCTGCCTGGCCAGCCTGCGCCCGCTCTGCGCCGAGCTGCTGGTTGTGCTGGATTCCCGGCACAGCGAGGGGGCGCGGAGGGTGGCGGAGGCGGCTGAGGCGCGCGTATTGGTGCATGAATTCGAATCCCACGTGCGGCAGAAGAACGTGGCCGTGGACGCCGCGGCCCACGACTGGCTGCTCTCCCTGGATGCCGACGAGGCACTGGAGGAGGGGCTGGAGGCCGAGCTGGCCGGCTTCGACTGGGATCCCGGACGGGCGGGCCGCTTCCGGCGCCGCAACTGGCATCTGGGCGGCTGGGTGGACTGGACGGGCTGGCGCCAGGACGGCGCCACGCGCCTGTTCCATCGTGGTCGGGCGCGCTTCGAAGGCTCCTGGGTACACGACCGGGTGAGCGGCGCGGGCCTGCAGGTCCAGCTGTTGCACACGCGTCTGCTGCACTGGCCCTACCGTGACCTCGCCCACCACGTGGAAAAGGTCAACCGCTACACGAGCCAGCTCGCCGCCGAGCAGCACGACCAGGGCCGCCGGCCCTCATTGGTGAAGCTTGTGCTGGATCCCCCCTGGAAATTCCTGCGCATGTGGCTGCTGGAAGGCGGCCTGCTGCTGGGCCGGCGCGGTTTCGTGCTCAGCGTCGTGGCGGCCTTCTACGTCTTCCTCAAGCAGGCCAAGCTCTGGGAGGCTTGGTTGGCCGGCGGACCGCCCCGTGGCTGAGCCGCGCATCCTCCATATCAACGACCAATTCCGCTGGGGTGGCGGCGAGGCCCAGACCTGGCTGCTGATCCGCGAGCTGGAGCGGCTGGGCAGCGAGAACCACGCGCTGGTCTGCACGGGTGGACCACTGGCTGCCCGCTTGGCCGGGGTCCTGCCCGCCGAGCGCCTGCACCGGCTGGCGCGACCGCTCTGGGCCCTGCTGCCCCTGGTGCTCACCACCCAAGGCCTGCGTTCCTGCAAGGTCCTCCATGCCCACACTGGCCGGGCCACCCTGGCGTTCCAGGCGCTGCCGGCGACGGCCGTGGTCAAGGTCGCCCATCGGCGCATTCCCGACGCCCCGTCCGCCGGTGGCCGGCAGCGGTTGGCGCGGGCGGACGTCGTGCTCTGCGTCTCGGAGGAGATCCGCCGCCGTCTGGCCGCCAGTGGTCTGGGCGCCAGCGGCCGACCCCGACTGGAGACCGTGTACAGCAGCGCCGAGGCCTTGAGTCTGCCGGCCACGCCGCTCAGCCTACCGGGGCAGCCCATGCTGGGCTACCTGGGCTGGTTCCGCCGCCACAAGGGCCTGGACTTGCTGCTGGAGGCGCTGCCCGCCGTACGCCAACGCCACCCGGACCTACACCTGCACCTGGTGGGAGCGGGCGACGAGGAGTCGGCGCTGCGCGAGCAGGTCCACCGCCTGGGACTGGAGAGTTGCGTGAGTTTTCATCCCTTCCAGGACCAGCCCGGCCCCTGGCTGGCGGCGCTGGATCTATTCATTTTGCCCTCGCGGGAAGAGGGCCTGGGCAGCGTGGCCCTGCAGGCCCAAGCCCTGGGCGTGCCCGTGCTGGGCACGCGCTGCGGCGGTCTGCCCGAGGGCGTGGCCCACGACCGGACGGGCTGGCTGGTGGAGGGAACCGACCACGGCGGACGGGCGGTCTTCACGA